>JBGUBD010000006.1 GCA_041821185.1 Phycisphaerales bacterium AB-hyl4 | reverse complement strand
TGCACGATTGCATAGCGAAGCCCACGGCGTCACGCCGTGGGCTTCGGCAATGTGGGTAACTCCGCCACTGTCAGTCTTCTTTAACCGGGCAGCCGAAGCTGATTTGGTTGCCGTCGGGGTCGAACACGAGAAAGTCGCGCATGCCGTAGGGGTAGGTCTCCGGCGGCCCATCGGTTCGGACGCCTGCGGCATTGAGTTGGGCATACCACTGATCCACCTCGTCGCAGAACACATAGACGCAGCCCGTGCCCGGCTCAGCGGTATTGGGATTGCCCTGTTGTGAAAGATGCAACATTAGGCGCTCGCACTGAACGCCGGCGTAATTCCCGAAGCGAAACTCCTCGGCGAATCCGAGGTGATCGATGAAAAACCGCAGCGAAGCTTCGAGGTCGCGCACGGGTAAAACGGTCGCAGCACCGGTGATCTTCATGCCTGGTTCTTCCGGGTTGAGGACGCCAAGCCGCAAGCGACGTGGGGGAAGGTATGCCAACAGCACGCGGGGCGGTAGAGGGAACGGGTGCACTCAGTAGGTGCGCACAACGCCGATGAGGATGCCCTGAATCTGCACGCGATCGGGCTCGATCCACATCGGTTCGTAAGCTTCGTTGGCGGGCTGGAGGCGGACGCGGCCGTCCTTTTCGCGATAGAGCTTCTTGAGCGTCGCTTCACCGGTGTCCAGCAAAGCGACGACGGTCTGGCCGTTGCGGGCCTGGCTTGCTTTTTCACATACGACGTAATCGCCATCGCGGATCTGTTCGTCGATCATCGAGTCGCCGCGCACGCGGAGGACGAATGTGTTTCGCGGACTCGTGCCCGGGGGTGTGAAGATCGTTTCGAGATCGAGGTGCTCACGGTCTTCCACGGCTTCGATCGGTGAGCCGGCGGCGATGGAGCCGACCAGCGGCAGCCGCGTCGAGCGTGTTTCGTCGGGCAGCTCGACTTCGGGGCTAACCTCCAAAGAGCGAGCCTTGTTGGGCTGGCGAACCAAAGCCCCTTTTTTGATGAGCGCCTCGACGTGTTCGAAGACGGTGACCTTGCTCACCCCGAGCTCGTCGGCGAGTTCCTGCATCGTCGGCGAGTACCCGCGGGCCAGCCGAATGTCGCGGATGCGTGTGAGAATGTGCAGTTGCTTGGGGGTTAGATTCATGGTCTTGCTCCTTCACCAGCTTGTCGATCGATCCACCGGAAACACTATCGGTCGCGGCCTTGTCGCCAACCGTCGGCGACGCCTTCCGCCACACCGCCACCACCATCTCCCGCCGCAGACGGTGCACCAGCTCGAGCTGGTCGGCCAACGCACGCCCCTGTTCACCCAGCCAGGCGAGCAACGCCGCGTGCATCGCCTTGCCCGCCGCCGCTTCACGGATTCGGCCGGCGGCGTCATACGTGCCCGCCCCGGCCTGAGCCGACGCGTGCTCGAAGCAGTCCGACTCACTCCACCGCGAGCTGCCCTGCCCGGCGTCATCACCGGCGTCACCCTGCCCGCCGCGACGCGGCAGACGGTCCCAACCCGCCATTGAGCCGGCCGTCTCAGTGTCGGGCTGCTGCTCCAACGTCGCCGCGGCTTGGCGGATCAGCCCCTGCCCCTTGATCTGGTAGCGGGTCTGGTAATCGCCGCCGGGTCCGAGCATGACAAGCGGAATAGCCATCGAAGTCGTCCTCTCGGTAGTAGTCGATTCACTGGCGATCCCCCACATATTGGGGTCTCGCATCGTGTGTCCGCTCTACTTTCGACGTTCCATGGCCGGGCGCTTTAAACTTTCCCCGACACTTGTTCGGTATACGTTAACCGAAAGGAAGGCGAACGTCAATATCTCTCTGTCCAATCGGCGATAAAGAGCAAAATCAGCATTGATCACGTTTTGGAGGGTGTTTTCCAGTTCGCGGATTATCGGGCGCAGCGAAAAGATCGCCATTCGATCATGGACCGCAGTCGAGTAATGACTGGACAACCCCGGGGAAGCGATACCCCGCAAATACAGCACGGGGCCATCCACCGGTTGAATTGAATGGGATACAGCTGAAAAAAGGTCAGTCGCTGGCGTTATGCAGGCTCATGGCCTTTTCCAGCCCATCGCGAATCCAGCACTCGATCGCGTCGCAGGCTTTGTCCATCGCCGGGTCGAGGCGGTCGAGCTGATCGGGGCTGAATCGGCCAAGCACGTAATCGCGCTGCCGGGCTCGGCCGGGCGGGTCGATGCCGATGCGCAAGCGGGGGTAGTCCCGGCCGTTGACGGCTTTTTCGATATCGGTCAAGCCGTTGTGGCCGCCGGCACTGCCCTCACCGCGCAGGCGAATGCGGCCGACGGGTAGTGCCACATCGTCCACCACGACCAGCAGGTCGGGCTTGTCGAGCTTGTAGAAGCGCATCGCGTCCGCGACCGCAAGGCCCGAGCGATTCATGTAGGTCTGCGGGAGCATGAGCAGACACTTTTCGTCGGCGACCGGGCCCTCGACAACGGCCGAGTGAAACTTGGCCCGTGGCGCATCGTTGATGCGATGGCGGCGGGCGAGGCGTTCGACCACCATGAACCCGACGTTGTGTCGAGTCGCAACGTACTCGGGACCGGGGTTGCCTAGGCCGACGATGAGCTTCATGGGCGTGGGTCCGGGATGCAGGGGGCGAGGTTATGGTGAAAAGGCAGGGCAGCTGAAGCCGCCCTGCCTTAACGATGTTGCACTTGAGTCCCTGGGGAGGGGATTACTTCTCGTCGGTTTCGCCTTCTTCCTGCTCGCTGCGGCCGATGACTTCCGGCTCGCCTTCGACGGCTTCGGCGGTCTCTTCTTCCGGCTCCTCGGCCATGACCTGAATCTGAGCGATCACCGTCTCCGAATCGGTCACGGCTCGCACGCCATCGGGCAGCTTCAGGTCCGCTACGGTCACGGCGTCGCCCACGGCCAGTTCGGAGATATCGTGCTGAATGCTCTCCGGAATCGCGTCGGCCCGGCAAGCGATCTCGATCGAGCCAAGCGGATGGTCGAGAATCGCACCGGCCTGTTCGAGTGCCTTCGGTTCGCCGGTGAGTGCGAGTTCGACTTCGACCTCGACTTCTTCGGACAGGTTAACGCGAGCGAGGTCCACGTGTACGAGGCTGATGCCGAGGTGGTCCCACTGCATGTCTTTGATCAGACAAGGCTCGGTCTTGCCGTCGATGGTCACCTGCAACAGGTGTGCATGGCCTTCGAGCAGGTCGGTGAACTGGCGATAGTCGAGCGTGACAGACTTGGGGTCTTCTTTGTGGCCGTAGATCACGCCGGGGAGCTTGCCTTCTTTGCGCAGTCGTGCGGCGTATCGGCTGCCGACTCGGTCGCGGGGTTGCACTTCAATTTTGGGGATGTCGTGGGTCGCCATGGTATTTCTCCGGTTATGGTGTTTCGTTTGTGGTTGGGATTATCGTTTGCCGCCGCCGTCGGGACGGAAGAGGCTGGAAACGGACTGGTTGTGGTGAATGCGGTGCATCGCTTCGCCCAGCAGCGAGGCGACCGGCAGCTCGACAAGCTTGTCCTGAATCGGCGAGCACCGGGCTCCGCAGGGAATCGTGTCGGTCACGACGACACGGCTGATGGGCGCATCGCTCAGGCGTTCCATTGCCAGGCCGACGAGCACCGGGTGGGTGCAGGCGCAGATGATGTCCTTCGCGCCGCGTTCTTTAAGCAGGCGGGCGGCTTCGCACATCGTGCCCGCGGTAGTGATCATGTCATCAACCATGAGGGCGGTCTTGCCCTTAACGTCGCCGATGATGTTCGCAGAGACGACTTCCGTGCCACTTTTGCGTCGCTTGTCGATGATGGCCAGATCGCCGTTGAGCCAGTTGGCATACGCGCCGGCCATCTTCACATTGCCCACGTCGGGGCTGACGAGCACGAGGTCGCTGAGCTGATCGCGAATCGACTCGAAGTACTCCACGATCACCGGCGAAGCGTGCATGTGATCCACGGGAATGTCGAAAAAACCTTGAATCTGCGCTGCATGCAGGTCCATCGCGAGCACGCGGTCCGCGCCCGCGGCGGTGATGAGGTTGGCGACCAGCTTGGCGGTGATGGGGGTTCGGCCCTCGTCTTTGCGGTCTTGCCGGGCGTAGCCGAAGTAGGGGATGACGGCCGTGATGCGATGAGCACTCGCGCGGCGGAGCGTGTCGATGTAGATCAACAGTTCCATCAGGTGGGCGTTGACCGGATGGTAGGTTGACTGGAGCACGAAGCAGTCGCGGCCGCGGACGTCTTCCTCGACTTTCACGAGCAGCTCGCCGTCGGGGAACATGTCGGTGTGGCCTTGGCCCATCGGTAGATCGAGGTAACGGCAGATCTGCTCGCACAGCGTTCGGCTGGCGCGGCCGCAGAAGATTTTCATGCTGTCACGATCGGATCGGCTCATGATTGGGCTCAGTTCGAAAGTCTGGCGGCAGACCGCCCCTGCGGGGCAGCCCCTAAACACGCATGCCTGATGCACGGTTTTTCAAAATCTCGTCCACCACGGCCAGTTGCTCCGGCGTGTTGACGCCGATGACGTCTTCCGCGGGCACGGCGTCGACAACCGAAACGCGTTCGCCGGCCTGCTTGAGCATGCCCGGCACGTCGGTGAGGTAGTACTCGCCCTGCTTGTTGTCGTTGCTCACCTTCGCGAGCGAGTCGAACAGGCGGTCGCTGCGGAAGCAGTAGTAGCTGGGGTTGACTTCGCGGATGGCGCGTTGTTCGTCGGTGGCGTCTTTCTGTTCGACGATGGCATCGAAGTTGCCCGAGGCATCACGCAGCACTCGGCCGTAGCCGGTGGGGTCGTCAAGCTCGGCGGTGGCGAGCGTCGCGACGGCCTGCGTTTCGCGGTGCACCGCCAGCAGCTTCGCCAACGTCTGCTCACGAATCAGCGGTGCGTCGCCGGCGAGCACAAACACGTCCGTGGCGGGTCGCCCTTCAAAGCAAGGCGCTGCCATCATCGCGGCGTGCCCCGTGCCGAGTTGCTCGGTCTGCTCGACAAACGCCACGCCAGGCTCATCGGCGAGCGATTCGCGGACCGCGTCGGCCTGATAGCCAACGACGACGATCACCCGCTCACACCCTGCCGCTTTGCACGCCTGCACGACCCAGCGGATCATCGACTGGCCGGCCGCTTCGTAGAGCACCTTCGCGCGATCGCCACCCATCCGCGTGCCCTTGCCGGCCGCGAGGAGGATGGCGGTTGGGGCATTTCGAATTTCGGATTTCGAATTTCGGATTTGTCGATCGTCGCTCATGACCATTCCGGTACTCGGCAAATCCGAAATCCCAAATTCGAAATTCGAAATTGCAAAAAAACTGGCCCGCCTGGACTCGAACCAGAAATACCAGGATCAAAACCTGGCGTGTTACCAATTACACCACGGGCCAATTTTACGGCCTGTCGGCCGATTGCTGTCGTTTCACCGTGGCGGACGTCGGCTTGCGTAAAACACGCTCGTCGACATGCACGCACGGCATCATGGGCTGAAGCGCCCTTCCGACAGCGCCACCCGCACGCAAAAAGCGGCAAGCAGCACCAGAGAGGGTGCCCGACCATCTTTCGTCAGCTCCTACGCGACGGCTGCCGGTCGCCGCCAGCCGCGTCCCTGTCCGCGCCATCGCCCACTCGCTGAGTGGGCCCTGTCACGGTCGGCCACGAAAGACGCCATAAGTTTAAGGCCACCGCGGCCAGTGTCAAACCTAACCCCGCCCGGCCCGGCAATGTCGACGAAATCCCGGAGCAAGGGGGAATTGCTAATCGCTAAACGCTGATTGCTGATTGGAGGCCTTCACCGATGCAATCAGCAATTAGCAATTAGCAATTCCGAACGATCACCGCCCGATCTCCGCCAGCTTGGCGGGGCTCTCCGGTTGGCCGGTGCGGATGCTCAGCAGGCAGGCGAGGCAGCAGGCCAGTGCGTTATTTTCATAGCCCGGTGACGGCGGGTCAGGCAGGACGCCGTCGAGACGATCGATCAGCCGACGCCACTGCCAGGCGACCAGGTCGGCGAAGGTTGCGCCCGACTCGGGGCGGGCCTCGTCCAGCAGTTCGCCGGTGATCTGGCGGAGGCTGTAGCTGACGTCGTCGACGCGTAACTGGCCCTCTCGGCCGAGCACGTGCAGGGCCCGGCGGGTTTCGGCGGAACGGTCGGCAATGTGCAGCAGGGCCGAGCTGCCATCGTCCATGCGGCCGTGGGCGGTCAGGGCGCCGCCCATGTCGCGCAGTGAGGCGGTGCGTGCACGGCCGACCAGTTCGTCATCGGCTGCGGCGAGCGAAGCGTCGATCGTGACAGGCATGGATGAAAAGGCGAGCACAGTCCGCCAGCCGTCAAGCAGGCGAGCGTAAAGCGAGCCCTCGGCCGACGTGCCGAGGCTTTCATAATGAAGCGTGCGGGCTTCGCCCATGGCATCGCCCGGCTCGGCGGCGCTGAGATAGCCCGGCGATGAATCGAACGCCGGCACGGGCAGGATCCGCCCCACCCCTGCCCCCGCGCTGCGGTCGGCCCGGTTCAACGTCTTCAGCTCCGCCAGTTCCTCCACCACCGGCTCCAGCGCCAGCACGATCATGCCCTGTCGCACCGCCGACTGCACGTCGGCCACGCTCGCGTCGCGCATCGTCGCCAGCAACAAAAACGCCGCCGGCCGATCGACCAGCAGTTTCCGCAGATCATCGTTCCGGGCGCAATCCAACGTCGCGGCGAGTCGGTCCACGCCCGCATCGCTGGCAACGCCCGGCTCGCGCGGCCCGCCCACGCCGATCGGACGCACTGCCGAGCCCATCCGGTCGAGCACCGCCATCACCCCCGCAGCGCTCCGCGCGTCGGCCCACACCGTCACCTCGGGCGATAAGCTCGTCTGATCTGCTGCCATAAGAGGAAGATAACGTTTCTGGTTTCTGGTTTCTCGTTTCTGGTTGAAATGCTGCGGTTCTGCTCGAAAAAACCAAGGACCAGAAACGAGAAACCAGAAACCTCACACCCGTCCTACAATGCACGCTCGCCACGCGTTTTTGCTACAAAGTGATGTGAGATGAACCAAGCCCCCCCCACCACCGACGCCGGGCCGAGCATGGCGGTCAACCTTGCCGGGCTCGAGCTGGCCAACCCGATGATGACCGCTTCGGGCACGTGCGGCTACGCCTACGAATATGCCGACTTTGTCGACCTTTCAAAGTTCGGCGCGTTCGTCACCAAGTCGATCACCGCCGAAACGCGAGCCGGCAACCCGGCACACCGCATCGTCGAAACCCGCGGCGGCATGCTCAACGCGATCGGCCTGGCCAATGTCGGGCACGCCGCGTTTATGCGCGACAAGCTGCCACAACTGGTCAAGATGCGCGAGACCGGGCCGCGCATCATCGTCAACGTCGCCGGCCATAGCGTGGACGACTACGTCAGCGTGGCGGGCAACGTCGCGGGCGAGGCTGCAGTCGACGCCATCGAGTTGAACGTGTCCTGCCCCAACGTGAAAGACGGCCTGACGTTCGGCACGAACCCAAAGCTACTCAAGGACCTGATCGCCGAGGTCGCCAGCGCGATGGACAAGCAGGCGAAGCTGATCGTCAAGCTATCGCCCAACGTGGAAGACATCACCGCCACGGCCCGTGCCGCGGTCGAAGGCGGCGCGGACGTGCTGAGCCTGATCAACACTTATACCGCGATGGCGATCGACATTCACACACGCAAGCCGCGCATCGCCAACGGTACGGGCGGGCTGTCGGGCCCGGCGGTACGGCCGCTGGCGGTGTACCTCACCAGCCGGGTGTACCGCGAAGTGGCCCGCGATGCGGGTGTGCCGCTGATCGGCATGGGCGGTATTCAATATTGGCAGGACGCGGTCGAGTTTCTGCTCGCGGGCGCAACGGGGCTCGCGGTGGGCACTGCCCTGTTCGTCGACCCGGCCACGCCGTTGAAGGTGCTCGACGGCGTGCAGGCGTATCTGAAAGATCAAGGCTGCACGTCGATCGATGAGATCATCGGCCAACTGGAAATGCCAGGCGACCCGCCACGCACGCCATACCCCTGATAAGTACGGGGTTTCTGGTTTCTCGTTTCTGGTTTCTGGTTCCGCGTAGCGGTCCCGCTGTGAATCACCAGAAACCAGAGATCAGACACCAGAAACCAAAATGGTGACTTCCGCCCAACGTTTACTGTTCGACCGGATGCTCGATGAGATCATCGACGCACTGCCGGAACAACTGCATGAGCTGCTCGAAGAAGTGCCGTTGATCGTGGAGGACGAGCCGTCGGCCGCGCTGCTGGCAGACCTCGAAATGGAAGATGACGACGCGGACCTCTGCGGCCTGCACTGGGGCACGCCGTTGACCGAGCGCAGCGTCGGCGGCGGCGACGGCATGCCCGACCGGATGATGATCTTTCGCGGCCCGATCTTCTCACTCGCGGGCGTGGGCTCGGGCAGTCGACTCACACCGGCACAACAGGACGAGCTCTACCGACAGATCCGCATCACCGTGCTGCATGAAATCGGCCATCACTTCGGCCTCAACGAAGACGACCTGGACACGCTCGGCTACGGTTGATCGCCCGCCATCCGCGCCACCCGAAAGTTCGGGAACAATCAGCCACCGCCATGCGTTATTAAGGCTGACGAGGCGAATAGATGTTTTTCGCCTCGGCCGAATACGACAACGCGGCTTCTGCGCATGCGACATTTAGCGGCGGTGCTCGCACCGCCTTTTTCGGCCCGCAGGGCCGAACGCGCCGACCAAGGCCCGCGGCTAAATGGGAACCCACGTTGTCGCACAAGTTGCCGATTGTAAATTGCATGAAGGGGAGCCAGAAGATGAAAGTCATTCAACCGCTCGATGATGAAGGGAAACCCCGCGGCCGACGTAGCGTCTGGATGCGCGTCGGGATGTGGACGTTGGTGATCGTCGGCCTGCTGGGTGTGTCGTGGCTGGTGGACTTCGGCCGACAGGCCGCGGCCGGACAAGACATCGTGCCCTGGGAAGAGGGCCTGGCGCGGGGCAGCGAGTTGTCGCGCGAGACGGGCAAGCCGATGCTGGTGAACTTCACCGCCGACTGGTGCGGCCCCTGTCAGCAGATGAGCAGCACGGTGTTTTCGCAGCAGCATGTGGCCGACGCGATCAGTGAGCATTTCATCCCCGTCAAAGTCGACATGACGGTACAGCGGCCCGGCAGCCCGGCGATGCAGGCGGTGGAGATGTATGGCGTGCCCGGCCCGCCGACGTACATCGTCATGGACGCCGAGGGTCAGCCGATCTCCGGTCGGCTGGGCATGCAAAGCGAAGAGGCGCTGCTGTCATGGTTGGAGAACGTGCGATAGCCGCTCGGCCCGCTTCGCTTCATGGTCGCCGATCGGCCGCCGGTCAAAAAGCACCCCTCACGACAACGACCCTCACACCCGCCTCGCTCGTATGATTGGTCAACGGTTTGCCAGTTGACCGAGAGCGAAGGTATCCTGACACGGTGATGGCCGACGAGACTTCCAACCTGACGCCCGCCGAGGCGCCGGCCACCGTGCCGACCCCGGCCTGGCAAGCTCACCTGCCGCGCATGATCGCCGGCGGCGCTTCGCTGGCGACGTTCGGCTTGCTGCTCGTCGCCGCGTGGCTGGAGCCCAGTGGCAGCGGTACGGGCACGCACCAGCAACTGGGCCTGCCCGCCTGCGGCTTCCTTGCCGGCACGGGCCTGCCCTGTGCAACCTGCGGCATGACCACGGCCTTCTCCCACGCCGCCGACTTCAACCTCGCTGCCGCCTTCGCCACCCAACCCGCCGGTGCGGTGCTGGCGATCCTCACCGCCATGACCGCCATCCTCACCGGCTATGCCGCCATCACTGGCATGGTCCTCACGCCGATCTTCCAGTTGATCTTCAGGCCGGCCACGATCGTCGCGCTCGTGATCCTGCTGCTGCTCGGCTGGGCCTACACCCTCAGCGACGTCCTGCTTGGAACCTGACCCTATATGAACCAGACTTCCTTCGAAGCAACTCGCGGCGCGAGGGGCGCCCGATCGGCCCGGCCTGCCGGGAACACGAGCCTCCGCCTGCTGCTGCTGGCGATGCTGTCGATCAGTCTCGCCGGCTGCGGGCCGCTGGGGTGGGTCGCCCACGGCGTCGCGGGCGGGCAGAAGCGCGTCAAGATCAAAGCCGACTACACCGGCCTGGAGAACCAGCGCGTCGCGGTGCTCGTCGATGTGGATGAGTACACTCTCCACCAACACCGCCAGGCACCGATGCTGATCAGCCGGGAGATCAGCACGGAAATCGCCGAGCATGTGGTCGGCGTGCAACTGGTCAACCCCCGCGACGTCATCAGCTTCCAGCATGACAACCCCTACTGGTCGACCGGCCGATACACCGAAATATTCGAAAAACTCGACGTCGACCGCCTGGTCATCGTCGACCTGATGGACTACCGCCTGCACGAGCCGGGCAACATGCACATCTACCAGGGCCTGCTGTCGGGCACGGTGATGGTCGTCGAGGCGGACGCCCGCGACCCGGACCAGCCTCGCTACAGCACGACCGTCCGGGTGGAGTATCCGGAAAATTCGACCATCGGTGCGGTGAGCACAAACCCCGGAGCGATCCAGGGCGAGTTGATCACCCGATTCGGACTTGAGACCGGCCGACTGTTCCATGATCACGAGGTGTGGCAGTGATGCAGATGCAAAGCGTTTCCCCCATGCTTCGCCGCGGTCGGCTGGGGCTGTTGTCGATGATGCTGCTGGCCGTGGTGTTCACCGCGGGCTGCGAGGGCGTCGCGTTCCTGGCTGGGATGGGTGGCGAGCGCGTGCCGGCGCAGTATAAGATTCCCGATCGGCCGACGCTGGTGATGGTGGAAGATCCGGACAACGCGCTGGGCGATCCGAGGCTGAGTCGGCTGATCGCCAGTCACGTCGGCTTCCACCTGGAAGAAAACCGGGCGGTGCGCCGCGGCGTGGTGAGTCAAAGCGATCTCGCGGAGTTGGCCGAGCGGCTGGACGAAGACTACCGCCGCATGCCGATCGACCGGATCGGGCAACAGCTCGGCGCGGACCAGGTGATTCACGTGCTGATCGACGAGGTGGACCTTGTGTTCGAGCCGGGCGTGTATCGGCCGACGGCGTACGCGGAGGTGAAGGTCATCGACGCGGCCGAGAGTCGTCGGCTGTTCCCCCTCGCCCGGCGGATGGACGCCGACGGCGGGCCGGCCCCGGGGCTGCGGATCCAATCGCAGTTGTCGCACCGCGTCAGCGGCGAGGCCGACACCAGCCTGGAGGCGATGCTCCTGCAAGCATTGGCCGAACAGATGGGCCGGGAAATCGCACAAGTCTTCTATGACCACCAGCGTCTGGAAGGTGGCTCGCAATTACCTTGAGCCTCGCCGCATCTCCTCGCACTCACTTGCTATCATCCGACTGCAAACGTCACGCTAACGACGCAAGAGCCAGTCGGTGAATTCAAGCAATATTCCCAACACGAGTCCGTCGGCATCTTCCGCTTCAACCGAGCGGGTGGTGCATCTGGTTGAAGCTGCCTCGCCGCAAACGTGTGGCACGACGCTGGCGCTGCTGGCGATGCTTCGTGCAGAAGCGGGCGAGCGCTCGACAGTGGTGCTGATGGGCAACTCGGCGCTGAGCGACCTGGCGGAAGCGGCGCAATTGCGCGGGGCACACCGCGTCGGCGTGCCGTTCGGCCGGGCGGTGTGCGGACTGCCGGCGCTGCGACGTGTGCTCTCGGCTGTGGGGCCGGCGTCGCAGATCGTGTGCTGGTCGGCAGGGTCGCTGCTGGCGGCTCGGGTACTTCGCCCGACGACGCCGCGCGTGATGGTGGCGGTGCAGTCGATCGGCAGTGACGCCGGGCGCATGGTGCGATGGTGTCTGCGCTGGCCGGGCATGGGCGGCACGCGCGTGGTCACGCTCGGCGACGCCTTGCGGACCACGCTCACCAACGGGCCGTTGCGCGACTGGTACGAAGCGGTACAGCCGTTGCCGGCCTTGGCGCTGCGCCCGCCGGTGCCGAGCGACGCGCGGGGCGTGCTGCGAACCCGCTGGGGGGTGTCGGACGAGCGGGTGAAGGTGGTGGCGATGCTGGCGGACCCGCCGGTGGTGGTCGACGCACAACTGGGCGCGATCGCGGCGAGCGTGGCGCGGGAAACGCTATGCGACGCCGGCTGGCCGGGGCAGGTGGCGGTACTGCTACACCCGGACCAGTGGCATCGGCCGCGGGCTCAACTGATGATGGAAAATCTAGGCGGCCACTTCCCCATCGTGCTCGAACCAAAGCTCGCAACGCCGTGGCAGGTGACGGCCGGCTGCGACCTGGTCATGACCATGGGCCCCGGTGCCGGCGGCCTGGCGCTGACCTCGGCGATGGCGGCCGGGCTGCCGATTGTCGCCGAGCCGACGCCGCGCGTTCGCGAGTGGCTCACGCACAACCGCAACGCCCGCCTGGCGGACAGCGGCGAGCCGCGCTTCCTGGCCCATGAAATCACCGAGATGCTCAGCGATCCCGACAGCACCGGACGACTCCGCCTTGCCGCCCGTCACACCATCGCCCAACGCGACGAGCCGATCGCCCCCTGGCTCCAGGCCTTGGAAAACTGCAACCCCGCCGACACGAGCGCGAACGCGACCGCCCAAACGACTGCCGGGCACGCCGATGAGAAACCATCCGCAGGCAAGTCGGCCGACGCGTCATCCCACGACCCCGACCGCCGCGCGCCGGGTTATTCGTGACCCCTACTTGTCTGATCGCCTTTCACACGCCATCATGAAGTCAAAACTTTCCGGAACGCTCGGCCAGCCGCCGACACACCCAAGCTTCGAAGGAGACGCTGATGCCCGCCCTATCCCCCCTTGCTCTGAACACCCTGGCTCAAGAAGCCGGCGTGGTCGTGCTGATCGCCGTGCTGATCATCGCAGCGCTGATCGCATTGGTCGTGCTGCTGTTCGTCATTCAGTACTTCAACCTCTGGTTCCAGGCAGTGCTCTCCAAGGCCCCCGTGGGCTTTCTGGAGATCATCGGCATGCGGTTCAGGCGGGTCGATCCGCGAACCATCGTGCTCTCGCGCATTCGTGCTGTGAAGGCCGGCCTGACCGTGTCGACCAATCAGCTTGAAACGCACTACCTCGCCGGCGGTAACGTGCCCCGCGTGGTCAACGCCTTGATCGCCGCTGACCGTGCGAAGATTGAACTGCCGTGGGACACCGCGTGCGCCATCGACCTCGCCGGCCGCGACATTCTCGACGCCGTGCAAACCAGCGTGAACCCCAAGGTCATCGACTGCCCCAGCCCCAACTCGGGCAAGAGCACGATTGACGCGGTGGCGCAGGATGGTATTCAGCTCAAGGCCCGCGCCCGCGTGACCGTGCGAGCCAACATCGCCCGCCTCGTCGGTGGTGCGACGGAAGAAACCATCATCGCCCGCGTTGGCGAAGGCATCGTCACGACTATCGGCTCATCCTCCAGCCACAAGGCAGTGCTCGAAAACCCTGACCGCATCTCCAAGCTCGTGCTGGAGAAAGGTCTCGACGCGGGCACGGCGTTTGAGATTCTCTCGGTCGACATCGCCGACATCGACGTGGGCGAGAACATCGGCGCGAAGATTCAAGGCGATCAGGCCGAGGCCGACAAGCGCCGCTTCCAGGCGGAGGCGGAAAAGCGTCGCGCGATGGCCGTCGCTCAAGAGCAGGAATTCGCCGCGGAGGTTCAAAAGAACCGTGCGTTGGTCGTGCTCGCCGAGGCGGAAGTGCCCAAGGCGATGGCCCAGGCGTTCCGCGAAGGCAACCTCGGCATCATGGACTACTACCGCATGCGGAACATCCAGGCCGACACGTCGATGCGCGACTCGATCGCCGGCGAAGACGGCAAGGGCGGCGAAGGCAAGCAGTAACGGCAGCTCTCGCTACATAACAATCACACGAAAAGAGCCCACGTTCTACAACGTGGGCTCTTTTTCATTTCATCGCCCGTAACGGCCCGCGTCACTTGCCTGACAATCGATTGCGACAACGCGGGTTCACACTGCAACATTTAGCCGCGGTGCTTGCACCACGCTCGTCGCTCACGCCGGCTTCTTCAACTCCTGAGCTCGATCGATCAGATACCGCGACACGTCGGGCATCGGGTAATACTGCTGCAGGAAATCACGCAGCTGCTCCGACTCCGCGATGCGGAAGTAGGCCACGCGCTCCAGCCGATTGGCAGCGAATGTCACGGCCCGCGCCAGGCGAGCATGCGACGCGGCAATGAGCAACTCGCCGGTGGACTCGAAATTAATGGGCAGGATTTCAAACTGCCACGCCTGCCGTCGGCTGATCAACCGCAGCGCCTGTTCGTCGAATCGACAGCTTGCCAGGTCGATCGTGCCGGTAAACTGGTGGTACTGCTGCACCCAGGCCTGTTCGATGCTTTCGAGCGTAACCTCGAACATCTGCTCGGCCAGCACGCCGAACGGCAAGCCGAGCCGACGCTGAGCCTGCGCGATTTCAAAGACCTGTTGTTCGGTCAACACCCCGTTCTGGACGAGAATCTCGCCGATACGCAATGGCTTATCCACGATGTTGGGCTCCCTCTCCATATTGTGCGGGTCGGCGTTCGACCCGGCTACCCAAGCCATCGGCTAACCGCCCGGCCGGTTTTAGTGCCTCGCCTCTCGATCGGCCAGCATCTGCGGCGACCGTAGCGATTGCAGCCGCAGGTGCGCATCATGCCGAACAGGTGAAGCAAAACATAAAAAAACCCGCGCACCAATGGTGCGCGGGCTCAAGTTGGGCAAATATCAAGACAGAGCCCTCAGGGGAACACGCACGAGTATACTGACAGGGTATGAGCTTCTGGGTCTTTTTTATGCGATTACTTGCGGTAGCCGCCATGGTAATCGGCGGGATTGCTCTTTTTCAGAGCGTTCGCACGGCGGGGCTGGCGTTGTTTTACCCCCTTCTCTTCTGGCTCGTGCCAATGGTTGATTTTGATATGCTCGCGGATGCCGTGCCTTCTGCCGTTGCCGGCTTGGCATTGATGGCGGTGGGGCTGGTACTGCTGGTCTCAGCAACGCTGTTGGACCAGCGCCGCCGACCGGGCGCTAAGCAGTAACGCCGGATGCCCTCGGGCGTCATCAGCAGCGACAAAAAAACCCGCGCACCAACGGTGCGCGGGTTCAAGTGAGTCACATTGATACGGCCGGACCCTGACGGAACGGCCAATAATCCGCTTACTGCTTGTCCTTGTCGCCTTCGCCCTCAGTCGCTTCACCGGTATCCGTCGCCTCGGGAGCTTGCTCCTCGGCGGCTTCCGGCGGCGCTTCTTCTGCGGGGGCCGACGGTTCCTCGGCAACTTCCGCCTCGGCCTTGCCGCCCTTGCGAAGCTGCGCCGCGAACGCCATGCGCCGGTTGGCTTTCTCGCGACGACGCGAGAACTGGCCAGCCACCTGCGGGCCCGTGTCATCTTCGCTGATGAGTTGGATCACGCACAGGTCAGCGCCGTCGCCGATGCGGTGGCTACCGAGCTTGATGATCCGCGTGCATCCGCCGTTGCGGTCCGAATAACGCGGAGCGACTTCTTCAAACAGGTGCTTGAGGATGCGCGGGCCCTGGAGCCTGCCACCCTTGCGATCGATTTCGCCGTAGCTGTTGCGTGGCGCTTCGGTGTCGTCACCGTCGCGGACGATGACGAAGTCCTGGCCGAGCATTTTCATTGCCTGCCGACGGGCGGCAAGGTCGCCGCGCTTGGCGACCGTGAGCAGCTTCTCGACGAACGGCTGGAGGCTCTTGGCTTTGGGGATGGTCGTGGTGATCTGGCCATGGGCAAGCAGCGAAACGGTCATGTTCCGCCACATGGCCCGACGGTGGTTGGTCTTGCGGCCGAGCTTACGGCCTGCGACGCGGTGCCTCATCTTCGTGTCTCCTTTTCTTGACGTGGTCGCCGTGTTAAGGCTCACGGTCGCCAGCGCCACTCCTGCGATGATCGCAGGGCAGGTATCAGGCCCCTACGCGAGGCCGGGGCGTCGATGGCCCCAATATTGACTGATCTCCCTTCCGGGAGAGAAACTGATCGTTACGCCTGGGCCGCGGCGGCCTCGACCTCCGGCGGCAAGTCCATGCCCAGCTCCAAACCCATATCAATGAGCTTGCGCTTGACCTCACGCAGCGACGTCTTGCCGAAGCTGCGAACCTTCAACAGGTCGTTCTCGGTCTTCGTCACCAGGTCGGCCACGACGTTCACCTTCGCCGACTCCAGGCAGTTGCTCGCACGCACCGACAGGTCCAGTTCATTGACCGGCATCTGCAGCTTGCGAATGAGTTCCTCGTCCACGCGGGCGGCGGCGGCAGCGGACTCGCTGGCTGTCTCATCACCCAGTTCGAAGTACTGCACGAACGGGTTGAGGTGCTTGCGGAGGATCTTCGCCGCTTCGACCATCGCCATCTCCGGCGTGACCGTGCCGTTGGTCCAGATTTCCATGGTCAGCTTGTCGTAGTTGGTCTTCTGACCGACACGCGTGTCTTCAACCTTGTATCGAACGCGAGTCACCGGGCTGAAGATCGCATCCACGGGGATGATGCCGACCTCCTGGTCCTTGGTGTCTTCGTAGTGCTCACTGGCGGGCACGTAGCCGCGGCCCTTTTCGACAGTGAACTCAATGTCGAAGTCAATCTGCTTTGTCAGTGTCGCGAGCACCTGGTCCTTGTTGTGGATGGTGATGCTCGTGTCTGCTTCGATCAGGTCACAGGTGACTTCACCCGGGCCTTCGGCCTGAAGACGCATGGTCTTGGGCTCTTCCGAGTCCAGCGCGACGACCATGTTCTTGATGTTGAGGATGATGTCGGTGACATCTTCCTGAACGCCTTCCAACGAGCTGAACTCGTGGGCCGCGCCCTTGATCTTGACCGCCGTGACCGCCGCGCCTTCCAGCGAGGAAAGCAGGATTCGGCGGAGGCTGTTGCCGATCGTCGTGCCGAAGCCACGCTCGAACGGTTCGACCGTGAATCGGCCGTACGTTTCGGTGCTCATCTTCTGATCGCGAATCACGCGATGGGGCAGTTCCAGTCCTCGCCAGCGAATGCGCATCTTGATTCTCCAATTCGTAGCCAGCAGGGTCCTGCAAACAGGGAACCTCGAACCTTAACGCCGCTGGGCACGCTGCTGGGCCACGCCGACGGCTGCTGTGTTCGAGGGGATGTTATCTGGTGATTTGGTGACCTGATGATTGGGTGATGTTACGGAAGGCTGGCCTCAGCACATCGCCAGATCACCACATCGCCAAATCACCAAATTGACTCACACGCGGCGCTTCTTGCGGGGTCGGCAGCCGTTGTGGGGGATCGGGGTGTGGTCTTCGATTGCGGTGACCTTGATGCCCGAGTGCTGCAACGCGGTCACGGCCGACTCACGGCCGGACCCGGCGCCACGTACACGAACCTCGACCTCGGCCATCCCCATCTTGCGGGCCTTGTTCGCGGCCTCTTCCGCGGCGCGGGTGGCGGCGAAGGGCGTGCTCTTACGCGAGCCTTTGAAGCCCTGCATGCCGGCCGAGCCCCAACACAGCGTCTCACCGTTCACGTCCGTGATGGTGATGATGGTGTTGTTGAACGTCGCTTTGACGTAGGCGATGCCCCGGGTGACGTTCTTGCGAACCTTTTTCGTCTTCTTAGCCATCTTGATTGCTCCGAAGTTGCGTTCGCTGCCAACTCTCCCCCACACGGGGCGGGCAGCTCGCTTCGTGAATGATTCAGTATCAGTTGGACGGCTTAGCCGTCACACGTTTATCAACATCGAATGCCCGCAGTCTCGCCGCGCGGTTGGCGACGAACGCAGGCAACCCCGGCATGGTACCGGGGCCACTCGATCGCCAGGCGATCGTTCGCTGCGTGACAAGACTGTCGAAGCAACGCCGAAGCGTTACTTCATGGTCTTGACGCTCTTCTTGCCAGCCACGGTCTTACGCCGCCCCTTACGGGTGCGGGCGTTGGTCTTGGTCCGCTGGCCATGGACCGGCAGACCACGACGGTGGCGGTCGCCCCGGTAGCAGCGGATATCGCGCAACCGGGTGATGTTCTGGGCAATCTGCCGACGCAGAGCACCTTCAACGAGGTGGTTGGCCTCGATGATGCCGGCAATCTGGGCGAGCTGGTCTTCCGTGAGCGTGCTCGCTCGCGTCTGACCTTCAATGCCGGCTTCCTGGCAGATCAGCGCCGCATGATGCGGGCCGATGCCATAGATGTACCGCAACGCAATACGCAACGGCTTGTCGGGGATGTCAACACCTGCAACACGGGGCATGAGTCGTTCCTTTTCTTTCAGTCAAACCGCCCCAGTGGGGCGTCCGCTATACGCGGAAGCTTGTTTCATGGATGCGCAATCAGCCCTGCCGCTGCTTGTGCTTGGGATTGGTGCAGATAACTCGCACCACACCCTTGCGGCGGATGATCTTGCAATGCTCGCAAATGCGTCGGACGCTGCTTCGAACCTTCATCGCTTACCTCGCTAAGCCGCAAGCGGCAGTCTATATCAATGGCGATCAATGGCGGTACGTAATCCGCCCTTTGGTCAGGTCGTACG
This sequence comes from Phycisphaerales bacterium AB-hyl4, assembly GCA_041821185.1. Classification (NCBI taxonomy): domain Bacteria; kingdom Pseudomonadati; phylum Planctomycetota; class Phycisphaerae; order Phycisphaerales; family Phycisphaeraceae; genus Natronomicrosphaera; species Natronomicrosphaera hydrolytica. The sequence continues at coordinate 355,243 of JBGUBD010000006.1, read as the reverse complement.
GGCTGATTTCCACGGTCACGCGGTCACCAGGCAGGATGCGGATGTAGTGCATTCGCATCTTGCCCGAAATGTGCGCCACCAGCTCGTGATCGTTCTCCAGCCGAACCTTGAACATCGCGTTCGGCATCGCGTCGATCACTTCGCCTTCAAGTTGAATCTTGTCTTCTTTGGCCACTGCCAATCCTGTTCCTGTAGGTCGCCACCCCGCTACCGGCCGTCCGTCAACACGTCCGCACCGTCGGAGGTCACGGCCACCGTGTGCTCATAATGAGCCGAGGGCTTGCGGTCGGCGGTCACGACCGTCCAACCATCATCCAGCGTCAACACCTGCGAGCTGCCGAGATTGCACATCGGCTCAATCGCGAGCACCATGCCTTCTCGCAGCTCAATATCGTTGCGAAGCAGTTGTCGACTCACATAGTTCGGGACCTTCGGGTCCTCGTGCATGTCCTGTCCAATGCCGTGTCCCACGAATTCCTTCACGACCCCGTAGCCGTGCTGCTCGGCATAACTCTGCATCAACCGGGCCACCTGACTCCAACGCCGGCCGGGCTGAATATTCTCAATCGCGAGCGTGAGGATATGCTCCGTCACCTCGCACAACTTCCGCACTTCCGGCGCGACGTTGCCGACCAGGATCGTGGTCGCCGCGTCGCCGCACCAGCCGTTGATTTTCACCCCGCAGTCGACGCCGACGATATCACCGTCTTCGATCTTGCGGTCGTCCGCGATGCCGTGCACCACGACTTCATTGACGCTGATGCACAGGTTCGACGGAAACCCTTCCCCCTCGCGGTAGGTCGGGTAGTTCTTGAACAACCCCTTCGCACCAAGCGACGTGTACAACTCGTACGCCGCCTCATCAACCTCGCGGGTGGTCACACCAGGCTTGCACATCTCACGGCAACGCTGGTGCACCTTCTGGACGATGCGCCCGGCGGCCCGCATTTTCTCGATGTTGTCCTGCGACTTCAGCCGTACCGCCATGATCGATCACCGTCCGGGCCCTCAAGCCGAAACACCCGCCGGCGAGGTCGAACCGGCAATTGTACTACTGCCAACCCTTATTGACAAATCCTCAAACAAAGGCAGTGCATCTTAAGTGATGCACTGCCTCGCTTTTTACGTTACGCCGTACTCCGTGCCCCGCGGATGCGTGGTCCCCTGCCCGATCCGCCGGTCGCGAGGAAGCCCTGGTAATTCCGCATCAGCAACTGGGCCTCGATCCGCTGGACGAAGTCGAGCATCACGCTGACGGTAATCAGCAGGCCCGTGCCGCCGAGGAACTGCGTCACCATAAAGTCGACGTTGAACAGGGCCGCCACCAGCGTCGGGATCACCGCGATGACCGCCAGGAAGCCGGCGCCGACGTAGGTAATGCGTTCCATCACGGTTTCGAGGTACTCCGCCGTACGCGGGCCGGGCCTCAGACCGGGGATGAAGCTGCCGTGGTCGCGGAGCTGGGTGGCCATTTCCTTCGGCTGGAACTGGACCGTGGTCCAGAAGTAGGCGAAGAAGTAGATCAGGCCGATGTACATCAACGTGTATAGGTAGCCGTACATATCCTGGAAATTTCGGTCCAGGAAGTCGAAAAAGCGCCACTGTCCGCCGGTGGCGTTGTTGATGTAGTGGAACAGCATCGACGGGAAGATCATCAGCGAGCTGGCGAAGATGATCGGCATGACGCCGCCGTGGTTGACGCGGAGGGGCAGGTAGCTGCGCTGGCCGCCGTAGACGCGTCGGCCGCGGGTGTGCTTGGCCTGCTGGATGGGGATGCGTCGCTGGCCCTGCGTGATGATGACCGCACCGGCAGTAACCGCCACGAAGGAGAACAGCAGGAAGATGACCGTGTCGATGCCATAGCTGGCGGTCGCGTCGGTCAGCGAGAAGCCAGCCACGATCTGGCCGATCGCGTTGGGCATCATGGCGATGATGCCCGCGGTGATGATCAGCGAGATGCCGTTGCCGATGCCGTACTTGTCGATCTGCTCGCCCAGCCACATCAGGAAGACCGTGCCGGCTGTCAGGCCCAGCACGCCGCCGAGCCAGACGGTCGCGCTGTTGAGGTATTCGGGGTAGACCAGCGGGTCGCCGGACTGGAGAAACTGCACCCAGAACGCCGACTGCACGAGGCAAAGCCCCACCGTCGCGTAACGGGTGTATTCCTGGATCTTCTGTCGGCCGGCGGGCCCTTCCTTCTGAAGGGCCTTGAGCTTCTCTGACACGGTGGTCAGCAGCTGGAAGATAATCGCGGCGGAGATGTAGGGCATGATGCCGAGACCAAAGATGGTCGACTGCCCCAGCGATCCGCCGGTGAAGATGTTGACGTAAAGCATCAGGTTGCCGACCGCGCCCTCGGCGGCCTGCTCAGCCCATTCCTGCAAGGCAGCCTGATTGACGCCCGGCAGCGGGATGAAAAACCCGATGCGGTAGATCGCCAGCATCGAAAGCGTAAACAGGAGCTTGTTGCGAAGCTCCCGAATCCGCCACATGTTGATGAAGGCTTGTAGCATTTGGTGAATTTCGAATTTCGGATTTCGGGATTTCGAATTTAGTTCTTACGCTGGCTTTACGACTTCGGATCGCGGTTCCGGGTTCTCACATCCGAAATCCGAAATTCAAAATCCGAAATCGCCTTTACGACGCCACCGTCACACTGCCGCCAGCGGCCTCGATCTTCTGCTTGGCCGACTCGCTGAACGCGGCAGCGGTGACCTGAAGCTTCTTCTTGGTCTCGCCCGTGCCGAGGATCTTAACCGGCTGCTTCGTGTCGCCGAGCAAGCCGGCCTTGACCAGCATGTCCGCGTTCACTTCCGCACCGTCCTCGAAACGCGCGTCCAGCGACTTGATATTCACCACGGTGTAGACCGTCATGAACATCGCGTTGGAGAAACCGCGCTTGGCAATACGGCGGAAGAACGGCATTTGGCCGCCTTCGTAGCCGGCGCGGGCGGAGTGGCCCGATCGCGAGCCGGCACCTTTATGGCCCCGGCCGGACGTCTTGCCGTGGCCCGACCCGATGCCGCGACCGATGCGCTTACGCTTTTTGTGTGCTCCCGCTTTCGCGGTGATTTCATGGATCATCATGGCGATTAGGCTCCCGCCTGGCGGCCCGTTTCATTTCAGGCCGCGATGCACGCTTGCTTGGTTGATTACGGCTGCTTGTTTTCTTCGCCACCCGTTGCTTCACCGCCGGCTTCCGGTGCATCCGTCTTCGGCTGCTCCGGGGTGGGGGCGGGGGCAGAGGTGGTGGTGGTAGTCGGCTCGACGCCGCCGCCGGTGGGCGAAGTCGCCTGCGGCTCGTTCGCGTTGCCAGACGTCTGCGGCTTCTGCTCGCTGGTGGTCTGCGGGGTGAACTTCTGGGCGGCCTCGATCTTCTCATCCACCTCGGTCTTGCCGAGCTCGACCCCACGCAGACGCGCTACCTCATCGGGCAGGCGAAGCTGGCGGAGGCCGGTGATGACGGCTTTACAGAGGTTCTTCTCGTTGGTCGAGCCGTACGCCTTGGTCAGACAGTCGTTGACACCTGCCATTTCCAGCACGGCACGCGCGGTGCCGCCGGCGATGACGCCGGTACCGGGCGCGGCGGGCAGCAGACGGATCTGCGAGCTGCCGAACTTGCCGGTGACCGGATGCGGCAAGGTGCCCTTCTTGAGGGTGACCTTGAACATCTGCTTGCGGGCGTCCTTCTGGGCCTTCTCGATCGCGGCGGGCACGCCGGGCGCCTTGCCGTAGCCGATGCCCACGCTGCCGCGCCGATCGCCCACGACCACCAGGGCCGCAAAGCTGAATCGACGACCGCCCTTGACCACGCTGGCCGTTCGGTAAATGCCGACCGTGGTCGATTCAAGGGACTGTGTTGCTTCGATTACCTCTGCCATGGTTTGTCCAGGAGTCAGGAGTCAGGGGTCAGCGAGTCTTCAATCAGAACTTAAGGCCACCTTCACGGGCAGCGTCGGCGAGGGCTTTCACCCGGCCGTGAAACTTAAAGCCGTTGCGGTCGAACGTGACCGTCTCAACACCGGCGGCCTTGGCCTTTTCCGCCAGGGCCTTGCCAACGGCGGCGGCGGCTTCAATGTCACCGCCCTTTTCGACGTTGGCGGCGGCTGAACTGGCGGCGGCAAGCGTACGGCCGTCCAGATCGTCAATGACCTGGGCGTACATGTGCTTGTTGCTGCGGAACACCGACAGCCGGGGCTGCTCGGGCGTGCCGAAGACGCGCTTGCGGATGCCAGTCTTACGACGGCTGCGGCGAATCTGTTTGACGTTGTGCTTTTTCATCGGTTACCTCGAAGCGCCCTGCGGGCGGCCGCTAAACGGGGAGGAGCAATCGCGTGACTCGGCGGGCATTAACCACCGCCGGCGAACGCCTTGCCCTCCTTGCGAACGATCACTTCCTCAGCGTACTTGATGCCCTTGCCGTTGTAAGGCTCCGGCGGCCGCTGTCGGCGAATCTCGGCGGCGAGCTGGCCCACTGCCTGCTTGTCGTGGCCGGTGACCTTAATCTTGTTCTGCTGCACGTCCACCTGCACACCAGCGGGGATGTTCACCACGCGCGTGTCAGCATAGCCGACGTTCAGCGCGACGGTCATGCCCTGGACCTTCGCGTTCCAGCCCACGCCGTTGATCTCGAGATCGCGGGTGAAGCCGGTGGTGACGCCCTGGATCATGTTGGCGATCAGGGCTCGCGTCAGGCCATGCATCGCCTTGGCAACGCGGCTGTCGTTCTTACGCTCGACGACCACCTGCTTCGCATCGCTGTCGACCGTGACGGTGACTTCGGGGCGATGGGTGTAGGTCAGCTTGTTCGAGCCGCCTTCGACCACGATATCGCGGCCGGTGATGGTCACCTTGGCGTTGCCGGTGATCGGAACGGGTTGTTTGCCAATGCGGGACATCTGTCTAGTTCCGAGGTTCGAGTTACGGGTTCCGCGAATCGGGCGATCAGGTCAGCTTGCCAGCTTACTCAACCACGCACAGCAGTTCGCCGCCGACGTGTTCCGTGCGGGCCTTGCGGTCGCTCAGCACGCCTCGCGACGTACTGACGATGACAATGCCCAGGCCGCCGAGCGGTCGCGGCAGATCTTCCACCTTGCGGTAGACGCGTCGGCCGGGTCGGCTTTCGCGGTCCAGGCGGTGGAGGATGGCCTCGCCGTTCGGGCCGTACTTCAGCTCGATCCGCAGGATACCTTGACGGCCATCGTCAATGACGTGGAAGTCGCGGATGTAGCCTTCCTGTTTGAGCACGTCGGCAATGCCGGCGCAGATCTTGCTGTTACGGCAATCGACCTGCTTCGCCTCGTTGCGAACGGCGTTGCGGATGCGGCTCAACATGTCAGCGATCGGGTCGCTCAGTGACATTCGTTTCTCCAGCGAATCTGCCAGTTGCTTACTGTCGTTCAACGGCGGAGCAGTCCGCCGCGATCAAAGGTCGCATCAAACGTGCGACACAATCAGTCATTCTTTACCACGAAGCTTTACGCATGCCGGGCACCTTGCCCTCAAGCGCCAGCTCACGCAGCTTGATACGCGAAAGCTTGAACTTGCGGTACACCGCTCGCGATCGGCCGGTGAGTGCACACAGGCTGCGGAAGCGCGTCGGGCTCGCATCTCGCGGCAAACGCTGCAAAGCGGCGTAGTCGCCTTCCGCCTTGAGCTTGTGACGCAGGTCGGCGTACTTCTTGACCTGCTTCTCAATCCGCTTCATTCGTTCGATGCTTGATTTCGATGCCATTGCATCTCTCCAATATGCCGATTTCACATCGGCGAAAAGTCAATCTTGTTCGCTTACGCTGCGGCCTGCTCGGTGTCTTTACCAACGAACGGCCAGCCGAGTTCCTTCAACACGAAACGCGTCTTGTCATTGTCGCTGTTCTTGAACACCAGCGTAATGTGCATGCCGTGCATGAACTGAGCGTTGGCCATGTCGATCTCGGGGAAAATCCCCTGCTCCTGCACACCGAAACTGTAGCTGCCTCGGCCGTCGAAGCTCTTGTCGCTCAGACCGCGGAAGTCCTTGATCCGCGGAATCGCCAGTGTGATCAGCCGATCCAGCAACTCCCACATGCGAGTGCCGCGAACCGTGACCATCGCGCCCGTTTCGTAGCCCGAACGAACTTTGAAGTTCGAGACGGACTTTTTGGCCTTGACCATCACAGCCTTCTGGCCGGTGATCAGGGCAAGGTCCTGGAGCACCTGCTCGCGAGCCTTGGCGTTGACCTTCGTACCCTCGAGCTGCTTGCCGAGCCCGACGCTGAGCACGATCTTTTCGAGCCTGGGCATGGCCATCGGGTTCGTGACGCTGAATTCCTGCTTCAGCTTCTCGCTCACCGGGCCGGCAAATTTTTCTTTCAGACGCGGAGTCATAGTTGAATCCAGGGGGTCAGTAGTCAGGGATCAGGAGTCAGTTCACATCCACCGATTGCGGTCAACGGGCCTTTTTCAGTTCAGGCCCAAGCTGCTCACCATTGCGGGCAGCGAGACGGACCTTCGAGCCGTCGGCACGCGTTTCAAAACGCACACGGGTGGGCTTGCCGTCCACAGCCGGCATGACGTTAGAGATGTCAATCGGCATCTCCTTTTCCGTAATGCCGCCACGCTGGTTGCTCTGGCTGGGCTTCACGTGCCGTTTGACGACGTTCACGCCCTCGACAATGACCTTGCCCTCAGCGGGGAACACACGCATCACTTTGCGTGGGGTCGTGTCGCGAACCTTTCGGCCGTCGGCGCCGCGACGCTTGCTTGCGCTGCCGCTGACGACGATTACCATGTCGCCTTTTCGAATGTGTCGTGCCATCGTAAACCTCAATCCAAGGTAGAGCAGATCGAGCTGCCCCACCTGATGCGTTTGTTTCTCAAACCACCTCGGACGCGAGCGAGACGATCTTCATGTAGTTCTTCTCACGCAACTCGCGAGCAACCGCACCAAAGATGCGCGTCCCACGCGGGTTGCCGTCGTCGTCGATCAGCACCACGGCGTTCTTGTCGAAACGCACGTAGCTGCCATCCGCTCGACGCACCGGATAATTCGTACGGACGACCACACCCTTGACGATGCTGCCGGCCTTCATGTCACTGCCAGGCAGCGCCTTCTTGACCGAGCAGACCACGCGGTCGCCGATCGAGGCGGTACGCCGCGTGAACTTGCCCCGGGCCGTCGACCCGCCGAGCACGCGGATCACGTACGCCTCTTTCGCGCCAGTGTTATCCGCCACATCACATCGTGATTCTGCTTGAAGCATGGCTATACGTCCTTCACGGCTCGGTTTCGTCGGCCGTCGTCTTACTCACAGTTCACTATTCAAACCGAGGCTGCGAGGGCTTCCGGCGCGGCTTCCACCACGCGGACCAGTCGCCAGGCCTTGGTCTTGCTCAGCGGACGACACGGCGCGATCTCCACGCGGTCGCCGACCTTGCTCTCGTTCTTCTCGTCGTGTACGTGGAACTTCGCCTGCCGACGCAGGTACTTGCCGTACTTGGCATGCATCTGCTGGTAGTCGACTTCGACCGCGCGGCTCTTGTCCCGCTTGTCGGAGACCACCACGCCGATCTTCACCCGGCTAAGCGCCTGACGCGTTTTACGTTGTTCTTTGCTGGTGCTCATACTTGAGCGGTCTCCTGAATCTCGCGGCCGCGTTGGACCGTCAACAGTCGGGCAATGTCCCGTCGCAACTGCTGAAAGCGACGCGGGTTTTCCAGTTTTTCAGTCACGGCGGCCGATCGCAGCTCAAACAGCCGCTTTCGCAGCCGGCCGAGCTCCTCACGGATCTCGTCGTTCGACATTTTGTGCGCTTCGCTGGCTTTCATGTCACTCGCTCTTATGAGTCGTTTCCACGCGCCACAGGCGACGCGGTTCAATTCCAATCAGCCGACCTGCCGACGCTCCACAAATCGGCACTTGAACGGCAACTTGTGCGCCACACGCACAAACGCACGCTTGGCAATGTCACGCGGTACGCCCGTGATCTCATAGATCACCGTACCAGGCTTCACCGGCGCCACCCAGTACTCAGGCTCGGCCTTGCCCTTACCCATTCGCGTTTCCAACGGCTTCTTACTGATCGGCTTGTCCGGAAAGACTCGCACGAACAGCTTGCCTTCACGCGAAACGAACTGACGGGCAGCGATTCGGCCGGCTTCAATCTGCCGGGCCGTCAGCCAGCCGCCTTCGGTCACCTGGAGGCCATACTCGCCGAAAGCCACATAGTTGCCGCGCGTCGCATTGCCTTTCATGCTGCCGCGCTGCTGCTTTCGGAACTTGACTCGTTTGGGCATCAGAGGCATGTCGGACCTCGTTTCCTATCGTCAGTCGTTAGGCTCGCCCCAGCGGGACGGCCGCGAAACCATTCGTACTTAGTGTCGACCGCGGGCTCGCGGACGGGCGCCGGCGGCGCGGGATTCAACCTCGCCCTCGGCGACTTCGTGGTACATCCCTTTGTAAATCCATACCTTCACGCCAATCGTGCCGTAAGTCGTAAAGCTCTGGGCAAAACCGTAGTCGACGTTCGCCTGAAGCGTCTGCAACGGAATCGAACCCATACGACTGTCTTCGCTTCGGCTCATCTCATGGCCACCCAGACGGCCGGAGAGCTGAATCTTCACACCCTTGGCACCGGCGTTCATCGCGGCTTCGCCCTTCATCTTCATCAGACGACGAAAGCTCGTGCGACGCTTGAGCTGCTCGGCGATCGACTCGGCGACCAGCTGCGCGTCGATGTCCGGCTTGGACACCTCAATGCACTGGATCGAGACGTTACGCCCGGTCAACTGCTGAAGGTCCTGCGTCAGCCGATCCACTTCAGAGCCCTTCGGGCCAATCACCAGACCGGGCCGGGCCGTCTTGATGATGATCTTCAGCTCTTCGCGGGTGCGCTCAATGTGAATGTCACTGACCGCGGCGAACGGGGGGCGGCGGTTGAGGCGTTGATCGCAAAACTTGCGGATCTTTTCGTCCTCGACCAGCAGCTCGCCGTAGAGCGCCTTCGGAGCGTACCACCGGCTGCGGTGCGCTTCGGTGATGCCGACGCGGAACCCGAATGGATGAACTTTCTGTCCCATATTTCAACCTTTGTGGCGCCCCTGCGGGCTGCCGCTAAACAGTCTCGCTTATCGTTCGTCCACGGTGACGGTAATGTGGCTGGTACGCTTCATGATCGGATGCGCCCGGCCACGGTCTTTCGGCTGCCACCGCTTCATCGTCGGACCACTGTCCACGCGGGCGTCGGTGACGACCAGGCGGCGGGTGTTGGCCTCGGCCTGGTCCGCGTTGGCGTAGGCGGCGATCAGCGCGGCCTTCATCAGTACGGCACCGCGACGCTTGGACAGTTCCAACTGCGTGACGGCCTCGTCGTATCGCTTGCCACGAATCAGGTCCGCCAATGGGCGTGCCTTCGTCGGGCTGATGCGTGCGGCGCGATGTACATTCGTGTACGGCATCTCGTCGTGCTCCTGCACTCGCGAACCTTTCCGGGCTCGCGGGGAATCATCTATCAGGCGCGGCCGGCGCCACCGGCGCGCTGGGCGCGGGTGCCAGTTGTGTGGGCTCGGAACGTACGGGTAATGCTGAACTCACCAAGCTTGTGACCCACCATGTCCTCGGTGACGAAGACCTGGTTGAACACCCGGCCGTTGTGCACCATGAACGTGTGGCCGACAAACTCGGGCACAATCGTGCATGCACGCGCCCAGGTCTTGATCGGCTCACGCTTGGTCTGTTGGTTCAGCTTCTCAACCTTGCGGTAAAGCTTCAGGTTGACAAACGGGCCTTTTTTCAGCGATCGTGCCATAGGTTCTCACGGGCTTAAACACGCCCGAGCCTCTTCTTCTTACTTAAGTCGCAGTTGACCGTAACGCTTGCTCACCCGGCGACGGATGATGCGCTTGTTCGAGTTCTTGCCATGCTTACGCGTTCGACCGCCCTTGGACAGCACGCCGGTCTTCGACGCCGGCGGGCGGTTGCCCTTCGAGCGACCTTCACCACCACCCATCGGGTGAGAGTGATGGCTCTTGGCGACACCACGCACCATGGGGCGTCGACCTTTGTGCCGATTGCGACCAGCCTTGCCGAGCACCACACCCGCATGGGAAAGGTTGCCCACCTGGCCGATCGTCGCCCGGCAGTCGAGCGAAATCTGACGCACTTCGCCGGACGGGAACACCAACGTGCCCCATCGCCCTTCCTTATTGGTCAGGCGAGCATACGTCCCGGCTGAGCGGCACATCTGGCCGCCCTTACCCGGCACCATTTCGATGTTGTGCACGTTCAGACCCGCGGGGATCGAACGCAGCGGCATCGCGTTGCCGACCTTCGGCTCGACCGGCGTGACCGAGCTCATCACCGTTTCGCCATCCGTCAGCCCCACCGGAGCGAGGATGTAACGCTTCTCGCCGTCGGCATACTCGAGTAGCGCGATGTGGCAGGTGCGGTTCGGATCGTATTCGATCCCGATCACCTTCGCTTCGACGCCGTCCTTGTTGCGACGGAAGTCGATCACACGGTAGCGCTGCTTTGCGCCTCCGCCACGGCCCTGCTGCGTGATTCGGCCGTGGTGATTGCGCCCGCCGGTCTTTGACTTCTGACGAAGCAGCGACTTCTCGGGCTTCTTCTTGGTCACCTCGGCGTGCAGGTTGACCGTCGCGTCGCGACGACCGGCACTCGTTGGCTTGTATTTGCGAATCGGCATGGTTCAGCCTCCAGGCGGGTCGCTTAACGACCCGACCCAGTCTCTAAAAATCAAAACAGTTCGATACGGTCATCCTCGTGCAACTGCACGCTCGCTCGCTTCCAGTCCGTGGTCTTGCCCGGGCCGAAGCGGGTGCGGAAGTACTGCCCCTTGCGGGTTTGCGTCTTCACCTTCGCCACCCGCACGCTGTAGATGCTCTGGATGGCGCTGCGAATCTGCGTCTTCGTCGCACGGCGGTCCACCAAGAACGCGTAGCGGTTGTGCCGCTCCGACTCCCAGGTGCTCTTTTCCGTGATCAACGGCTTTTTGATGATCTGTGTCGGTTCCATCAGGCTGCCACCTCCTGCTCAGTCTTCTGACCGGCGTCGCCGGCAGCTTGTTCGGTGATGCGAGCGATGTACTGCTCGAAAGCGCCCTTCTCAGCCACGATGTAACGATGGTTCAGCAGATCAAAGGCGTTAAGCCGATCGATCTGCGTCAGCGTCACATCGTCAATGTTCTGGGTGGAGCGACCGGCGGGGCCAGTCGTGTCGGCCAAGGCGACCAGACAGGAGCGGTCAACCTTGAGGGCCTGAAGGAGGGTGCCGAACTGTTTCGTGCTCGGCTTCTCGAAGCTGATGCTTTCGATCAGCTTCACTTCGCCGTCGACGAGCTTGGCCAGCAGCGCGTTGCGGTTGGCCAGACGGCGCATCTTCACCGGCATGTCCTGCCGGAAGTCGCGCGGGCGTTTGGCGAACGCGTGGCCGCCGCCGCGAAGGATGTTGGCGTTCATGTCACCGCGGCGGGCGTTGCCCGTACCCTTCTGCTTATACAGCTTCCGGGTCGAGTGGCTGACCTCGCTGCGATTTTTCGTGCGGACCGTGCCCTGCCGACGGTTGGCGTGGTAGCGGACGTAAGCCTGCTTCAGCAGACCGTGCCGAACCTCGCCGCCGAGCACCTGCTCGTCGACCTGGACGGTTCCGACCTGTTCGCCGGACGTGTTATGAACTGGAATTTCGATCATTTCCATCACCTACGGTGCCGATGCGCTCGGCATGCGTTTGTTTCGCCGCTTCTGATCCGACTCGCAACACGAGCCCGATCGCTGATCATTGCGACTCGGTTAAACCGAATTGTCGCGGCGGGGCAGTTTCGATCCAGAGGGCTTGGAGCCTGTGGCTTGGAACTTGAGTTCGCTGCAGCAGGGCTGCCACGTTTCCCTCAAGCCTCAGACCTCAAGCCTCAAGCCGCTCCTCACGACTTACGACGCCTTGGCCAGTTTGGCCTTTCGCTTATACAGCCGGACGGACTCCCGAACCATCAACAGCCCCTGCTTCGGGCCGGGCACGGCGCCCTTGACCAACAGCAGGTTGCGTTCCTTATCAATTCCAACCACAGGCAAGCTTCGGACGGTCACACGTTCCTGGCCCATGTGCCCGGACATCCGCTTGCCCTTCTTGATCTTGCCGGACTTACCGGCATTGTTCGCGTGGCCACCGATCGAGCCCGGGGAGCGATGCTTCCGCTCAACGCCGTGGCTGGCGAGCTGGCCCTTGAAGTTGTGACGCTTCATCGTGCCCTGAAAACCCTTGCCCTTGCTCGTGCCGGTGACGTCGACGAACTTGACGTCCGCGAACACCTCGACAGTAAGCTCCTGCCCCAGCTCGTAGTTGGCCGACTCACCGTCGCCGACCCGCACTTCGCGGTGGTACCGCTTGGGTGCGATCCCGGCCTTGGCGTCGTGGCCGATGAGCGGAAACGTCGAATTGCGGGCTTTCATGTCATCGAAGGCGATCTGGATGGCCTCGTAGCCATCTGAATCCGCCGACTTGACCTGGCTGATCTGACACGGGCCAGCCTGGATGACGGTAACCGGGACGTTTCGCCCCTGCTCATCATACAGGCGGGTCATGCCAATTTTGCGACCAAGGATACCGGTAGCCATCGATTCAACCTCCCAGGGGTCCGCGTAATGCGGGGATCTTTGCCGACTTACGAGCCGGTAGAGGATCACGACCCTGCTTGATTGCAGTTATCTCAAACACTCTTTCGCAGCCCGGAGGCCGCGACGAAACATGCCGCCGTCGGCGAGGCGGCTCATGCCGCCGAGGGCCTGATCGGGTCAGGCCTTGATCTTCACAAACACACCCGCAGGCACGACGAGGCGGTTTAGCGCCTCAACCGTCCGGGCGTTTGGTTCTTTAATGTCGATGATCCGCTTGTGCGTTCGGATCTCGAACTGCTCACGGCTCTTCTTGTCAATGTGCGGGCCACGCAGCACCGTGTAACGCTCGATCCGTGTCGGCAGCGGCACGGGGCCGGCCACTCGGGCGTTGGTGCGCTTGGCGTGGTCAACAATCTCACGCGCCGACGCGTCAAGCGCCTGGTGGTCGTAAGCTTCCATTCGGATGCGAATCTTACCCGCGGTCATGTCAAAGAGCCTCTAGTGCGGTTTATTCTTTCAGCAACCCCACCTTTCGCCAGGTGGAGCCGAGTAGTTTAACCGGGCTTTCCCCCTTGTCAAACCAGCCTGAGCCGCAAATTTTCAAATCAGACCTCTTCCACGCGCCTTCAACCCGTGGCGAACCGTCCGTCCCTGCGGTACATTGGCCGTTTCTTCCATAAAAACGCCCCTGCACACGAGATTGCCATGAACACCCGAATCTGCAAGTTCGGCGGCACAAGCCTCGCCGACGCCAGCCAGATCGCCAAGGTCCGCGCCATTGTCGACGCCGAGCCCGGCCGCCGCTACGTCGTCCCCTCCGCCCCCGGCAAGCGACACGCCGACGATCAGAAGATCACCGACCTGCTCTACCTCTGCCACGAACATGCCCGCCAGGGCGTGCCGTTCAACGAGGTGTTCAGCATTGTCGCCGAGCGATTCACCACCATCGCCCGCGAGTTGAAGGTCAGCCTCGACCTCGACGCCGAGTTCGACACGATCCGCCAGACCCTTGCCGACCTCGCCCGCGACGGGGCGTCCGCCGACTACGCCGCCAGCCGGGGCGAGTATCTCAACGGCCGCATCATCGCCGAGCTGCTCGGCTGGCCCTTCGTCGACCCGACGGAGTTAATCTTCTTCGACCGCCGCGGCAGGCTCGACGAATCCAAAACCTACAGCACCCTCGCCCGCCGCCTCGGCGACCTTGAGCACGCCGTTGTGCCCGGCTTCTACGGGCTCGGCCACGACGGACAGGTCAAAACCTTCTCTCGAGGCGGCTCCGACGTCACCGGCGCCATCCTCGCCCGCGGCGTCAACGCCAACCTCTACGAAAACTGGACCGACGTCACCGGCCTGCTCATGGCAGACCCCCGCGTGGTCGATCGGCCACGCACGATCGACACGATCACCTACCGCGAGCTGCGCGAGCTCGCCTACATGGGCGCCACCGTCCTGCACGACGAGGCCATCTTCCCCGTCCGCAACGCCGGCATCCCCGTCAACATCCGCAACACCAACGCTCCGAACGACCCGGGCACGATGATCGTCTCCGAGGCACAGCCCGTCGCCCACGCCGGTGCCATCACCGGCCTCGCCGGCCGACGCGACTTCACCGTCATCGCACTCGAAAAAGCGCTCATGAACGCCGAACTCGGCTTCGGCCGACGCGTGCTTAGCGTGCTCGAACGCAATAATGTCAATTTCGAGCATCTGCCTTCGGGCATTGACACGATGTCGCTGGTGATTTCCGACGATCAGCTCGACGGCAAGCTGGATGATGTGATCGAAGCCCTGAAGAACGAAACCGAGCCGGACGCCATCGAGGTCTACCCCGAAATGGCCCTGCTCGCGACCGTCGGCCGAGGCATGGCGCACACGCCCGGCATGGCCGCTCGGCTCTTCACCGCGCTCGCCGAGGCCAACGTCAACATCCGCATGATTGACCAGGGCTCGAGCGAACTGAACATCATCGTTGGCGTTGCGGTCGAAGACTTCGAGCCGGCGATGCGCGCCGTCTACCACGCCTTCGTCGAAGCACCCGACGCCGCGATTCAGTCATCTTGAGCATGGCCGGCCGCATGCCCGCCACCCGTCGCGCCGATGATCGGCGGCTCGGTGTCGAACACCCGCCGATACAGGCTCGCCGCTGGCGCTGAGATCGCATACAGCGCGAACGCCGCTGCGAGCGCACCCTGCCAGTGCACCACCAGCAGCAGCGCGACGATGATCGCCTTGGCCAGCGTGCTGACCTTCGCCCGGCCGCGCACCCAGCGGTTCATGACATGCACGTAGCGGACGTTGCTCACCATCGCGAAAGACACAAGCAACATCAGCCCCACCATTCCGAACGCCGCGAGGTTGACCGTCCAGTGATCGCTCGCCTCACGCGCCAGGAAATACTGATGCAGCAGCACCACGCTCGCCACCGTCCCCGCCGCACCAGGCGAGGGCAGGCCGCGGAAGCTGTTGTGGTCCGACTCCGTGTCCGCTTCCAGTTCCACATTGAACCGCGCCAGCCGCAGCGCGGCACAGACGACATAAATGCAGCCGGCCACCAGCGCGATCCGGTCGAACAGCCGATCGCCTGCAACGGTTTCCGACATGAACGGTACGCCGACGCCGACGAGCTGAATCGCCACGAATGCGGGCGCGACGCCGAACGTGACCATGTCCGCCATCGAATCGAGCTGTTCGCCCAACTCGCTGGAGCTGCGCGTCAACCGGGCGATGCGGCCGTCGAGCCCGTCAAACACCATGCCGATGAAGATGCACACAGCAGCGAACATCACCGGCGTCCAGCCAAACGGCAATTGCGCGTCCGCCTGCCGGGAGGCAATGAAGATCGCGGCGAACCCGGCAAGCAGGTTGCCCAGCGTAAACAGCGTCGGCAGCACCGCCACCGTCCGCCGGGCCATCCGCCGACGACGCGACAACAGCCGACGCTCCAAGCGCGGCCGAGCGGCCTGGGACGATGTTTCCGTGTCACCGGGGGGGAACTGACGCATGGTGAGAATTTTATCCGATCAAGCATCGGCGGGAATGACGCCGCCAATACCCCGACTTAAAACGCAGCGCAACACCATCCCCCGCCTCCTACCACCGCCCGCTCATCCAGCGCGAAATCGCCGTGTCATACTCGGCGGTACGGCTGAACGCCGCCGCGGCAAGCTGCCTGCGAAGCGCGAGTGTCGTCGCGCCCTCATGCGAATCAAGATCGTTACACACCGTGTCATACTGCTTCGGACTGGTGACGCAGGTGACAAACTGATGATTTTTGGCCGAGCTGCGAATCAGCGTCGGCCCGCCGATGTCGATGTTCTCGATCGCGTCATCGTCCGTAACGCCTTCCTTCGCCACGGTCTGCTCGAAGGGGTAGAGGTTGACGCAGACCAGGTCGATCGCGGCGATGCCGTGCTGCTCCATCGCCGCGACGTGCTCGGGCTTGTCGCGGCGGGCCAGCAGGCCGCCGTGCACTTTCGGGTGCAGCGTCTTGACCCGGCCGTCCATCATTTCGGGGAAACCGGTGACGTGATCGATGGGCGTGATGTCAAAGCCGGCTTCGACAAGCGTGCGTGCCGTGCCGCCAGTGGAAATCAGCTTCACGTCATGCCGCACGAGTCGGCGGGCAAACGCCACAAGATCCGTCTTATCGCTCACCGAGAGCAGGGCCGTCTTGATCGCAATCGTATCGCTCATATTTGTCCGGCAGTCAGGTCAATCGAAATAACGGGGTCAACCACACATCGCGCCCCTCAGCGGCGCGGGTTGAGTCGGCTCATGTCGCCGTTGCTCGCCACAAGCACCAGGCTGTTGCCCGGCCCGGAGAGCACGGTCACCAGTCGGCGGGTCCGCGCGTCGGCAAGCTCGCGGCCATCACCATGCCGGACCACCTTCAACTCGGTCGGCGTCGCGAGCAGGATGCGATCCTCACGCGGCGTCGCCAGCGGAATCGCCACGCCCTCGTACGTCCAGCGGACGTCGCCCTGCTCGATGTCCAGCGCCACCAGCCGACCGTCGCCGATCACCGGCACGAACAGCGTCGGGCCGATCAGCTTCGGGTCCCACTCCAGCGGCACGGTGTCGCGATAGACCCAGCGGTCGCGCCCGGTCGATCGGCTCAGTGCATACAAAGCCTGGTCACGCGAGGCGATGTACACCGTGTCTTCGTCCACCGCGGCGGTCGCGCTGTTTCGGCCGAAGGTTCGGCCTTCCCACAGCATTGACCCGCTTTGCGCGTCGAACATGGCGTATCGCCCGGCGTCATCCCCGACGACAGTCGCGTCGTCCGCATCCGCCGGCGCTGCGGTCACTCGGCCGCTGAGCTGTCGATTCCAGCGGATCTGCCCCGTATCCAGGTCGATGGCGAACACTCGGCCGTCCACGCCGCCGAAGACGGCTCGGCCTTGCACGATGGTGTGCGGCGCGTCGACCGCAACGGGCAGTTCCACCACGTTGACGATGTTGCCCGTGCGGACGTCAATCATCAGCAACTGCGAAGCCGAGTTGATGAAGATGCGGTCATCGCGTCGTGTCGGCCGAAAGAACGGGTCCGGGCTGCGGTCGGCCACGCGGCGCCAGACCGGCCGACCGTCGCTGACCGACACCGCCGAGATCATGTTCGTCGGGCGTTCGAGCGTAATAATCAGGTCATCCAGCAGCGTCGCGGCGATGATCCGCTGACGGCTGGGCACGTCGACGCTGGCGATCCAGTTCACCGCGTAGCCCACGCGCTCGGCCTCGGCGGGGTCCACCAGCAGCCCCGATCGACGAGGTTCAGGCCGATCCTCACCCTCCGTACGCTCTGTCGCCCCGCAGGCGGTCAACGTCAACGCGAAAAGCATCGGCAACAGGAACAGCCAGCGACTGGAAACATGACTCATGCGATTGTCACTCCGTCGAACGGATAGCAAAGGACCGGCGGACGCCTCGAACCCGGATTGGCCTGTAAGATGCCAAGTATCGGCCCCGCCTGCGACAAGGTCAAGCCGGGCGTCAATCCGGAGCACCCCAGCCCTCAAAAACCTGCCCCAATAAAGCCCACGGATGTAGCGGAGCGAATCCGTGGAGCCCACCCCCCAAAGGTTCTTTTTGAAGGACTTCGAACGCGACTCTAGAATTGACCGTAGCACTTTACCGATACGTGCTTCCGCCTCAGCTATACAAAGCGAGATGTTGATGAAAACCCGGATCACCGCCCAAATGGTCGTTCTTACTGTCGTGAGTGCGTTTCTTTTCGCGCTGACGACCTCCTGGGCCCGGCCCAACAGTGTCTTCGACCAGCTCGATTTGCTGGTGGACATCCGCCACGAGCTGATGCAAGGCTACGTCGACGAGCCGGACCAGCAGGCCCTGATCGAGGCCGCCGTCCGCGGCATGATCGACTCGCTCAACGACCCACACACCAGCTTCCTCACCACCGAAGACCTCGAAGGCTTCGACCGCCAGGTTCGCGGCACGTTCTCCGGCATCGGCGCGGAAGTCGACCTGCACGAAAACCGCCTGCGCATTGTCACCCCCCTCGAAGACTCCCCCGCGTGGGAGGCCGGCGTCATGGCGGGAGACATGGTCCTTGAAATCGACGGCGAATCCACGCTCGGCATGAGCCTCACCGAAGCCGTCCGCAAGCTCACCGGCGAAGCCGGCACGGATGTCAACATCCGCGTCCGCCACGAGTCCGGCGAAGAGCAGGACATCACCATCACCCGCGACGTGATCAACATCCAGACCGTCCGCGGTTTCCGACGCGATACCGACCAGCAGTACGAACTGTTCGTCGACCGCGACAACCGCATCGGCTATCTCCGCCTCACCCAGTTCACCGAGCGAACCGCCGGCGAGCTGCGAACCGCCCTGCAACAGCTCAACGAGCAGGAAATGCGCGGCCTCGTGCTGGACATGCGGTTCAACCCGGGCGGCCTGCTTGAGTCGGCTGTGGAAGTCAGTGATATGTTCCTGCCCCAGGGCTCGCCGATCGCCTCGGTCGAGGGCCGATCCGTCTCCCGTCAGGAGTTCGCCGCCCGCACCGCCCCGCTGGTCAATGAGGACATCCCCATCGTCGTGTTGGCCAACGAAAGCAGCGCCTCCGCAGCGGAAATCGTCACCGGTGCGTTGCAGGACAACGACCGCGCCCTGTTCGTCGGCGCCCGGACGTTCGGCAAGGGCAGCGTCCAGCAGGTCCGCATGCTCGAAGGCGGCCGCGGGGCGTTGAAGATGACCAATGCCTACTACTACGTGCCCTCCGGCCGGCTGATCCACCGCCGGGACGACTCGGACCTCTGGGGCGTCGACCCCACCGAAGGCTCGTACGTGCCGATGTCGCCCGAACAGATGCGCGAGATGCTGGAAATCCGCCGCGACGGCGACCGCGTGCTCCGCGACAACGGCAACCGGGAAAACGGCGCCGTCACACCGGAAACCATTGAAGAGCAGCTCAAAGACATGCAGCTCGCCGCGGCATTGCGGGCCATGCTCGGCAAGCTCGACACCGGCGACTGGCCCAGCGTCGGTGAGTCCGGCGTGGACGAGCTGATCGCCGCCAGCCGACGCCAGACGCTTGAGCAGCAGCGACAAGCCTTGCGCGATCGCCTATCCCAGTTGGAAAGTGAGATGGACCGCATCGACGCCGGCGAATGGAAGCCCGGCGACGAGACCGCCGCCATCGAAGGCGACGCCGGCGAACTGCTCGACGAAGGCGACGAGCCCGCCATCGAAGAACGCCAGCCCGAAGAGCTGGAGCCGGTGGAACAGTGACGCTGATTCTTGGCATTGAGACGAGCTGTGACGAAACCGCGGCCGCCGTCGTCGAAGACGGCCGGGTGGTGCGGTCGAACGTCATCGCCTCACAGCATGACCTGCACGAACGCTACGGCGGCGTCGTGCCGGAAATCGCCAGCAGGGCACACCTCGAGAGCATCGAGCCCGTCCTGCGAGCCGCGCTCAACGAAGCAGGCGTCAAGCTTGACCAGATCGACGCCATCGCCGTGGGTAACCGACCGGGGCTCATCGGTTCGCTGGTCGTCGGCGTCAGCGCCGCCCAAAGCCTCGCCTGGGCCACCGGCAAACCACTGATCGCCATCGACCACGTCCAGGCCCACCTCCACGCCCCTTTGCTCACGGAAAACCAGAAACCGGAAACCAGAGACCAGAAACCGGTTTTCCCCGCCCTCGGCTTCGTCGTCTCCGGCGGCCACACCTCCCTCTACGCCATGCAATCCCCCAGCGAGCAGACCCTGCTCGGCAGCACCATCGACGACGCCGTCGGCGAAGCCTACGACAAGGCTGCCGTCATCCTCCAACTCGGCTATCCCGGCGGACCCGCCGTCGACCGCGCCGCCCGCCAGGGCAACCCCGCCGCCTGCGACCTGCCCCGTTCGCTGCTCGCCCGCGACAGTGTCGACTTCTCGTTCTCCGGCCTGAAGACCGCCCTGCTCTACACCGTTCGCGGCCGACCGTCGGGCCGAGGCAAACAGGCTCGCTTCGAACGCTCCGCCGACGACCTCACCGACCCGCAGCGCCGCGACCTCGCAGCCTCATTCCAGCAGGCCGTGGTCGACGTGCTCATCACCAAGCTCAACCGCGCCCTCGATCACATGGCTGCCCTCGGCCAGCCGCCGCACGCCCTGCTCGTCGGCGGCGGCGTCAGCGCCAACTCGCTGCTCCGCGAACGCGTGGCCGAGCTCGGCGAAAAACGGGGTGTCACCGTGCACCTGCCCGCCATGACGTACTGCATCGACAACGCTGCCATGATCGCCGGCCTCGCCTTCGACTATCATCAACGGGGCGAGCACGCCGACCTCGACCTGCCCGCGATCGCCACCACGAGCCTGATCTCCGGTTCCTGAACTGCCGGCTTGCCCTTTTGCCATGAGCGACCACCCGAAACAATACGAAACGCGAAACGCAGGACTTGGAACTTCCCCCTGCCCCGTCGACCGTTGGCTCGATCGGTTCGCACTCGACCGGTTCATCCATGGCGAAACCGCCCACGTCGTCCGCGCCCTGCCCGAAACCGTGCAGCGAGACCTCATGGACGACCCCGCCTTCATGCTCTGCGATTATGACCCGACCACCGGCGAAGGCGTCAGCGTGCCGATGTCCGCCCCGTCGCGGGACAGCTGCAGCCGCAGCGTCGTGCTCAAGCGCACGCTCGCCCGTCGGCCGCGGCCGTTTGTCCACTGGCTGATCGCGCACGAGTTGGCCCACGCCCACCTTCGCAACGCCGGCCGCTGGCCTGACGAAGACCCCGAGCTCGCCGCCGACGCCCTCGCCGCCGCCTGGGGCTTCCCCCGCCCTGCGACACGCCCCCAAGCCCGCGGGTAAACCGGCCAGCCCGCACGGATCGCGCCCGCTACACGTGCCGATTTTCTACAATCGCCAACATGTCAATCGAACTGCTGTTCCTCGGCACCGGCACCAGCGCCGGCATCCCCATGATCGGCTGCGACTGCGAAGTCTGCCGCTCCGACGACCCCCGCGACCAGCGAAGCCGCTGCAGCATCCTCGTACGGTACCCCGACGCCGCGACCGACGAAGACGCCGCGCCGCCTACCCGTCAGTTGCTCATCGACACCGCTCCCGAGATCCGCCTCCAGGCGGTGCACCACCGACTCGATCGACTCGACGGCGTGCTCTACACCCACGCCCACGCTGACCACATCTTCGGCATCGACGACCTTCGCCGATTCAACGCCGTCATGCGCGCCCCGCTCGACATCTACGCCGAGCCAGGCGTCATCCAAACGCTCCAGCGCATGTTCCCTCACATCTTCGCATCACACAAAAACGTCAACCCCTCATTCGTCGCCAATCTCATCACCCGCCCCATCACCGTCGAACAACCGCTCGACCTCTACGGCGCGACGTGGACCCCCCTCCGCCTCATGCACGGCCGACTGCCCATCGTCGGCTATCACATCGACTACCACGGCCGACGCGTCGCCTACTGCACCGATGTCTCCACCATCCCCCCCGAAACGCTTCCGCACGTCACGGACCTCGACGTGCTCATCCTCGACGCCTTACGCTACCGTCATCACCCCACGCACCTCACCGTCGAACAGGCGCTCGACCTGATCAACCACCTCCGCCCGAAGCAGGCCTACCTCACCCACATCGCGCACGACATTCGCCACGCCGATCTGGAAGACCGCCTGCCCGACAACGTCCACCTCGCATACGACAACCTCCACCTCACCCTCACCGAACCGCTCGCGTCGCATTAGCCCGGATCATTCACAGTCCATTGACAACAAGGTCGTCGCACGACAACAACCAACCGATAAAGCCCACGGATGGCCATCCGTGGGCTTTACCAATTGATCCCATCATTTTCGACAACTACGAACCGATTACCTTGTTACCTTGCCAATCAGCCCAACAGCGACAGCACGCTCGATGCCGTGTTGTTCGCCATCGCGAGCGTCGATGTGCCCGCCTGCTGGAGAATCTGGGCACGAGTCATCATCGCGGTCTCCTCGGCAAAGTCCGTATCGCGGATGGAGCTTTCCGAAGCGGTGAGGTTCTCAAGCGCAATCTGCGAACTTCGCATCGTGGTTTGCAGCGTGTTGCGTTCGAACGCGCCGAGTCGGCCACGCAAGGTGGAGATCTGGTTCGTGGCCGTGTCGACGATGTTGACCACGTTGGCGGCCTGCTTCGCGGCGTCGCCACCCTTGGTCAGCGCGTTTGCACCGCCAGAGCGAACGGAGCTGAGGAAGCCCACCAAGCTGTTGCCCAGTTGCGACGCGGCGACGGACTGGATGCCGAAGCCGGCCTGTTGCTGGGTGTTCACCTGCGGGCCGAGCTGATAGGTCGCCCCGCCGCCGGTGATATCGAACTCGTACTGTTCGCCGACTGTCTGGGCTGCGCCTTCGCTGAGCGTAAACTCGAGGTTGAGCGCGGGGTTTCGCAGGCTCACATTGAGCCCCTTGCCCACAGCGAGGTTGCCATTGACCAGGGCGACCACGTCGTCGCCGGACTGCCGAGCAGTGGCGGCGCCGGCGGTGTCGTAGGTCTGGAAGTTTTCGCCGCCTTCGACCTTGCGAACCGCGACGAACTCATCCGAACCGAACGCGGTGGTCGTCAGGCGCAGGCCATCCGTGTGGTCGGCTGGATTGACCAAGGCGGCGGAAACACCCGTCGAGTCCGTCACTGCGTTGATCGCACGGGACATGGCAGAGAGTGTCGTGCCGCTGGCAAAGGTGAATACCTCCACGCCGTTTTTACCCTGGACCTCGAAGGTCACAGCAGCGGAGAGGGCCCCGGCGGCGACACCGCCGTCATCGCCATCAATGATCAACTCGCCGCGCTGGGCGGAGTTGAGCACTTCGACGTTGACCGGCACGCTGTCGTTCTTGCCGAAGTTCGCGCTGTAAACGCGTACATCGGTCATCTGCGACGTCGTGACGTTCTCGGTGATGTAGTCCAGCGAGCCGTTGAGCAGCTTGAGCCCAGCGAAACTGGTGGTGTTGGCGATGCGGCTGATCGACTCGATGGCCGAGTCAATCTGCAACTGGTTCGCCTCGACCTCTTCCCTGGAGAAGGCGCCAGTGTTGGCGGCTTCAATGGAAAGGCCCTTGATGTCGACGAGCAGGTTGTTGATTTCCTGCAAGGCGGCTTCAGTGGTGGCGATGACGTTGCTGGCGCGTTCGACGTTGTCGATCGACTTCGTGACGCCGGCGATTTCGTTTCGCAGTCGTTCGGAGACGATCAGACCCGCCGGGTCGTCAGCGCCGCGATTGATCTTGAGCCCCGTGCTCAATCGCTGCAGACGTGTGGACAGGTCGTTGTTGGACCGTTCCAGGTTATGTCGGGCAATCAGAGCGGAAACATTTGTGTTGATTCGTGACATTGGACAATCCTCCTTGATTGTCGCCTGTAATCCATGCTCATTGCCGGCTCAGACTCCTTCAGGCCGGCGATACGACGATGCGGCTCATGCCGCCAGGGTTTATGGGTTCACCGATCGACGGTGGGCGCCGTTGGTCTCGCCCGGCCTTCGTCGGTGGTTGTCTTGTAGCTGCCGATCCATATCACGCAGGTCTTCCACCTGCACGCGAGCGGCGTCGGCATTTTCACGTCGGATCGCTTCATACACCTCTTTGCGGTGCACCTGGATCGCCCGCGGAGCGGTGATGCCCAGTCGCACCTTGTCACCTCGAATGTCGACGATGGTGATTTCCACCTCGTCGCCAATCATGATTGTTTCGTCCCGTTGACGGGATAGCACCAGCATGATGCTCGGCTCCTTCCTTGGGCCTTGCTTCCGACACATCCGTGCGTCGGGTTTCGTTCATGGGTTTCTGGCTCCTGGTTTCTCGTTTCTGGTTAAGCCGACAAAGGCCCAACCAGAAACCCGAAACCAGCAACCAGAAACCTCTTCCTGTTCACGCACTCGCCGCACGCACCTTGCCCGCCAGTTCCATCAGCGGGACGCGTGTCGTGAATCGGCGGTCGGAGAGGACAAGCTGCTCGCCGAGGCGCTGGTGCACGCTCACGACCAACGGGCCTTGCAGGTTGCCGGTCAACATGCCGTCTCGCTTGTTGACGATGACGAACACCTGCACCTCGTCCGGCGAGCCGGCACCGAGATCATCCAGTTGCGGCTCACGCACCGGCACGCGGTACGTCGGCACGAACAGGCTCGGGTCCGTCACGACGAACGCCAGCTCGGGCGACTGCGTTGACTGCAGCCACCAGAAGTAGCTTTCGTCGCCGGCTTCCAGAAGCACGTAGTCCGTGTACCCGGGGAAGCCGAGCAATCCCTTGGTAAAACGGATCGTGCGGGCTTCGTCCACTTCAACACTGCCGAACCGCGAAGTTTCAATTCGCATGGCTATTCGATCCTTCCCAGCCATCCATCCTGGTGACACACCCGCCAGATCCATCTGACGGGGCCCGGCATCCTGCCGGACTTCCAAGGGCGGTGGGGTCGGGCTGGCCTTGACCTCACCGCCGCGCAAGCATTGCGCCTTCTAGCGCAAGAAATCCAATAGACTCATCTGCATGGATTGCGCACCGATCTGCAGCGACGCCTGCCATTGATGCTGCAATTGCGCGTATTTGGTGATGACTTCCGTCATATCCGTTTCCTGCAGGTTGCTGAGCATCGTCTGCTCAGAAAGTTTGCGATCTTTCGACCGACTCTGGTCCTGTTCGACCCTTTTTGCCTCGACGCCGACGTGTGCTCGCACTTGTGTCAGGCGGTCAAGATCTTCTTCTACTCTCTCTCCAGCAAGTGAGATGCCAGAGTCACTGTTTTTCTCCAAACCATTTCGCAAATCGATCAAATTCGTAAAAATGCTGTCAACGCGCACCTGCGCCTGGTCGCCGCTGTCGATCGTTTCGCCCGCAGCGACACTTTGCTCAATGCCAAGATGCTTCGCGGCCTGGCTTTGGTTGATGCCCGCAATGCTGAAGTTGTCCGTGCCGCCGGTGTTGTCCTGAAACACGATGCCGTTGCCCTGCCCGGCGAAGCCGACACTGAACTGACCACCCGCGCCCGCGACGTCGGCCGCGGCTTCGATGCGAGCGATCATCTCCCCGACCTGCGTCACGCCATCAAGGTTCACGTCAAAGCTCGTGCCATCGCTGAGCGTGAAGCGCAGGTCATTTTCGCCTTTGACCGTTTCCACACCCTGGCCGTTGCGGAAGTCGCTGAGGCTGGTGTTGCTGCCGAGCGTGGTCAGGCCGAGATCGCTGGCGGTCGTGCCGCCGTTCTCGCCGATCGACAGCGAAATGCCGCTGACCTCGCTGACCAAGTCCATCCCCGTGCCCGCGTTGTTGATCTCCAGGCGAAGGCCGAGATCAAGGTCCGCGATCACGTTCTTAAGATCTTCAACCGTCTGGGCGTTGGAAAAGTCGGCGACCTTGGTCTGCTCGCCGTGCGTGATCTGCAACCCGCCAGCCCAGTCGATGCCCGCACCAAGCTCGGCCAACGATGTGCGATTGCTCAACATCCGGTTGACGCTGGGGCCGACGTTGTCGTTCGTATCGAGGCGGATGCCCAGGTCGCCCGCCGTTTTCCCGCCGCCGATGTCTTCGATCACGATGTCATTGCCGCCGTTAACATCAAGTTCGAAACCATCGCCTGCGATGTTCAGCGAGCCTGCTCCGGCGTCGAGCTGATTGATAGCGTTGTTGATGCGCTTCGTGACATCGCCAAGCGTGTCGATGTTTTTCAGGTCAACATCCACGCTCTGACCGTTGACACTGACGCGAACCGTGCCGGTACGCACGCCCTGGTTGGTTGCGCCGGCGACATCCTTGACGCGCGTGCCCGCCGAGGCCTGCGGCTGAAGGTCGATCATCGACTGCACGCGCGACGAGAGCGCCCCGAATGCGTCCACACCGTTGCTGTTGAACGGCTGCGCGTATGTGCTGCCGGTGTCGGCGTTGAGGTTCTTCTGCGTGCCGGTGTAGCGGATGCCGCCGAGAAACTCTTCAAACACGGGCTTGCCGCCGCCGGCCGTACCGCCAAACAGCGGAATGTTCTGATACTTCTGGTTAGCAAGGTCGACCATCGCCTTGATCTGCGAATCAACCACAAGGGCCTGGGCCTTTCGGCTTTCAGCGCTCGACTCCATGCCGATCTCACCCATCGCGCCGGTCTTGGCGTCCAGCAGCAGCGTGTTCACCTCGCGTAACGTGGCGTCGGTCATGTCGAGCATGCCCAGCGCGTGGTCGAGGTTCTGTTCGTACTGACCGCGCGCGGCGAGTTGCTGGGTGAGGTGGAGGATAGCGGGGGCTTTGGCGGCGCCGTCGGACGGTCGGCCGTACTTCTGGTTGGTCGCGATCTGGCGTTCCGCGTCGAGCATCTGCGACTGGGTCTGCCGCAAAACTGACAGCACCTGGTTGGAGTGCATCTGTGTGCTGGTGCGGAACATGCTCGGAGGGATGCTGGACATCGTTTTGCTCGGGAGACCGGGGGTTACACCATGGCTAAGAGGGTTCGCATCATTTCATCGACGACACTTAGGAAGCGGGCGCTGGCCTGGTAGCTGCTCTGGTAGCGCATGAGGTCGATGGCTTCCTCATCGATGTTGACGCCGGAGATCGACTGTTGGCGGGTTTGGAGGTTTTCACGCACCGTCTGGTCGGAAGCGAGTTTATTGCGGGCGTTCGACGCCTGGCTTGCGAGTTGCTCGACGTGACGGTTCCAGTATTCGGTGAGGCTGTTGCCGCCGAGCGCGTCGACGCCCTGCTTGCGCAGGTCGGCGATGGCGAGCGCGTTGCTGTTGTCGCCCGCTTCGTGGTTCTGTCCGACCGCGAGCAGGCCGGGCGATTGGCGGATGGTCGGGTTGACGCCGATGTCGCGGGCCTTGCTGCCGGTGAAAAACGTGTTGATGCCCAGCGAGGCAAGCACGCCGGAGCTGTCGTCGCTGAAGCTGAGCTGGAAGTCGCCGGTGTCAGTGGCAATGCGCAGTCGGCCGTCGTTGGTGATCGAAGCGTTGACGTTGGCGACGTCGTTGATCTGGCTGACCAGGTCGTTGAAGGTGATGTCGTCGCCGTCTATGCCGTCGAGATCGAGGTCGATGGTGTGGGAGGTGGTCTGCCCGGTGGATTTTTGTGTGAGGTGCAGTTGGAACGAACCGTGGCCGGGCGGGTAGGCGAGGCCGGCCGCTTCGCTGTTAAGCACCGCGTCAGGGTCTTTGACCTTCGTCGTACCGGTCACTTCATCGAACAGCGACGTGCCCTGCCCCTGACTGTGAATGTGGTTGACTTGCCCGATGAGCTGATGGGCAAACGTATCCAGCGTGTTGATCGCCTCGGCGAGCACGCCGTCGCGGAACGCGAGCATGCCGCCAAGCTGGCCGCTGCGCAGGTCGAGCGCGCTGCCGTCTGCTTTGACGCGAAGCTGCGTGACGGGCTCGCCGTCGATGGTGCGCTCGTGCAGTTCGACGCCTCGGCTCTTCCCGTCGATCACGATCGGCAGGGAACCGACGAACACGTCGACCTTGCCGTTGCCATGTTCAACGGTGGAAATGTCGAGGTGCTGGGCCAGTTCACTCAGCGCCATGTCGCGCTGGTCGCGAAGGTCGTTCGCTCCACCCTGGCCGGCCTCGGCTTGCGAGATACGACTGTTCAGCTGCTCGATCTTGCCAAGCAGTTCGTTGATGTGCTCAGCCGAAGCGCCGGCCGTCTTGTCGATCTGCGTGCGCATCGCGACCAGATCCTGATGCTGGCCTTCGATAAGACGGATCAGCCCCTCGGCTTCCTCGGTCACCAGCGCGCGAAGGCCGGTGTCCTGCGGATTGTTCGCCAGGTTGCTCCACGCGTTGAAAAACGCGCCGAGCTGGCCAGACAGCGCCCCGTTGTCATATTCACCTTGAATCGCTTCGAGCTGCGCGAACAGGTCGACTTGAATACCCGACTTCGACTCGTCTGCCGTTGCACCGCGAAGTCGGCTTTCCAACGCTTCGTTGATCTGACGGGTGATGGCCTGAAGCTGTACACCCTGCCCGACGAACGTGCCCTGGTCGATCCGCTGCGAGCCGGCGGGCTGGAGCGCAACTGATTGACGGCGATAGCCCGGCGTCGCCGCGTTGGTGAGGTTGTGACCCACCGTTTGCAGCGCCGTCTGCGAGTTCAGCAGACCGGATCGACCGATGTTGAGGGCGTTGCCAAGGCTCATGGTTTCGCGGGCTTGAGGCTTAGGGCCTCAGGCTGAGCTCCTGTCAGGCGGTGATGTTGATCGTCCGGATGGCGGTCTGTTGCGTGGGTTGATGGCCGGCCTGGCTGTAAGTGGTCTGTCCGTTGGCCATCATCACAACGGACTGGACCAGGCCTTGCACGTGGTTCATCAGTGTTTCGCTGGCGCGACGGACGACGGAGACCGAGTCTCGAACTTGCTGCATGCGCTCGCGCAACTGCTGACGAAGCACGAGCAATCGCCCGCGCTCCGGCTCGGGCAGACGGTCCGCCAGTTCACCCAAGCGAAACGGAGCGTTGGCCTTTGGATCGAGTATCAACGTAATTCGACCGACGAGCGTGAAGCGCTGCTTCTCTAACTCGGTGATTCGGCCAACCTTTTCCTTTTCCAACGCTGCGACCTGAGCAAGTGCGTCGGCATCGTTCTGCCTAAGCGCATCACGCTTGCGCGAGAGCAAGGTCAGCATCGCCTCGTGAGCGGCGACCATCTGCTGCAACGTCGCTTCGAGAGTGTTGATGTCCTGCGTCGGGATGTCGAGGGTGGTCTGGTTCATCGTGTGATCAGCCTTGGAGGTTCAACTGCTGTCCGAGTGCGTCAGGCGACGGACCGCCGCGTTTGGTCATGTACTGTTCGACAGCGTCGACGAGCGGGAAGTTGCCGCTCTGGACGAACTTGTCCGCCAGGTGGGTGTCAAGCTGCTGGCCGAAGGCGTCCTCCGCGAAGCCGCCGTGCATCAGGTCGGATCGCAACGACTCGCTGCGCACCTGCTGAAGAAACGGCAACACAAACGCACTGGCGACAAGCTGCTCGGCCGCTTCGCGAAGTTGCTCAGCCTCGCGCTGTTCGCGTGTGGCGGCTTCGTCGAGTTCGTACGTTTCGTCGAGACGATCGTCGAGCTTCGCGCCGAGTGCGGCTGCGAAGGCAGCGGCGGGCGCGAAAAGCTCGTCGCGCGACGCGTCGACGTCGTTGTTCATCCGGCCCTTCGCTTCGCTCAGGGCTCGGCTTTGCGTGTGCGTGATGTTGAGGGATTCAAAGTTCATGGTTCACTCCACGATCAGTTGGGCGTGCAGCTTGCCGGACTCATGCATCAGACGAAGGATGGCGATGCGGTCCTCGGCGGGCACTTTCAACTGATTGAAGGCGTTGAGCAGGTCGGCGAGCTTGGCGCCGGCACGGTTTTCGGGATCGAATGCGATGAAGTTTTCTTCAGTGACTTCCGGTTCGAACTGCGGCTGACCGGGCGGCGGCGTGACGGTGGTGATGGTCAAACCTTTATGCGAGATGATCACGGGCGAGACCTGCACGTCGCCGGATATGACGATCGTGCCGGTGCGCTCGTTGATGACCACGCGGGCGCCGGTGCTGACCTGGCTGGGGTCCATGTAGGTGGTAAGGATCTGGCTGATGAAAGCCGCGGGGTCGTCACGTTCGTAGGGCGGGACCTGAACGACAACGTTTCGCTGATCGACAGCGCGGGCGACGTTCGGGCCGTCGGGCGCGATCAGGCCGTTGATCAGTGACGCAAGGTTGTTGGCGACCGGCCATGATGCGTTGGCATCGTTGAGCACGAGGGTAAGCCGACCCCGCTCGTCGAAGTAGCGGGCCATAATGTCGCGGGTGAGCTGTGCACCGTTTTTAACGACGCCAACCGTCGGCGTATTGCGATCTTCGACAGTAACCGCACCTTGCGCGAACGCGAAGACGGGCGAGCCGGGCATCGGGCCGGTCATAGGAATGAGAAACAGTCGACCGCCGCGAAGGCTTCGCGCCGGGCCCACGGAAGCCACATGCACATCGACACGGTCGCCTTCGCGTACGCCTGCGCCGGAGAGGTCAGCAGTGAGTGCGACCAATGCGACGTTGCGTGCATCCTGCAATTCGGAAGCGACCACGTTGGGGTCGATCAACTGGCCGATGACTTCCGCCAGCGGCCGCATGGCGGGCAGGAACTTGCCGCCATCGCCCGTGCCGTCGAGGCCGATGACCAGGCCCATGCCGACGAGCGTGTTCTTCTCCGCACCCTTGAGGCGGACGATGTCCTGTACCTGCACGGCGTGAGCGGGAAGAGCGAAGACGATCAGTGCGATCAGGCCAACGATCCATCGTGGGCTGAAGCGGGTTGTCGAAGCGTGGTCGAACATCCTGTTCGGTCCTTTGCGTAATGCCCAGGGATAACCATCCCTGGGCTTTATTCCATCGAGTCAGAAGTTGAAAATGGTGTCCAGAATGCGTGTGAAGATGCCCTTGCGGCTGGTACGGCGAAGCTCACCTTCATGCTGTTTGCTCAGGCGAAGGTCGTGCAGTTGGCTGGAGAGCACGGTGTTGTCGGTGGTCACGTCGTCGACGCGGGCAGTCCCGGTGAGGACCATGTCGAGCACTTCGCCGTCGGACTCGATGTACTTGCGTGCTTCGAGCACGAGCGTGCCGTTGGGCTTGACGTCAACGACGCGTGCGGTGATGCGGCCGGTGATCGAGTCGCGGCGGCGATAGTCGCCTTCGCCTTCAAAATTGCTGTTGAAGCCGATGCCCAGCCGCGGGTTGCCCTGTTCCATGCTGGAGGGGGCGAGTTGGAAGTTAAGCAGATCGCGAACGCTGAGACGGGGGAAGTCGGTGATTTCGCCGCCGTAGTTGGAGCGTTTTTCCGTGTCGAGCGACTGGTTGAAACTGGTGTCGGTCGATTCGCGGATGATGATGGTGATCAGGTCGTGCATGGCGAAGCTGCGCGGCTCGGGGATACGCACGGCCGAGTAGCTGGCGTTGGCGATCGCGGGCGAGAGGCGGGTGGCCTGGCGTCGCTCGCGAAGCGTGCCGTTCTGCACGGAATATTGTTCGCCTTGCGCCTGCGGGCTCGGGTCACGATGGCGGTCGGACGGCTGAGCGAACAGCGATGAGCTTTGCCCGATCGCCGGCAGCGCGACGGCGAGGGTGAGCAGTATGGCGAGCGTGGTGGGCATGATGCGTTGCATAGTCAAACTCCTGAATCAATCGAGCCTGCGTTCAGTTGTTGTCTTCGTCGCTGATCAGCACTTCGCGGCGGCCGGTGACGGTGGCGAAGAACGATTCGCGTGAGCCTTCGTTGCGGATCTGGATCACTTCGCCCTCAGCGCCTTCTTCGGTCGCTCGGCCGACGGTGCGGACCATCAGACCGCCGACCAACGCGCGAACGGTGACCAGTTCGCCGCGTCGCACGAGCACGGGCGAACGAACGTGTTCGGGATAGACGACCGCACCCTCGCGCAGCACGGCGGCGGCGCGCTGGCCTTCGACCAGACGACGATCATCAAGCGGTTGGCCGCGGTCGGTAGAGACGTAGACCTCACGAACGCGCACCGAGCCGTCGACAAACGCGTCGCCGCGGCCGATGGTGTATTGCGCGACCAGCGCAAGCATGCGACGTTCGACGTTGACGCTGAGGTTGAACTCTTCAACGGGCGTGTCGCCGCGATACTGCCGCACGGCGACGGGCACGCGGCCGACGCCGGTACTCGAGTTGGACTCAAGCTCGAAGCGATATGTGATCGCGCTGCGGTTGAGGTAGTCGGCATCGCGATCCCGGAAGTCGATACGCAACTCGTCACGGCTGGCGCCGGTGAGGTGTTCGAGCAACTCGATGATCTGAGCCGCGAGGGTCATGCTGGTGTCGAGATTGATCTCGTCTTCAACATTGGACGCCACGGCCGACGCATCGTTGCGCGGCTCGCGATCGCCGGGGCTCGGTCGGTCGGCCGATTTGCGTACCAGGCAGTCGGCATGGCCGCGCAGTGACACGAGGCCCCAGTGCACATCATGTTCTTCAAGCGCCAGACGCACATCAGCAAGGCGAAGCGTTATTTCTGAACGTTCGCCGAAGCTGGCGATGACGGTATCGCCCAACGCCTCAGCCCGGTCGCCGGTCAGCTCGGCGACGTCCGCGAGGCGGATATCGCTGCCGGCGACGGTGGCGGCGCGCTGGAGACGAATGGCGTCGGCAAAGGCGGGAGCGGCAACCAGCAGTGTGACGATCAAGGTGATTGCGTGCGGATAGCCGATTCGCTGATTAGCGGGCCTGGGCCGGTTCGAGTTGTGAGCGTGATCATGCATCATGGTTCAGCTATTCGTGGTGAATTAGAAGCGGCGGAGGTTGCTCACGACCTGCAGGGCTTCGTCCGCGGCCTGGATCGACTGGCTGTTGAGTTCAAAGGCTCGCTGGGTCTTGATCAGCTCAACGAGTTCGGTCACCGGGTTGACGTTCGAGCCTTCGAGGAAGCCCTGGATGATCGTGCCGAACTGTCCTTCGCCGGGCTGGCCGTTGATCGGCGGGCCGGAGGCGGCCGTTTCGGCGTAGAGGTTGCCGCCGATGGCTTTGAGGCCGGCGGGGTTGACGAAGGCAGCGAGCTCAATTTCGCCGACTTCGACGGGGTCGACCTGGCCGGGCACTTGGGCGAAGACCGTGCCGTCGTTGGTGACCTGTACGCGGAGGGTTTGATCGGGCACGTTGATGGGCGGTTCGATGCGCGGGCCGTCGGTGTTGCCGAGGACGACATCGCCTTCGGCGTTGACGAAGAAGTTGCCTGCGCGGGTGTAGCCGATGCCGCCCTGGTCTTCGAGGATGTTGACCTGGAAGAATCCGTTGCCTTCGAGTGCGAAGTCGAGCTGCCGACCGGTTTCGACGAAGTCGCCCTGCTCGAAGTTGATCTGCGTGCCGGAGACGCGTGTGCCCAGGCCGACGTACGTGCCGGTAGGTCGCTGGTCGCCGTTGGCGTTTTCGACGCCGGGTTGGGCTTTTTCCTGATAGATGAGATCTTCAAAGTTGACGCGTGAACCTTTGAAGCCGGTGGTGTTGATGTTGGCGAGGTTGTTGGCGATCACATCCAGCCCGGTGGAGAGGGCGGAAAGGCCGGTGGACGCGGAGTGTAGGGCGGTGATGGCCATATCAGTTGGGTTTCTGGTTTATGGTTTTGGGATTCTGGTTTATGCCACTCGGCCGAGGGTGTTGACGGCTTTGTCCATGAGCATGTCGTGGTAGCGGATCATTTCGCCGTTGCCGGAGACTGCTTTGGTGGCGGCGATCATCTGCATGAGCGCTTTGATCGGGTCGACGCCGGAGGCTTCGATGAAGCCGGATTGCAAGGCCGGGTTGGCGGCGAGCTGGCGTGCGTCGGCGTCTTTGAAGACAAAGCGGTTGCCGCCGCGCTTGACCAGTTGGTCGGTGTCGTCGACCTGGGCGACCTGAATGCGGGCGATTTCGCCGCCGGCCTGGAGCACACGGCCCTCGGTGTCGATTTCCACCATGGCTTCGCCGGGCACGACGATGGGCTGATCGTTGACATCGAGCACGCGATGGCCGGTCGCGGTGACGAGTTCGCTATGGCCGTTGCGGGTGAATCGGCCGTCGCGGGTGAGCTGGTTTTCGACCGCACCGGTGCGGGGGTTCTGCACCTCGACGGCGAAAAACTGGCCTCGCTCGGTCAGTGCCACGTCGAGCGGGTTGCCGGTCTGCTGAAGCTTGGCGGGTGAGAAGTCGATGCGTTGCGGGCCGACGAGCGTACCGCCACCGAGCTTTTCGAGCAGACGTTGCGAGACATCGCCGCCGAACTGGTTCTCAACGGCTTGGGGATCGCGCTGGCGGATGGACGGCATGTCGGGCTTGAAAGCCGCGGTCTGCGCGTTCGCCAGGTTGTTGGCAAAGACGTCCTGGCGGTACATATTCGTCAGGACGCCCGATGCGGATAGGTAGAGGCCGTAGTTCACCGTTCCACCTCCCTGCGGAACGACCCGGCGTCGCCTGATGCGTCACGAGCGCCGGTACGAACAACGAACTCCGAGCTTCGTCCCTGAAGCTCCCGCACATGGTCGAGGTTTCGGCCGAGCTGGGCGGCGTCGCTGGCGGTCTCCGTAGCGAGGTCGGCTTCGACCTGATGCGTCGCAGCAGCGAGCTTCGCCAGCCGAACCAACTCCGTGCCGAGATCGTGCTCCCCGTGGGCACGCATCAGCGCCAGCCAGCTCGTTCGATTTGATTTTCGCGTCGGTCCATCCATGGTCCGTCCCTTTCCGCAGCGCTCCATCGCCGCTCCAAGACAAACGCAACGGGGATGCCACGCGAGGAACGCCACCGGCACGTTTACCGCAAGATTCTGTTTAGAATGATGTTACAACTCAGAAGTTGAGCCAGAAATGCCAGTCCGCACCGCCGACGCGCCACCTTGCGCGGCGCAACGTTTGCCGCTGTCGCGCATGAACTGCGCTTCGCGGTCAGCCCTCGGCCAATATCGCGCGGCGCTCGTCGAACAACGCGTCCAGCCGTCGACGGAGCGTCGGCGAACGCGATGGGTCGTCCAACTGCGAGCCAACCGCGATCAGCAAACGGACCAGCGCGTGATAGTCCGCCAGGCTGATCACCTCCGCGTCGATCTTGCCCGTGCGCTCGTTCATGTTGTGGTAGTTGCCCAGCGGCAGGCAGACGCAGGTCGCGATGTAGCCAAGCGACTGGTAGGCGGACGCTTCGCACGTGCCGCCGGGCATGAGCTTGCGCTGCCACTTGAATTGCTTGTCATCACTCGCCAGTTGCTCTGCCAGCTTGCCCACGCGGTAGGTCAGATCAGGGTCGAACGTGCTCGTGCGGTCGCCCACGCGGACGATCGGGCCATCGGCAATGGGCGAATCATCAAAGCTCTTTGAGTTCTCCAACGCTACGATGCGCGAGCGTTTGGGCATGATACGGCTACGACAGGCCGCCATCGCCCCAATGAAGCCGACCTCCTCCGCACGCGTCAACAACACACGCACATCGCCGACCGACGTCTGCTTAAGCAACTGCTCGAAGGCGGCAATGGCGGCGGCGACGCCCGCGAGGTCGTCGCATGCGGGGGCATGCAGGCGGTCGCCGACGACTTTGGCGGGCGCGATGGCCCAGGTGATCACGTCGCCGGGCTCGACCACGGTCGGTTCGTCGAAGCGGATGGTGGCGCGTTTGTCGCGGGCATCGTCGCCCTGATGCAATATGGCCACGCGGCCGGGGCGGGGCGGCTCGTCGTGGCGATGCAACGTGACCGCTGTGCCTTTGAAGTAGTTGGCGTGCACGCCGCCGCGGAACTCGGCCGAGGCGTCCCGGCCGTCGCTCGCCGCGTCGACGACGAACGCCGGGTGGTCCATGTGGGCTGCGAAGATGATCGGCCGATCGGAACGCGGCCCGCTGGCTCGCATGAGCAGCAGGTTGCCGAAGCGGTCGCGACGCAGCTTCACCGTCGCGGCGTGACGCATCGCCCACGCCTCGATCCACGCAATCACCCGCGACTCCCGGCCGGCGGCGGTGGGCAGACTCGTCAATTCCGTCAGATAGCGCTCGTGCGTGCGTTTCATAGCGGTAGCATACATGCGCCAACCTCCACAAATGCCGCGAAGCCCACGGTGTCACCCCGTGGGCCTCTGCCGCGCAATCCTCTACCATACTTCTCACAATGCCAATCGACACTGACAACCTCGCCATCGACGCCCGCGACGTTCGCGTTGTCCGCCATGGCACGGTCATCCTCGACCAGCTCACCGCCCAGGTTCCGCGCGGCACGTGCACGGCCATCCTCGGCCCCAACGGTTGCGGCAAAACCACCTTCGCCCGCACATTGCTCGGCCAGGCCTTCCTCACCAGCGGCAGCATCCGCGTGCTCGGCGAAACGCTCGGCCAGACCGATGTTCGCAAGCTTCGCCAGCGAATCGGCATCGTCAATCCCACCACAGACGCGGGCGGTTACCACACCGCCGGCGCTGTTGTCGACGCCGACCTGACCACCACCGAAGCCGTGCTCACCGGCTACTTCGCCACCGTCGGCCTCTACGACCGCCCCACCGCCGACCAACGCGACCACGCCTCCCATCTGCTCGAACAGGTTGGCCTGGCCCATCGTCTCGACCACCGCTTCGGCACGCTCTCCACCGGTGAGCAGCGCCGCGCCCTGATCGCCCGCGCGCTCGTGCACCTGCCGGAGTTGCTCATTCTTGACGAGCCGACCGCCGGGCTGGACATTCCCGGCCGGGAGCGCGTACTCGCCACCGTCGAGCAGTTGCTCACAGCGCCCAACGCCCCGGCTGTGCTGATGATCACGCACCATGTCGAAGAGCTGTCGCCGCGGACGCAGCAGGTCCTGCTCATGCGTGACGGCCGATTCCTCGCCGGCGGTCGGCCGAAGGACATCATCACGCCCGAAAGCCTCACGGAAACGTTCGGCTGCAAGGTCTACGTCCGACGAATCCACGGCCGATACTGGCTCGAAGTCCTCCCCGAAGCGTGGCTGGACTTGATCCGCTGAAAGGCGGATCAAGTCAGTTTCGAGTTCCGTGTTTCGAGTTTCGAGTTTTGCGGTACGGTCATGCATGACAACTCGAAACTCGGAACTCGAAACTGGAAACTCATACAATCCCCCCATGACCAGCAAACCGATCCTCACTCGTTTCGCTCCCAGTCCCACTGGCTCGCTACATGTCGGCGGCGCTCGCACGGCCCTGTTCTGCTGGGCCTACGCACGTCGATATGGCGGTCAGTTCCTGTTGCGCATTGAGGACACCGACCAGGCACGCTCCACCGAAGCGTCCACGGCCGGCATCCTGCGCGACCTCAAATGGCTCGGCCTCGACTGGGACCAGGGCCCCGAACTCGACGCCGCGGGCCACGTCACCGAAAAAGGCGACCGCGGCCCCTACTTCCAGAGCAAACGCCTCGACCTTTATCAACAACACCTCGACCGCCTGCTCAGCGAAGGCAAGGCGTACAAGTGTTTCAAAACCACCGAGCAGCTCGACGCCGAGCGGCAGGCGGCACGCAAGGAAAAGCGGGCGTACAAGTATGACTCGACTGAGGCATTGTCGTTGACCGCCGAGCAGATCGCGGCGTATGAGGCCGAGGGTCGGCCGTACGTCATCCGCTTCCGCATGCCCGGCGAAGACCTCGTCGTCAACGACCTCGTGCTCGGCGAAGTCCGCTTCCCGATCGAGCAGCAGGACGATTTTGTCATCCGCAAAGCAGACGGCTACCCGACCTTTCACCTTGCCGTGGTGGTGGACGACCACGAGATGCAGGTGTCACACGTCATCCGCGGGCAGGAGCATCTGAACAACACAGCGAAGCACGTGGCGTTGCAGGACGCACTGGGCTTCGATCGGCCCAACTACGCACACATCCCGCTGATCTTCAACGCCGACGGGTCGAAGATGTCCAAGCGCGATAAGGCGAAGGTGGCGCGAGCCGAGGCCAAAGCCCAAGGATTGCCATCCCTGGGCGTTATCGACGACGATCGCTTCCAGGCGTTCATGAATAAGAAAAACGACGACATCGACATCGCGGCCGCGATCGCGGAAAAGCTCGGGCTGACATTGCCCGAAATCGATGTCGACGACTTTCGTCGCAGCGGCTATCTGCCGGAGGTGCTCAACAACTATCTCGCGCTGCTCGGCTGGTCGCCGGGCGATAATGTCGAGCGGTTCGGTGATGACCCGTTGGGCTTCATCCGCGAGAAGTTCAGCCTCGAACGTGTGGGCAAGTCGAACGCTCGCTTCGACCGCGAGAAGCTGTTCCGCTTCAATGCCGAGGCGATCGTGACGATGGACCCCCGGGCGTTTCGACAGCAGGTTTATGCCGTGAACGACGTGTTGCATGAGCACTTTGAAGGGCCGGACGATCCGAAGTTTGCCATGTTCTGCAACGCTTACCAGGAGCGGTCGCGCACGCTGGTTGAGCCGATGGAGAACGCCATGTTCTTCTTCGTGGCCAACGATGCGGTCGCGTATGACGAGAAGGCGGTGCAGAAGGTGTTGCACAAGAACGACGGCGACGGGTTGAAGGTGCTCGAAGAACTCAAAGCGAAGTTTGAGCAGATACCGCATGAGGGCTGGTCTGCCGAGCCGTTGCACGAGTTGGTCAAGCAGCACGCTGAGGAGACCGGCCGGGGCATGGGCAAGGTGGCGCAACCGATCCGCGTCGCGGTGAGCGGCAACACGATCAGCCCGCCGATCGACCAGACACTGGTGATATTGGGCAAGGACGCGGTGCTGCGACGCATCGAGCGATGCGTACGCGAATGCGCCGCGAAGGCATGAGACATGGTCTGCCCCACGCCACTCCGGGGCACGCACGTATTGGCGCGAGGGCTGAACGCGATAACGGAAAGGGCTGCACCCATGAAATACTGGCTCGTTAAATCGGAGCCCGACGTCTGGTCGTGGGACGATCAGTGCAAGGCGAAAAACCAGACCACGCACTGGGACGGCGTCCGCAATGCGCAGGCGTCGAACAACCTCAAGGCGATGAGCAAAGGCGATCGCTGCCTGTTCTATCACTCGAACAAGGAGCGGGCGGTGGTGGGCATCGTGGAGGTGGTAAAAGAGTTCTACCCCGACCCCGGCGACGAGTCGGGGCGGTTCGGGATGGTGGATGTGAAAGCGGTCGAGCCGCTGAAGAACCCGGTGACGCTGAAGCAGATCAAGGCCGAGCCCGCTTTTGAGCAGCTGGCACTGGTCCGGCAGCCGCGGCTGTCGGTGATGCCGGTGGACGCGAAATCGTTCAAGCAGATAATCCGGATGAGCGGATGAATTTCATGTATAATGTCGAATTGTGGAATCGCGGATGTGCGTGTTGCCGAATGGATGCGTGCGTTCGATTTGGGACTTAAAACATTCGACATACGACATTTACCATGAGCTTGATTGTTACCGGCAGCATTGGCATTGACTCCATCGAAGCCCCCACCGGCAAGGCCGACGAGGTTCTGGGCGGCTCGAGTATCTACTTCGCGGCGGCGGCGAGCTTCTTCGGACCCGTTCGGCTGGTCGGAGCGGTGGGTGAGGATTTCCCCGAGAAATTCCTCGCGACCTTCCGTCACTTCGACATTGACCTGGCGGGCCTGGAGACGCGCATCGGCAGCAAGACCTTCCGCTGGCACGGCCGATACCACGAGAACATGAACGACCGCGACACGATCAACGTCGAACTCAACGTCCTCGCGGAAGACCTGCCGCCCGTGCCGGACAACTACCGCGACAGCAAGTACATTTTTCTGGCCAACACGCACCCGGATGCGCAGATGGCGTTGCTCGAACAGTTCCCCGACCATGAGCTCGCCGTCGCCGACACGATGGACCTGTGGATTGAGAACGAGCGTGAGTCGCTGGTCAAACTGCTGAGCAAGATCGACGGCCTTGTGCTCAACGACTCCGAAGCCTTCCAGCTCACCGAGAAGACCAACCTCGTCCAAGCCGCGGAGGAAATTCTCGCGCACGGCCCGACGTTTGTCGTCATCAAGAAGGGCGAGCACGGCGCCTTCCTCATGCACAAGGAAGGCATCGGCGCATTGCCGGCGTACGCGGCTCGTGACGTGGTCGACCCCACGGGTGCGGGCGACAG
This sequence comes from Phycisphaerales bacterium AB-hyl4, assembly GCA_041821185.1. Classification (NCBI taxonomy): domain Bacteria; kingdom Pseudomonadati; phylum Planctomycetota; class Phycisphaerae; order Phycisphaerales; family Phycisphaeraceae; genus Natronomicrosphaera; species Natronomicrosphaera hydrolytica. The sequence continues at coordinate 315,626 of JBGUBD010000006.1, read as the reverse complement.
CTTCGCCGGCGGCATGATGGGCTATCTCGCCGCGGCGAATGACCACTCGATCGACAGCCTGCGCAAAGCGATCGCTTACGGCACGGTGGTCGCCAGCTACAACATTGAGTCGTTCAGCCTTGAGCGGCTGATGAAGATCGACCGCAACCTGATCGACAAGCGTCTCAAGCAGTTCAGCGATATGCTCGTCATCGGGCCGTGAGCGATTGAGATTTGTGAATAAAACCACCGAAGCCCACGACGTCACGTCGTGGGCTTCGTTCGTTAGAGCCCCAACGCCTCGCGTGTCTGCGCGAGCAGGGCCTGGGCCGTGTCGTCATCACGAGCCTCGGCGATCAGGCGGAGGATCGGCTCGGTGTTGCTCGGGCGGACGTGCACCCAACGGTCGGCCCAGTCGAGGCGGACGCCATCCTGGTCGTCCACCTGCGCGTCGGCAAAGGCGCCGCGCAGCGTTGGGCCAAGCTTTTTCACCAATTCAGGGTCGACGGGCACCTTGTCTTTAAGGATCGCGTAGCTGGGCGTTTCCGCGACGATCTCACTCAACGGTTTCTGCCGTTTGGCGAGCATCTCCAACACGAGTGCAATGCCTACGAGGCTGTCGCGCACGTAGCTGACCTTGGGCAGGATGATGCCGCCGTTGCCTTCGCCGCCGATGCTGGCCTGATATTGCTGCATACCCGCCGCGACGTTCGCTTCGCCGACCGGTGTCCGCACGACCCGGCCGTCGACTGCGGCGGCGACGTCGTCGAGCATACGGCTGGTCGACAGGTTCGCCGCTGCGACCTGACCTGCCTTGAGCACATGCCGGGCACACAAGGCGAGGGTGTACTCTTCGCCAATATAGCGCCCCTGCTCGTCGACGATCGCCAGGCGGTCCGCGTCCGGGTCCTGCGCAAAGCCGACCGCTGCGCCGTGGGTGGGCACGAGTTCGCATAACTCGGTCAGATGCTCCGCGGTGGGCTCGGGTGGGTGTGGAAATCGGCCGGTCGGGTCGGCGTACTTGTGCACGCAGGCGACGCCGAGCGCTTCGAGCATCGCCGCGGTCTCCATGCCGCCGGCACCATGTACGCCGTCGACGACGACCTTGAGCTTTGCGTTGCGGATCGCACTCGCGTCGATGTGCGGAAGGATGGCGTCCCGATGTACGCGCGGCGTGTCGTCGTTGTAAGCGACGGGTTGCAGGCTTTCGACGTCAACGTAATCGATGCGATCATCGTGAAAGCGATCGATGATCTGTTTTGCCTGATCGGGCGGCGGCGCGACACCGTCGTGTCGGAGCGTTTTGATGCCGTTCCAGATGATAGGGTTGTGGCTGGCGGTGATGACCATGCCGCCGTCCGCACCAAGGTGCTGGGTCATGATGGCGACGCCGGGCGTGGTGGCGACACCGAGGCAGGTGACCCGGCAACCCACGCCGAGCAGGCCTGCGATGGCGGCGTGTTCGCATAGCGGGCCGGACGGCCGCGAGTCGCGGCCGAGGACGACGTGCGGCGGCCGATCGGCGACCTGTTCGCGAAGCCAGCTTCCGACAGCGGCAGCGTAGCGGGCGATCATCGTCGGCGTCAGCGACTGGCCGACGATGCCGCGTGCGCCGCTGACGCTGAGCATGAGCGGGGCTGCGGAGGCGGTGGGTGATGTCATGTCTGAAGCTCCGATAAGGTGTGCCGCGAGCCGTTCATCGACCGTGGCGGGCAGGGCCGCTTAAGTGGCTCTGTCGTCGAACCGATGGATGGATCAGTCGTCTCTCTTTGCGCCCGTCCGACTCTCGGGACACGTACCACGGCACCGAGTTGTAAAGCGATCGAGCTGTTGATGCAACGTCTGAAGGTCAATCAGATCGAACCGGGGCAGATCTTTTCACAGAGCTTGTTTCTGCCTTCGGGCCAGAAGCTGCTGAGCGATGGCGTGAAGGTGACTGAGCGTCACGTGAAGGCGATTCGGCAATGTGGAGCGCGCGAGCTGCTGCTGGCGGACAGCGTGGTGGAACTGGTGGCCGCGGGCGTGGTTCAGCGGGCCGACCGTTCACGCCTGGTGGTGGGCCAAACCGCCGAGTCAGAATTGCTGACACAATCCGGGCAGGTGCTGCTGGGCGCGGGCGAACAGCTCGAACAGCATCATCTCGACGCGTTGGATGCCAGCGGTGAAGCCTACGAAGGCGGCAAGCGATCGGGCAATGGCACGCGTGAGCGCATTCTCATGGCCGACGCATTGCTGGAGGAACTCGAGCAGGTGGCGGCCGAAATCCCGTTGCGGATCAAGCGTGCGAATCAAACTTGGATCAAGCCCACCGAGGCCGACGACTGGCCCGACCCGGACGCGCTGATCACGAAGCGGGATAAGTCGGTTGAAAAACTGCGCACCTTGTTTGCGCGGGTCGAGGCGGGGGTGAGCGTTCCGGTTTCCTGCTTTGACGAGTTGGTCGATGATCTGCTGATCGATCTGGCTCGGCATCCGCAGCGGTTTACGCAGCTCGCACTGCTGTGTCCGCGTCGCGAAAACTATTTGCCTGACCATGCCTACACCGTCTGCACGCTGGCGCTGGCGATCGCAGTGAAACTGCGGTGGTCGCGTGACGACACACGGCAGCTCGGCACGGCAGCACTGCTGGCGGACCTGGGCATGCTGCTCGTGCCCGAACGTATTCGCACCGGGTCGTGCCAACTGACCGACATCGACCGCGCCCGCGTGCATCGACATCCGGTGTTCTCGCTGGCGATGATTCAGGAGGTCGTCGGCGTGCCGGACGCCCTGCGACTCGCGGCGGTGCAGCATCACGAACGCGAGAACGGCTCAGGCTATCCGCGTGGGCGCCGCAAGAACCAGATTTCAGACATCGCGCGCGTGCTGGCTGTGGCTGACACGTTCGCTGCCGGCACGGAGGCGCGCCACTATCGCGAGATGAAGCTGCCCTACGCGGTGATGGAAGAAACGGTGCGCAACGCCTCCTCCGTATTCTTGTGGGCGCCGGCGGTGCGGGGGCTACTGGCGGTGGCGGGGCTGTTTCCGGTGGGCTCGTATATTCGGCTGTCCAACGGCTCACGAGCGCACGTACTGGCGTCGAACGCGAAGATGATCGATCGGCCGCTGGTGCAGTTGCTTGACGAGGAAGGCCTGCCCAAAGGTAAGCCGATCGACCTGGCGACAATACGGCGTGCGGCGCTGTTCGTCGTGCGGCCGGCACCTGCGCCGTGACGTGCGATCTGCGCCACAGTCGCTAAAGTAGGCGTATGAACGCCGACGCTGATTCAACTCCTTCTTCCGCGATCGACCCGGCTTTGCTTGAGATCCTCGTGTGCCCGCTGACACGATCAAAGCTTCGGCTGGAGGGCGACGAACTGGTCGCCGAGCTGCCGACCGGCGCGGGCCTGCGTTACCCGATTCGCAATGGCGTGCCGGTGCTGCTGGCGGAGGAAGCGAAGCTGCCGACGGGCATCGCCGACCTGGCTGCTTTCAAGCAGAAGTACGCGGAGCACATCCCGGCATGAGCCTGTTGACGAAGTCTGATGCATTGATCGACCTCACGCCCGGCCGCACAGCAGGCAACGTGTGGGTGCAGTCGGACCTGCAACTGGGCAAGCCGGAGTTGGCTCGGCAGGTGCTCGCCGAAGCCGTGACAGACATGACAAACCTCGGCGAGCCGATCGACGCGATCTGGTGCCTCGGCGATGCGCTGGTGGGCAAGAACCTCGAAGCACTGGAACAGGTGGCCGAGGCGTGCGTTGAACTGCTTGAGCCCCTGGGCGTGCCGATCTGCTACGTGCTGGGGAATCACGAAATGGACCTCTTCCGCGAGACGGGCGTGCCCCGCTTCCCGCTATACGAGCAGGCGGTCGAACGGCCGCTGTGGCATACGATGGATCGGCTCGACCAGCCGTGGTTCGAGCGCCGCTGTTTCGGCAGCCGCGTCGTCTTCTTCGGCGATCACGCCGACCCCGACGGCGAATGGTGCACCAGTCACCATCAAAAGCGTATCGGCCCCGAGCGGTACCCCTACGGCCCGGAGGTCTGGCGACAACTGCGCGATGAGATCGCCGACGTCCACGAGCCCGTCATCACCGCAGGCCACTATGCCTACCCCGGTGGCCAACGGCCAAGCCCGCTGCTGGCCGACTGCCTCCCCGTGCCCGACACGGTCCGCCTGCACATGTACGGCCACGCCCACATCGGCGACCTCGTCCACAACGGCGAACGGCCCTACCAACGCGACAACCCCATCAAAGGCCAGTCCCTCCGCCAGTACAACATCTCCGCCCTGGAAACCGCCCGCACCGCAGGCAGCCATAGCGTCCTGCTTCGCTTTCAAAATGGCCTGCCCACCCGTCTCGACGTGCGATGCCATCTTGAGCACAAGTGGCTCGAAAGCTTCGAACTTAACGCCCACCCGACCCCGGCCGGTTCGTAACGTTATCCGGGCCAGGCGAAACCGGCGTGCCTGCCGACTCCGTGCCGTTCGACTGATCACTTTTGATGCCCGCGGTCAGGGCGAAGCGCAGCCCGTCCTCGATTGACATATCCACCGGCTCGATCTGTTCGCGCGGCAGGATCACGGTGTAGCCGCCGATCTGATAGCTCATGGGAAAGTAGACCGCCACGGCCCCATCGCCGCCGACGCCCTTGGGCAGATCGCGAAACTGCTCGCGCGTCACCAGCCCCAGTATCTTGAAGTCACTGTTGGGCAGGCGCACGAGGACAACCTGGTTCATCCGCTGGCGATTCATGGTGGAGAAGTAGCCCATGAAATCCTTGATCGCGCCGTAAACGCTCTTGACCACGGGCACCCGCTGCATGCCCTGCTCGGTGTAGTCGAGCGTTCGGCGGAACAGGTAGGCATCGATGAGCAGACCGGCCAGCAAAATGACCGCCACCGCCAGTACCAGCCCCATGCCAGGCAGGTAACGCTCTTCCGCAATGATCACGGTGAGCAGCGAACGCATGGTGGTTTCCGCCCACCAGCCTAGCAGCCCGACCAGATAAAGCGTGAGCACGATCGGCAGCAGTGCCACGAGCCCCTTGAGAAAAATCCGCGTCAATATGCGAAGCATGGCATTGTCTCCAATGCAGGTTGAGGTCTGGCAAAGATTTTGGTCTGGCAAAAGGTATGCGAAAAATGATCGTAGGATGGATGGCGCGAAGCGGCGGGCGTTGTGAATGCCATGGTCGAGGGGAAACTGGGGAAGCTTCGCCGATGCATTCCTCAATCAGCGATTAGCAATTAGAAATAACGCCCGCTCCGGCCCTTTACTCGCGGACGCGCTCAGGGCTCGGCTTGGAGAGCCACTCCCCACCCAGAAACGAGAAACCGTAAACCAGGAACCTCCCCCACCCCCTCGAATTGCCCCTGACGAAGCAGGCGTTATGATAACCCGTCTATGGCTGGCAAAGGACGCGAAATCAAGGGCCGGATCAAGGCAGTCGGCAATATTCAGCGCATCACCAAGACGATGCAGATGATTGCGACCGCCCGCTTCCAGGCGATGCAAAAACGGGCCACCTCCGCGCAGGCATACACGCGCAAGATCGCCGAGATCGTCGGCGAACTGAGCAGCAGCCTCGGCAGCGAAGGGAGCGTGGCACACCCGCTGCTCAGCCCCGCCGAGGGCGCGAGCGAGAAGTCGCTGCTGCTGGTAATCACCTCCAGCCGGGGGCTTTGCGGCGCGTACAACGCCAACATGCTCCGTCGATCGACGCAATTTATCCGCGAGCGCGGCATCGAAAACCTCGATATCGAGGCCGTCGGCAAAAAAGCGGTGGGCTTTTTCAAGTTCACCGGCGTGCCGCTGGCCCGGTTCCACAGCCACTTTGGCGAAACGCCGAAGTATGAGGACGTCGACGCCCTGGCGGAGCGGTACATGGACGCGTTCACCGCTGGCGAATACAAGTCGGTGCACGTCGCTTACACCGCCTTCGAGTCGATGAGCCGACAGACGCCGCGCATCATTCGCCTACTTCCGCTGGAAAGCCCCACGGGAGACGAGGGACAGCCGGGGACGGCCGCAACCTCTGGTGGTTCCAGCCGTAACATCGAATACGACTTCTCGCCCGACCCCGAGCAACTGCTGGCTGACCTGCTGCCGATCACGGTCAAGACCACGTTGTTCCAGTGCTTCAACGAAGCGGTGGTCAGCGAGCAGCTCGCCCGCATGGTCGCGATGAAAGCGGCCACCGACGCGGCAGGCAAGATGAAAAAGAGCCTCCAGCGCAGCTTCAACCGTGCCCGCCAGAACGCGATCACCACGGAGCTGACCGAGATCATCGGCGGCACGGCCGCGCTCGAGTAAAAGTCGACCAAGTGGGTTGACCGAGGCGTAAGTGTTTATTGGCGGCCGACTTGCATGTTGCACGGCGTCTGTCACCAGTGTTTGACGCTTGCCGGGCAAGCTCCTAGGCTATCGGTTCTGCCGGTCGTCTCAGCGCGAAAGGCGAGCCGATGCCGCGATCCGAACAGCCGAACCAGTGGCAGATGGCCCACATCGGCCTTGAGTTGGCCGGGGCCGTGGTCGTGCTGGCACTGGCCGGATACTGGGTGGACAGGCAGTTCGCCACGGGGCCCTGGGGCGTGCTCGCGGGCACGGCCATCGGGTTCGTCGGCGGGATGTACCTGTTCATCAAGCAAGCCCTCAAGGCCAACAAGCAGTTTGATACTCGACGTAGCGGCGACAAAAACAACGATACACACAAATGAACGCTGAAACGCCCACCGCACCCGCCTTTCCGGTCGCTCGGAGCATCACCACGATGCTCACGGCGATGGTCGCGTGCGTCGTGTTGGCGGTCGGCGTGCTGATTGCGTTGGGGGCCACGCAGCAGATTGCTCCCGCGCTGGCCGCCGCGGCGGTGGCGATGACCGCTGGGGTGCTCGCTCTTGTGCCGATGCGGATGGCCCGCCGGTCACCGCTGGAAACCGCCATGCTACTCGCCTTGCTGGGTACGGGGATTCGCCTCGTTTTTACCCTGTTGGGCTTGGTTTTTCTGATTTTCGTGTTCAGCTTTGATCGCGCCGCCACCGGGCTCTGGACGCTGGGGTGGTATGCCCTGCTGCTGGCCACGGAAGTGCGACTTTTGGCCCGCTATTTCCAGTCGGTGTCGTCGCCGGACCATCGGCAGGCCTCGCACGAAGCCAACGACCACGACCCGACGCGTAATGCCTTGGAGAAACAACCGTGCTAAGCCCGATGGTAACGCTCATTCTGGCCAGCGACGAGATGATGGACCGCGCCATGGGCCACGTCCTGCCGTACACGCTGTTCGAGATTCCCGGCTTGGGCATCAGCTTCACGAACCATATGTTCATGGTGCTCACCGCCTCCGTGCTTGTGTATGTCGTGTTCGCCTACACCGCCCGGCAAACCCGCACAGGCACGACCAAAAGCCTGGACGATTACACGACGGACGGCAAATTCGCCCAGTTCTTCGAGACCATCTGCCAGTTCATTCGCGACAATGTCGTCAAGCCGCAACTCGGCGGGATGACCGACCGCTACATCCCCTACATCTGGACCGTTTTCTTCTTCATCATGTTCAGCAACCTGCTGGGCATGATTCCGATCGGCTCGATCGTTGGCGGGATCGCCTTCGCCCTCAACGGCATGGGCATTAGTATTCCCCAGTACCACGGCTGGTACGCCCACTGGTGGGGGACAAGCACGGGCAACATCGCCGTCACCAGCGCGCTGGCCAGTGTGTCATTGGTCGCCATCATCGGCATCGGCATTCGCGAACAGGGCACCAAGTATTTCGCCCACTTCGCCCCCGTGCCGTTCAAGCCGATCGGCATGGCCCCGGTCGCCCTGCTGCTGGTGGCGTTGGAAATCATCGGCCTGCTGGTCAAGTGCGGCGTGCTCGCCATGCGTCTGTTCGGCGTCATGGTCGGCGGCCACCTGGTCATCGGCGTCATGCTGGGCATGATCTTCCTCTTCGGCAGCTACATCGTGGGCGTCGGCATGGTCCTGCTGACACTGGGCCTGAGCATTCTCGAACTGTTCATCGCCCTGCTGCAGGCGTTTATTTTCACGTTCCTGACCACCTTGTTCATCGCGGCCGGTGCCGCGCACCACGAGCACGATGAACATCACGACCACGACGACGAACTTGAACATGGCGTTGAGCCCGTCGCTGCGGAAGCACACGCCTGATCACAACAAACTACGCACAGGGCAGCCGACGGCCCCGTGCACACTAAAAACCTCGTCGGCGACAACACGTTTCACTTTTAGGAGCTATCGAAATGGGTATGAGTCTTATTCTCGCACAAGAAGCCTGGCAGCTCATCGGCAACCAGGGCTTGGCCATCCTCGGCGTCGCATTGGGCTTCGGCCTGACGATCCTCGGTGCTGCCAAGGGCATCGGCAACATCGGCTCCAACGCCGTGCAGTCCATCGCCCGTCAGCCCGAAGCCGGCGGTCCGATCGGCACGAACATGATCATCGCCGCCGCGCTGATCGAAGGTATTGCCGTGATCTCGATGGTGCTGCTGCTGGTTATCGCCTTTACGCTGTAACCAGACAGACCGACTTTCGCGGAGCAGAGCCTACCCGCTCTGTTTCGCTTTACGACACACGATTCAACACCACCAGCCTCATGGACAAGCCCAGCGATACCATGAAGCCTGCAACGAGGTAAGACGCATGAACACAATCTGGCGATTCGGCATCACCACAACCGCCGCTCTGGCTCTCACCGCCCCGGCTTTCGCGCAGGAAGTCATTGAAGCCGCGGAGGCCGGCTCCCCGGGCCTGCTCGACTGGGATCCTGGCGAGTACATCTGGACGCTGATTGTGTTCCTCGGCCTGCTGGCGATCCTCATCAAGTTCGTCTGGCCGGCGATCCTCAAAGGTCTCCAGGAGCGCGAGCTGAAGATCCAGTCCGACCTCAAGCGTGCCGAGAAGGCCAACGTCGACGCACAGCAGACGCTCGAGCAGTACAAAGCCCAGCTCGCCGAGGCTCGCAAAGAAGCCCAGCACATGATCGACCAGAGCCGCACCGAGGCCAGCCGCGCCGCCGCTCAGATCAAGGACGAGGCTCAGAAAGAGCTTGCCCAGATGCGTCAGCGGGCCGAGCGCGACATCGCCGCCGCCAAGGAGCAGGCCATCGCCGAGCTCTACGAGCAGACCGCCACCATCGCCACCGACGTGGCGGGCCAGATCCTCCGCCGCGAGCTGAGTGCCGACGACCAGCGTGCTCTTGTTGAGCAGTCGCTGAGCAAGCTTGGCGAAACGCAACAGGTGTGAACTGACCATCCCCCCAAGCCGAGCCCTGAGGAGCAACGCGACGAAGGGCCGGATCGCCGGTCGCCCCCAGGCTTCATGCCACGAATCCGCGGCTTGGAACGACAGAGACTTCAACATGACGACCACCACCAAAACCAACGCCGTCGACCGGGCCTACGCCCAGGCGCTGTTCGAGATGGGCGAAGCCCAAAGCGCGCTCGACGCGCTGGCCGGCGAAGTCGACGAACTCGGCACGCTGATCACCGACCAGCCCGACCTCGGCCGCCTGCTCAGTAGCCGAACGCTCGCCGAGGCTGAGCGCAGCGCGATGATCGAACGCCTGTTCAATGGCAATGTCTCCGACCTGCTCTACCGCTTCCTCCAGGTAGTCAACCGCAAGGGTCGGCTCAACGCGCTGCCGGGCATCGTGCAGGCGTTCAGCGACCTCATCGCGGAGAAGCGCGGCATCGTCGAAGTCGACGCCTTCGTCGCCGCCCGCATGGACGACGCCCAGGCCGCCGACGTCGCCGCTACCATCGGCAAGCACCTGAACAAAGAAATCGTGCTGCACCAGTACGTCGACGAATCGCTCATCGGCGGCATCAAGCTCCGCGTCGGCGACAAGGTCATCGACGGCAGCGTCGCCACGCAGCTTCGGCTGCTCAAGCAGAACATGATCAACGCGGGACGGGAAAAAGCCCGTCAACGGACCAACGACTAACCCCCGCAAGGCAGTGCAGCTTAAGCTGCACTGCCTGCGCCTTACGACACCGGACCATAGCCATGAAAATCAAAACCGACGAAATCACAAGCGTCATTAAGCAGGAAGTCGAGCGATTCTCGACGCAACTCGAAGTCGCACAGACCGGCAGCGTCATCGAGGTCGGCGACGGCATCGCCCGCGTGCACGGCCTCTCCGAAGCCATGGCCGGCGAAATGCTCGAGTTCGAAACCACCGAAGGCGAATCCGTCCTCGGCCAAGTCATGAACCTCGAACAGGACATCGTCGGCGCGGTTATCTTCGGCGACTACCTGAAAATCCACGAAGGCACGACTGTTCGCTCCACCGGCGAACTGCTGTCCGTGCCCGTCGGCGAGCAACTGCTCGGCCGCGTGGTCAACGGCCTCGGCCAGCCGATCGACGGCAAGGGCCCGCTCCAGAACACCGAGTCGCGCAAGGTCGACATCATCGCTCCCGGCATCGCCGACCGGCAGCCGGTCACCCAGCCGCTGCAGACCGGCGTCAAGGCCGTCGACTCCATGATCCCGATCGGCCGCGGCCAGCGCGAGCTGATCATCGGCGACCGCAAGACCGGCAAGACCGCCGTCGCTGTCGACGCGATCATCAACCAAAAGCAGTTCGTCGGCACGGACGACGAAGTCATCTGCATCTACGTCGCCGTCGGCCAGAAAGAATCCACCGTCGCCGGCGTGGTCGAAGCCCTGCGTGAAAACGGCGCGATGGATTACACCATCGTCGTCAACGCCGCCAGTTCCGATCCGGCCCCGATGCAGTACATCGCCCCCTACGCCGGCTGCGCGATGGGCGAATACTTCATGTGGCAAGGCAAGCACGTGCTCTGCGTCTACGACGACCTCTCCAAGCAGGCCGCGTCGTATCGCCAGCTCTCGCTGCTGCTGCGTCGCCCGCCCGGCCGTGAGGCCTACCCCGGTGACGTGTTCTACCTGCACAGCCGACTGCTCGAACGCGCCACCAAGCTCAGTGATGACAACGGCGGCGGCAGCCTGACTGCCCTGCCCATCATTGAAACGCAGGAAGGCGACGTCTCGGCGTACATCCCGACCAACGTGATCTCCATCACCGACGGTCAGATCTACCTCGAACCCGACCTGTTCTTCGCGGGCGTCAGGCCGGCCATCAACGTCGGCATCTCCGTCTCCCGCGTGGGTGGCTCCGCTCAGATCAAGGCAATGAAGGAAGTGGCCGGCTCGCTCCGCCTCGACCTCGCCGCCTTCCGCGAGTTGGAAGCCTTCGCCCAAATCGGCACCGAGCTCGACAAGGCCACGCAGCGTCAGCTCGACCGCGGCCAGCGCATGGTCGAACTGCTCAAGCAGCCACAGTATCAGCCCACCGAGGTCATCGACCAGGTGCTCCAGATCTTCGCCGGCTCGCGCGGCTTCCTCGACGACCTGGCCAACGACCAGGTTCACCCCTTCGCCGACGCTCTGCTCAAGCATTTCCAAGGCCCGGCCAAGGATCTGCGTGACGAACTGGTCGCGAAGAAGTCGCTCAAGGGCGAACTCGAAGAGAAGCTCAAGAAATCCATCGCCACCTTCAAGGAAGGCTGGACCGCCTGAGGCGACGGCCAAACGAGCTCGCTGTAAAATTTGATCTTGCAACAATACCTGCTCTGGCAGCTGCGTCCGCAGTTCCCAGAGCAGGTATTGTTTATGGCCGATCGGCCTTGCCACCGCCACTGCAACCCTGCGTCCCCGTCGTCAGCTTGGCCTTGGCTGTGGCTCCGTCGAGGCCCCGTTGGATGAGGGGTCATCACGCAGCATTCGCACGGAAAGCTCCCGGTCCTGGTCGCCCGCGAGGTAAAGCGTCTGCGTCGGGAAGGCGAAGTCGATTCCCGCTTCGCGGAAAGCGGTGATGAGCTTGATGTTCACAAGCTGACAGTGGTTGATGTAAGTGAAAAAGCCGCGATCCGGATCACCCGCAATCTGGTACCAATAAAGCGCGGTGATGTTCAGGTTGTCGGCGTTCAACGCATCAAACGCAGCTCGCGGTGGCGATTTTTCCATGTCGAATCGCCCTTCCTCCACCACTTCCTCGCTATTGAGAATGTCCTTGACGATCTGGACTGCTTCTTCGAGCTTCTCGGTTGGCGTGTCGTAAGTGATCGAGATGTTCATATGCCGACGAATTGCCGGCCGAGCCGTGATGTTCTCAACGTTCGAATCAATGAACCGGGCGTTGGGGATGGTGAGCAAATGCCCGGTAAGCAGGCGCATGCGTGTCGAGCGGAAGCCGATCGATTCCACACCGCCGGACTGGCCATCGAACGTGATGAAGTCGCCCACCTTGAATGGTTTGTCGAGAAGCACGGTGATTGAGCCGAAGAGGTTGCGGATCGAATCCTGCGCAGCGAGCGAGATGCCCAAACCCACGATGCCGAAGCCGGCAATCCACGCGGTTACGTTCAGGTCGAACACGTTCTCCGCCACGACCAGGGCAAACATCACCACAAGAAAAATGCGCAATGCCCTGCGGATGAGCGTCACGACAATGTCGTCAAGCATGCCGCTCGTGCGTTCCGTCGCCCGGCGGAGCGCAACCTCAATGATGTTCACCAGGTTGAACAGGAACCAGCCCAGCGCGAACAGGTAGAGGAACTGAAACACCTGCCCACGAAGCTCCGTGAGTTCTTCCGTCAGCACCAACGCTTCCAGCCCCATCGCCAGGCCGAGCCCGAACAATGCCAGGCTCGCCGGGCTCGCCACGTCTTGAAACAGCAAAGCCCGCGCCGGCCAACCGCGTTGCTCCAGTCGATCCCCCGCCCGGCGTAAAGCCGCACTGACCAGCTTGCCCGCCACGAGACCGGCAAAAATACCGCCCAACAATACAAGCCAACCCCAGTAAGGCGTCTGGTGGAACGTGGGCCCGAGCACATTCATAAATTGCTCGGTCGCGTGCACCTGCGGCGCAAGATGACGCGGCGGCAAAGGGGCCATGCTCTGCGCCAACGCCTCAATGCCCGCCACCGTCTCGGCGGAAAACTGCCAGCCCGCATTCGTCCGCACGAACACGATCTGACCATCCGGCCAACGATCAAACCGCTCCAGCGATTCCCACACCCACACGTGACGCACGGGATGCGGGAAAAAGATGAAGCGGTTGATGTCAACGTCCGCCAGATCACGCTCACCTGGCAGATCATCATCGCGAATCTCGCCCAGCCGATCGAACACGTCCAGCAGCCGTTTCGCCGCCAGCCGCGCTCCTTCTTCGCTCATCACATCCTGCCACTGCATCGTCGCCAGCACATGCCGCCATGCTTCGTCGAGGTCGCCCTCTTCGCGATTGATGCGATTAATCGCGGGGAAGTAAGTCCGCAGCAACGTTGCACGCGGCGAACTGAGATCCAGCGCCATCCTCGCCGCATCCGGCCGCGGCGAAGGTGCCGGCGGCTCCGGCCAGCCGGACGAAGCATCGTCGGCCGACGCATCGGCAGCGACCGCATCCCCTGCCGGGCCCGCCTCGTCCGCCTGTGCGACGGCCGATCCGCCGGGCAGCCATAAGACCACCAGAAGAAACAACAACATCATCGGCAGCAGAAGCGTTTGACGCATGGTCGATCTACTTTCTCGGTTCATTCCAGCCAGCAAGCAAGCTAATAGGTTAGTCGCCCCACCGCCTGCGCCAAACCCGATCACTGGTCGCGCGGTCGAATCCCCCGTCTTCGCTCGGTTATGATGACGGGCATGTTCGATCCCGCCGCGACATCTGATCCCACCACCGTGCAGCCGTTCATGAGCGATTGGCTGGAGGCATTGGTCAGCACTGCCCTGCTCGTGCTGGTGGTCGTGATCGCACGAGCCGCCGTCGGCCGCGCCATCAAGCGCGGTGTCGCCTCGCACGACCTGCGCCGCCGCTGGCTGGTGCAGACACGCAACGGCCTGCTGCTGCTCCTGCTGCTGGGGCTCGTGATCATCTGGGGCTCAGAGCTGCGCACCCTCGCACTGTCCGTGGTGGCCATCGCGGTCGCCTTTGTCGTCGCCACCAAGGAACTGATCCTCTGCGTCAGCGGTTCAGTGCTGAAAACCGGCGCCCGCTCGTTCACCATCGGCGACCGCATCCAGATCAAAGACATCCGCGGCGATGTGATCGACCAGAACCTGCTCGCCACCACCATCATGGAGATCGGCCCCGGCAAGCTCACACACCAGCGCACCGGCCGCGTCGTCGTCATCCCCAACGCTCTGTTCGTCTCCGAGCCGGTAATCAACGAAAGCTACACGCACGACTTCGTCCTGCACGTATTCACCGTGCCATTCAAACGGGAAGACGACTGGCGCACCGCCCAGCGGGCGCTGCTCGCGGCCGCGAAGCATCAATGCGACCCCTACCTGCCCGAAGTTCGCCGCCACATGAAGCGCATCAGCGAGCAGCAGGGACTCGACACGCCCAGCGTCGAGCCGCGGGTGACGATGCAGATCCCCTCCGCCGGCGAAGTGCACCTGATCATCCGCGTCCCCGCCCAGGCCCCGCGCCGCGGCTACGTCGAGCAGGCCATCCTCGCCGAGTGTTTCGAACACACGGACTACGCCGCACCCAAGCAGCCGGAATCGGCCGCGGCCGACAACCCCGACACCATCTGACAGCCGGTTTTGGCAAAATTTCCTGCCGACTCGCTTTTGACAGTAGAAGCTGCTATACTCCCGGACTCAACTGCCCGCCTGGATTGATCTTCCGCCTCACGGCAAACCCCGATCTAACTCAGAGCCCAGTTGTGGCGCATCGACCGGTTGTCCTTCGGCACCCGCCGATCCCGTTGCGGTGTGCATCCTCGAAGGACTCAAAAAGATGAAGTTTGTGGACCTTCGGCTCAACGAGCCGATCCTCCGTACTGTCGCCAGTGAAGGCTACAGCGTCGCTACTCCCATTCAAGCTGGTACGATCCCGCACGTCCTCGACGGCCGTGACGTGCTCGGCAGCGCCCAGACAGGCACAGGCAAGACGGCCGCGTTCGCGCTGCCCGCATTGCACCGCTTGTCCGAATCATCGCCGCCCAAGGGCAAAACGAAGCGGCCTCGCTGCCTCGTGCTCGGCCCGACGCGCGAACTCGTCCGCCAGATCGCCGACAGCTTTGTCACCTACGGCCAGCACCTGTCGATCAACGGCACAGTCATCTTCGGCGGTGTGAACCAGAACCCACAGGTCAAGGCGTTGCGCCGCGGCGTCGACGTCATCGTCGCCACCCCCGGCCGACTGCAAGACCTGATGGGCCAAGGCCACGTCGATCTCAGCGCCATTGAGATGCTCGTCCTCGACGAAGCCGACCGCATGCTCGACATGGGCTTCATCCGCGACATCCAGCGCATCGTCGAACACCTGCCCAAAAAGCGGCAGACACTGCTGTTCTCCGCCACCATGCCGCGCGAAATCCGTCACTTGGCGGACACCCTGCTGTCCGACCCCGCCACCGTGGAAGTGACGCCCGAGAAGCCAACGGTCGACGCCATCGACCAGTCCGTCTACTTCGTCACGCGGAAGAACAAGCCCACCCTGCTCGCTCACCTGCTGGGAGAAACCAGCATCAGCCGAGCCATCGTCTTCACCCGCACGAAGCACGGCGCGGACCGCGTGGTCAAGCAGCTTCGCACGCAAAGCCTGCCTGCCGAAGCGATCCACGGCAACAAGACACAAAACGCACGCGAGCGGGCGTTGAAGAACTTCACACTCGGCCGAACGAACGTGCTCGTCGCCACCGACATCGCCGCACGCGGCATTGACGTCGACGGCATCAGTCATGTGATCAACTATGACCTGACCCACGAGCCAGAGACATATGTACACCGCATCGGCCGTACCGCCCGCGCGGGAGCGTCCGGGGCCGCCATCTCGTTCTGTGATCACGACGAGCGGGGCAACCTGCTCGCCATTCAGCAGTTGATCCGTAAGAACATCGCCGTCCGCACCGACTGCCCGGATTACACCGAGACAGAACAGTCGATGATGGCGGGCATGATCCAATCCCCATTGTCATCCACCGGCGGCAACCGATCGCGACGTCGCCCCGCCCGCAACCGCAACGCGAACGCAGGCGGCAGCGATCGACCGCGTCGTCCCCGAGCGGCCGCACGCGGCGGCAAGGCAGACGGCGGCCACACCGCAGCCTCCAAGCCGCGCCGCCGACGTGGTGGTCGAGGTAACAGCGGCGGACACGCCGGCTCGTAAGCCGACAATGTTGAAATCAACTGATCGTCACACATAACTCGCATGCGATGCGATCCGCAGCGCATGCGACAAAGACGTCGCACAGATTTCCCGTCAACCTCGGGCTCACCAATTAACCGTCGAAGCCCACGGATTGCATCCGTGGGTGCTCGACCCACCCGAGACTGACGGCAAAACGGCATTACACCAACAAAAAAGAGCCCCGACCACGCATGTGGCCGGGGCTCTTTAACTTCAAGTGTTAAGCGGTTTGCTTACCAGCGTCCGCCGCCGCCACCGCCACGGTTGCCGCCACCGCCGCGGTTGCCGCCACCACCACCGCCGCCACGATAGCCGCCGCCGCCGCCGCCCGCTTCACGCGGCCGAGCTTCGTTGACGTTCAGGCTTCGGCCTTCGAACTCCTGGCCGTTGAGCGCTTCGATGGCCGCTTTCGCTTCGCCATCGTCCGCCATCGTGACAAAGGCAAAGCCGCGTGGCCGACCTGTGTCGCGGTCCATCACCACAGCCACTTCACTGACCTGGCCATAGTTGCTGAACAAACCTTCGAGGCTTTCCTCGGTGCTGGTAAAGGACATGTTGCCAACGTAAATCTTCATGCGAAACTCCGAACAGAGTGACCGTCGGGTGTCTCGCTTCGAACAGGTATGGTTCTCAAAATGCGGGAATCTCGATCGTGTCACGGACCTGAAAAAGCCGGGCACATTGCCCGGCATCAAAACGACGTCAATGCGGTTGAGCGGAAACGTCGAACGCCAGCAGAAGGGATCAGCGACCACAGGCAACTGCCAGAGCATAGCATGTTCAGACATCAACACCAGATAAAACTGTGTATTTTGTCAATGTTCAACAGATTTTCCCTTTCAAGAGTCTGGAACAAGCGATCGGCCTGGTAAAGTCCGCTGACAGCAAGCCCGCCACCTCTATTGAAATAGAGTTCACCTCCCTAAGCCCACGGGCTCTGCCGCCGCAACTCTGCATTACATAGATAGTGTCAATTTCCTTACCGCTCCCGGCAAGTTAATCAGCTTTACAAACTCCCCGGAACGTCTACGATACGAGCCTAAAATGGCCACACTACCCGTTTTGGAGAGGTGACCGAGTGGCTGAAGGTGCAGCACTGGAAATGCTGTGTACGGCTTGTCCGTACCGCGGGTTCGAATCCCGCCCTCTCCGCTTAAATGGTCCGTATGAACGCAAAAGCGTCTACGGACCATTTTTATTGCACATCGCCCCCACCCGCGGGACCGCACTGTCCCCAAATGGTCCCCAAAGGGCCTAAGTTCGGGGGGCGCGGGGGATGCGGTCCCCGCCTTGCCCATCTCCACCTTCCAGTCGTCACGGTAATTTCGTGTACCGGTGGCCGTTCTACGCATCCCCGTCGAAAAACGGGTTATGAACAAGCAGCACACCCGACCGTCGTCACCCGCATCCCCGCCCTCCGGTCCGCTCACCATCGAGGAGGTGGCGGCGGCCCTCGCTCCACTCGCCGATCAGTTTCCACCCATCCTGTCGCTGGAGCAGGCTGCGAAGCTCAGCCATTACACGCCCGGATCGCTGAAGAAGCTGGTCAGTCAGGACCGCTTCCCCGACAGCGCGATTCGTGCTCGACCGCTGCGGTTCTGGCGCGATCGGTTCGTGCTGGAGATCGCCAACAACGCCACCTCGCCTCGCCGCTCGGCCAAGCCCTTCGAGGAACCGGCCAAGGACGCATCCGCCGACTCTGCCCGCAAGGAGACACGCCAGCGATGAAGCTCGCCGACCGCCATGTCTGTGAGGGAACGGTGCCCCGCATCACCATCGGCCGGCGGGTCTACCGCAGGGCCGACGGCAGCCGGTATGTCAGCAACACGTGGACTGCCCAGTGGTCGTACGAAGGCAGGCACCAGTACGAGGCGCTCAAGACCCGCCGCAAGGATGCGGCCGTGCGGAAAGCGTTTGCGATCTGCGAGCGGATTCGGGCTGGCGAGGTGAAACCAAAGAAGTACGCGCTCACCATCGCAGAGATGCGAGAGAAGTACCTCGACCTCAAGCGAGGGGAAGGCCGAGCGCCGAAGACGGTTCAGAAGTATGAAGCCGGGCTGCTGTCGCTGGTGGCGTGGTCGACCACGGTCGGCCGGCGATCAGCAACCAGCTTCACCGCCGACGATTTCTGGCGCTACAACCGATGGCTGGCGGACAACGGCGCCAGCGAAAAAACACGATACGACCGGCTCATCCTGATCAAGCAAGCGTTCAAGTGGGCGCACAAGCAAAAGCTGCTGGCTGAGAACCCGCTGGTCGGCGTCAGCCTCAGCGAACCGGCCCCGACCGAGCAGCCCTGCTTCACGCCGGATCAAGTGTCCATCTTGCTGCGGGAAGCGGACCCGCATGAGGCGGCGATTTACGCCACCATGGCTTATCTCGGCCTGCGCATCGGCGAGGTACGTGAACTCCGCTGGTCCGACATCCTCTTCGACGCCGGCGAGCATGGCGTGGTGGTGGTTCGGCGCGGCGGTTCAGGCGGCACGACAAAGAACCGAGGTGTGCGTCGCATCCCGCTCAACCCGGCCCTCAAGCCTTACCTGGACACCGTTGAGCGCAAGTTCGAGCGGGTCTTCACAGCGCGCCCTTCCCCCAAGCATCCGGCCGGCGGCGGCCCGATCAGCGAACGACGGCTGTTGCTGTCACTCAAGCGGCTGTGCAAACGGTGCGGGTTCAACGACCCCACGAAATACAAACTGCACACCTTTCGCCACGTGTTCGCCTCGATGTGCGGCCATCCTCTGGAAGATCGTCGCCGGTGGCGAGAATCGTAATCCCCGCCTTCTCGAATTCATGATCGATCCAGAAGCCGTGGCTGGTGCCGCCGCGCGTCAGCCGATCCAATCGTTGAACGAGCAGTACATCGTAATCATCCGCCGAGCGTTTACGCTCAAGCAGTTGTGGCAGATCGTCTCGCTTGCCAGGCAGTGAGCCGCTGACGCCCTTGAGAATAATCTCGTCGACGAGCACCATGCCCAGCCGCTCGCCCTCCGCCCGGAGCCACTGCCAAGTATGACGCCGCCCGCGAACAGGCTCGCTCCATCGGGCAACGGTCGGTGCAAGGCATGATGCATGCCTTCAAGCAAGGCAGAAACTGCGTCACCTCACGCACGCCCTATGGCTGTGATCGCCTTTACCTGACCAGCGATGGCAAGCCATCGTTCGTCATCCGCAATCTCGCGGATGGGCGGCAACATAAATTGACCCATGACACGAAAGAGATCATCGACACGCTCGGCCGAGCTGGCGGCGGCGTGAAAGGCCACTACCGCAAGCAGAAGGATGAACAGGTCCTGATCGTGTCCGGCGAGCAGGCGAAGACCGAGGTCGTCCGCGAAATCTTCGATCTGCACTACAACCAGCACTGGGGCGGAAAACGCATCGCTGACCTGCTCAACCGTCGTGGCATCCTCTCGCCGACAGGCAAGGGCTGGAGCCAGCGTCAGGTCGAGTCGATCTACGAAAACCCGATCTACTGCGGCGTTGCGCTCGGCCAGCGGATCAGTCAGGGCATCTACTACCGTCGCGGCGAACAGCATCCCGAGGCGGTCGACTTGGACGCCAAGACCTTGGCCAACTGCCACGTCGCGCCCAAGCAGCATCGCCCGCCGGCGGAGTGGTTGTGGCAGGAACAGCCGCTGATGAAGGGCTTCCTGCCCGAACCGCTCGTCACGAAGGCGAGGCAGGAGATCGAGAACGTATTGCTGGAGCGGTGGCAGCGGCGCAATGATCCCACTTGCCAGAAGCGATCCACGAACAAACACAAGGACAGCCCCTACATCCTGACCGGCCTGCTGTTCGCTGCACAAGACGGCGAGGACCTCAGCGGCGTGATGTGCGGCAACGAGAAGCATCGGAAGCGCTACTACCGTCATCGCAAGGGCAACGCCAACTACCGCAAGGGTTCGATCCTGAATCGGCTCATCCCCGCCGAAGCGCTGGAGAAGGCGGTCGTCGCCTTGATGCGCGAGGTCCCGCTCGATGCGCCAATGCTGCGTGATCGGGTCCTGCAAGCCATCACCGATCGCCCCTCCACCGATGCCAGCCGAAGGCAACTGGCCGAAGCCCAGCGGGAGCGGGATGCGATCGCCAAACGCGTGCAGTTGATCTTTCAGACCTTTGACGATGCCGACCTGGCGGATGCCAAGCCCGTGTTGAAGGGCCTGAACGCCCAGGCTCGCGCCCTTGAGCATCGCATCGCCGAACTGACCCGTGCGTTGGAAATTGTGGATGTGGATTCGACCCCCGAAGAACTGGCTGACCGTGTCATCGAGCGCCTCAGCGGCCTCGACGCCCAACTGGTCAACCTCCCCGCCGCCACCCTTCGCAACGTCCTAAAGGCTTTCGTCGAGCGGGTTGAGGTCGACATGGAAACGAAGAACGCCACCGTCACGCTGCGGTTACCGCCTTGGGCGCTCCACAGCGGCGATTTGGCGATGTGCCTCGCACCCAGTTCAGCGTCATCAACTGGGCACGAGACACATCCGGGGCATGACGTGTCAGGGCGGGGATTGGTGATCCACCTCACCCATGCTGACTGCCGGTACCTGCACAAGGCAGGTTGCACGACCGTCCCACCTTGCTATGACTGCCGGCGTCGAGCCGCATAAGCCACCAACCCATCATGAATCAGTGGGTGGCGATTAGGATCGGATCGAGCGTTAGACGGGCGAGGCTCCAACGTGACGGCTCGCCTTCAAGCACCTACGCAAGACGGGGCCTCAACTCGTCCGCGACGCCAGTGACGGCGTTATCGCCGGTGCGTTCTTCAGCCACGGCCAGGCGGTCGCCTCAGGCGACCAGTCGGACGCGCACACTTCGCTCCTTCAACCTCGTAACCGAGGTACTGGGCATAGTGCGAGCGGAAACGCCCACTGCATCACGAACCACGGCCCGACAGCGCGACCAGCCTGTCGTCAGGGTGCGAAAAAACCGTTTTGAAGGCCGAAGAAGCCTGGCCACCCGGCCCGCGGACCGTGTCGAAGCCGATTTGCGCAGAATTCTTTCATGCCCCACGCTGCTCACGCGATAAACTGATCTCTGATCGCCGGCGATGGAAATCAAATGGGAACTATTGACATGAAGGTCTTATGAAAGATGAGTCGGTGGAATTTGAATGAGACACCTTCAAGATGTCGGCGTCACGTGGGCGTGGCGATCCTCGTGATTTGCTTGATACTGCTGGTCACGGCATGCACACGGCCGGCCGCAGCGACGCCGTCAGCCCCCACGACGGCCGACGCGTCGGTCCGTCACGCCGCAACGGATGTGAGCGTTTTTCATCCGCCGCACGTCATCGACAACGTCCGGCGAAACGTGCGCGAGCATGCCCGGACGAGCGAGCTGCGCGACGCGGCAGTTCAGAGGGCTCAGCCGTGGGTGGACTTGACCGACGAAGAGCTGTGGTCGCTTATGTTCACACCTGAACTGCCGCGCGCATGGCAGGTGCTTTCGCATGGCAACTGTCCTGCCTGTGACGAACCGGTGCCGATGTATGCGTGGGAGGTCGACGCGATGCGCGAGCCGTGGAAGATGCACTGCCCGCATTGCGAGCAGCGCTTTCCGACCAACGACTTTGAAGCCTACCACCGCTCGGGGCTGGATGAGCATGGCCTGTTTCGCGAAGCGCTGGCGGATCGTACTTTGCTCTACAACAGCGATCATCCCGACCCAGACGACCCTCTGCATCTGTTCGGCGTGGACGACGGGCACGGCTTCGAGCATGAGGGTGAGCGATGGCTGTTTGTGGGCGGCTACCTGGTCTGGGGGCAGTGGAAGCAGCGCGTTGTGGCGGGCGTTGAGGCGTTGAGCCGGGCGTATGTGCTCACGGGTGATCCCATTTACGCGAGAAAGGCTGGCATCCTGCTCGACCGCATCGCCGACCTCTACCCCGCGTTTTCATTCAAGGCGCAGGGCTATATCTACGAGCAATTGGGCTTGAGCGAGGGCTATGTCTCGGTATGGCACGACGCGTGTGCCGAGACACAGTCGCTGGTGCTGGCGTATGACGCGATCCGTCCGGGGCTGGCGGTTGACGATCAGTTCGTCGCTTTCCTCCGAGACAAGGCTGAAAAGTTCAATCTCGACCAGCCCAAGCCCGACTGGCCGGCCATACGGGACAACATTGAGCGCGGCCTGCTGCGCGATCCGCTGGCGAAACCGGCCAAGGTGCATTCCAACTTTCCGCGCCAGCACATTCTGCTGAGTATCCTGCGCGCCGTTCTCGCCGGGCCTGCCGGTTGGGATGACCTGCTCGACGAGACGCAGGCGTGGATGGAGCAGGCGACGGCGGTGGACGGCGTGACTGGCGAGAAGGGACTGCCAGCGTACAGTTCGTACGCTGTCCACAACATGTCGTATTTAATGGCGATTCTAGACCGCGCGGACGACCAGGCGCTGGTGGCGCTGCTGAAACGCTCGCCTGGACTGACGCGGACGTTCCGATTCTTCATCGACACCTGGGTGATGGAGCAGTTCTACCCGCAGATCGGCGATGGTGGCTGGATGCGGCCACCCGCGGAGCGCCAGGCGCTTCCCTATCTGGGTATTGATTTAGAGAGCACCGCCGGGCCCGAACTGATGTGGCGGTGGTATGAGGTGACGGGTGACGTTGATTACGCGCGCATCCTGTACAAGGCGCTGCCGAACCCGAGCGTTTCGCTTCATCGCAATGTCTATGCCCGCGACCCTGATGGCATCGAGCGGGCGCTGGCGGAGGTGATCAACGAGCACGGCGAGTCACTGGAGCAGACCAGCGTCAACCTGGAACAGTGGGGCTTGGCAATGCTTCGCTCGGGCGAAGGCGACGCGAGGCGAACCGTCTGGATGCACTACGACACAGGCGGCGGCCACAGCCACGCCGACGCGCTGACGCTCGGCCTCTACGCGTTCAACGAAGACCTGATGGCGGACTTCGGCTACCCGCCCGTGCATTATGGAGGCGGCTGGGACAGCCCCCAGTTGAAATGGTACCAGTCCACCGCGTCACACAACACGATCCTGGTCAACCGCACCAATCAGGTTCAGCCGCACGTGCGCCATACGGGTACAACCTCGCTCTGGGCCAGTGGCGTCGGCCTTCAGGCAATGCGTGCCTCGGCGGTCGACGCGCTGCCGACGCCTGTCTCGCTTGATCATGCGGAAGGGGACCGCATCGGCTTCTACAGCTATACCGGCGGGGCGTTCACATCCGTCCGCATCGAGACGCACGATCCCGAAACAGGCGAGTGGCGGGAAGTCTTCACCGATGATTTCGACCGTGAGACCATCGGCGACAACTGGCACGTCATCGAAGGCGAATGGAAAATCGAGGACGGCCAGCTCGTCGGTCACGGCACGATCATCAACACACACTCGTTCCCAGGTGCGCAGCGGCTGAGCTATCGAGCACGCACCGATGCAGATGAGCCGTGCGATCTGAGTGCGTTTCTCCGAAGCGACGCCAGAGGCTTCCATGCTGGCGTCTTTTTCGGATTCGGCTCGGACATGAACAGACGGTCGCGGATCACAGCCCAGCTTCATACCGTCGCTGAGGCAGGTACGATCATCGAGCGCGGCCGAACCCACCACGTCGTTTGCGAGATCAAGGGGAACGTTGCCCAGCATAAGGTTGATGGCGAGCTCATTCAGCAGTATGAAAGCACGTCCGCCGACAGCACGGCCCCGCGCTACGAGCGGACAGCGGTGATGGTGGATATAGATGAGCGGTCATTCTACGTCCTGGACGTCGCCCGCGTGACCAGCAGCCAAAAGGACGGTAACGAGCATGTCCGCATGATGCACAGTCACATCAGCGAACTCGCGACCGAGGGGTTAAACCTGGTTTCGACATCGGAAAGCTACGACCCGATGATGCGCAACTACTTCGTGGATACCGAGCCCGAGATCGGCTGGCGAGCGGTGTTTACAACCCCCGACACCCAGGGCGAGCCGGTGCATCTGGCGTGGACCGATCTGACTCACGACGCCGAGGCACTCACGGCTGAGGGCTGGGTGCACATCGGCCATTACAACGAGCATGCATTCACCTGGCTGCCGCGCATCATGACCCGCCGCGTCACCGCCGACGCGGCGTTGACCAGTACGTTCGCAGGCATCATCGAGACTTACCGCGACGCCCCGACCGTGCGCCAATCGCGAAGGCTACCACTATATGACGAGCAGGGCAGCGCACTCGGTGACACGCATGTCGCGATCGAGGTGCGCCTGGCCGACGGTCGGCACGACCTGCTGATCGCCGTCGATCCCGAGGCGTCGCCGGCCGGGTCGGCGGTGGTGCAGCCGGACTGGGGCGTCACGTTCGCCGGCGACCTGGCGGTGATCCGTCGTGGCGATGGCAATCGCGTGCAACACGTGTCGGTGTGCCGTGGCCAGGCGTTGACGCTGCCCGGCCTGCGGCTGGAACTGGCTGACAAGCCGGCGCTGATCGAGATTGGATGGAACATGGACGGCGTGCCGGCATTGCTCACCGGCGCGCATGCCTCTGTCACGGCATTGCACGTCGACGGCGAAGCCGTGCAAGTGCGTGATTGAGCATCGCTGGCATGCGCCGACGGCTTAGACCGAGCACCTGTTCGGTTACGGGTGCACAGGAACTGATCGGGCAGAGCCGGTCGATATTCTGGTTCCCGAGCAGTTCCGCGGCAACCGCCCCGCATACGTCACCAAGGGCGGCGCTTTTACCGATCTGGTCAGCCTTAAGTCAATCCATTGGGCATCGTCCCCAACCGGCGGTCACCGATTGGGCTAAGGAGCGTGAAAAGTCAGCATCGGAAGAGATAAGGCGTCTCCTGCGATCCAACGTATAAATAGTTCAACTGGTGTCCTGTCACCCCGTGATCTGTTTCGAGGTCCACGGCCCCCATGATGGTCCCCAAGCGGCAGTCACCCTTTGTTGCGGAAAGTAGCTGATCATCTATTCTGCCAGCCGCCGCGTGATCGCAGGTGACGACTAAGACGAGTGTTAGAGAATTCTGAGGAATTTCAAAGAAAGGCCTTGACGAATCCCCCCTCTCCGCTTCTGCTTTATAAGCAAGGGTTTATAAACGAATCCTTGTTTCACGTTTTGTACCCCTTTGGCCTCGTACCCCTTGTTGTACCCCTTGGTGGAAAAATCACTGGGGGGGTACAGGGGCAGCCATCGTTCAACAGGGGGTACAATCGGGCCGAACTGCTGTTGGGGGACACCGCATGCGCCCGCCCGCGATCTGCTCGAACCCGCAATGCCAATCGGTGTTTCTCGCGCCCGTTGACGTAGGCCAGCACGAGAACAGCATATTCGTCAACGTCAGCTTTACGTGCCCTGCCTGCGGGGAGTCCGCACGCATGTTGGATACCTTTGTTGGGGGCGGAAGCGTCTTCTTTCGGGCCTTCGCGGGTGTTGATCCGGCGCAGTTGGTCGCCGTCAAGACATATCTTGAGTCGATTAAGGCAAACCCACCGTCCGCCCGCGAGATCATCGAGACGGTCCAGCAGCATGTTCCAGCCTTCGAGGTCGACTCCAGGCAACTAAATAGCCTGACGCCTTTTCAGTGGGCAATGCTCATTGCTGCGTTCTGCACCATTTTGCTGGCAGCCGACGCGGCTATAGATCGTGTTGCGACAGGGTACGGCAACAGTGATGCGGCCCCCCAGCAAGAACAGCAGCAGGTGGAGCCGGAACAGCAGCCGCCCCCTCATCTTGAAGAACCGGCTGGTCAATCGGACGACCAGGGTTCAGGCGACGACGCCGACGAGCCCCCGCCGCAGCGTGCCGTCTGAGTCGCGGCGGCAGGATGCTCGGCCATGGCCAGTGTCACTGGCACGCTGGCATGCTGGCACGCATGTACAACTCTTCCGGAACCTGCCGTATGAATGCTCGTCGCTACTGCCGATCCTGCAGCTACCCACTCGTCACCGGAAACTCGTGCCCGGAGTGCGGCCGCGTCTTTGATCCGGCAGATCATCGCACCTGGCGGCGACGAC
Organism: Phycisphaerales bacterium AB-hyl4; assembly: GCA_041821185.1. NCBI lineage: Bacteria > Pseudomonadati > Planctomycetota > Phycisphaerae > Phycisphaerales > Phycisphaeraceae > Natronomicrosphaera > Natronomicrosphaera hydrolytica. Next base: position 289,514 of record JBGUBD010000006.1, on the reverse strand, counting down.
CGCGTAGCGACTGGCATCGCTTTGTGCTGAGACTGGGGTTTGTGATCTGCCTTCTGGCGGCTTTCGGCCTGCTGGGGCGCGAGCGGTTGACCGCAATGGCTCATCAGGGCGAGCACCTCCGGATCCAGCGGCAAGCGGCGAACAACGTACTGCCGCCGGGCACCGTGATCTACACGGAGGACGCCAGCCACATCGCGACCGTTCGCGGCGACCCGGCGTACAGGCCAGATCCTTTCAGACCTGAGATCAAACCGGAGCGATGGCATCGGATTGGTCGGGACTTCGGGATCGAGCTCAGAGATCAGGTACGCTCGCGCATCGACCGTTATGCGGTCGGCGGAGTGTTCGGAGCTGAACGTACGAGCGCGAACGGTCACACATGGATCGTCACCGTTGCTGGGGGCAATATTTTCCCAAGCGACAGCGGGACGCGGCTTGTTCACCTCGCGTGGCGGAACTTCGAGCCGGTCGGCTGGGCATCCGGAGCACGCGGCTCCGGCGTGTCGCGCATGGGACCGAAAATCGAACTGACCCCCGCCGATCGGCTGACTCTGTTCGCGCCTGAAACGGACCCCAGCCGTGCCGATCGTGTGATCGTGCCATACGAGCTCAACGGCCAGAACGGTCGGCTGGCGATGACGCTCCGGGACGGCGGTTCTCTCGCCTTCGAGGTATTGGACGGCCCCGCCACGCTTGCGCCTTAGCTCCCGACTCACCGCCGGTGATGACCCAGTCGATGCCGGCCACCGGCAGCACCGGGATCGGACCGATCAGGGGCTCGACCGATAGAAACTTGATCACCGCCCCCGTTCGCCGCAGCTCATCGACACGGCTGGTGACGCGGCCATCTTCGACGCTCGTGCCGAGCCAGATGTTGTCCAGCCACGGCAGTGACGGGCTCAACTCAGCCGCACGCTCCGGTCGCTTGGTGAGAACCTGAAAGGTGTGGTGCGGGCACACCTCCATCACCTTGAACACCCGCCGGATGAAGTCCGCCGGCACGGCCGGGTGAAACAGGTCACTCATCGAGTTCACGAAGATGACCAGCGGCTTCTTCCACTGGAGTGGCCGCGACAGGTCGGCATCGTGACACTTCACGACGCCGTTGAAGTGGCGTCGACCTTGGCGGTTGAGCACTGTCAGGCCGGTGTACTTCGACTGCCCGCAGCTTTCGAGCCGATGAGTGTGGCGAACCGCATAGCAGTTGTCACAGCCAGCGCTCGCCCGCGTGCATCCTGTCACCGGGTTCCACGTCGCCTCAGTCCACTCGATTTTCGTGCGTGGGTGCATGCTGTGCCTCGATCAATCCCAGAAGCCCTGCTGCACCGCTCGCTTATCAACGAAATGGACAGCCACAACTTTTTCCTTCGTGAACTGCCCTTTGTTGCGACGAACGCCAGTCACCGTCTCGACGTTGGCCAGGTACCCTTCTTTCTCCATCGGCTCAAGCAGCGTCGAGACATTGATGAACGGCGTCTCATTGAGTACGTACTGCTCAACTTGTTTCCATTCTACCCGCCCACCCTTACAGGATGCAAACATTTTCTCGGCCCACTCGGTCCACTCATTAGGGCGATCGAACTGGAATATTCGCGGCTGCCCCACGTCAGCATCTCTGAACTTGTACTCGCCGGACTTGTCGATCGTGCCCATGGCCTCCTTCATTTTTTTCAGTCCGAGTGGGTGATTGCTCGCGAACACGAGGTAGTAGTTGAGGAGGTTGTGCTTGCCGCGCATCTCAAAAGGGAAGGTATAATCCGCGTGCTGAAACAACTGTTGCCTATAGATGTGCAGGACCTGTCGACATTGGTCTTCCTGTGCCCTCGTGAGGTCCAGGTGCTCAGCCCAATCTGACATACCGAAGGCATCTGCGAGTACCGTGTCGCTGTTGGCGTCCTTGCCGGCCGCCGCGATCCTCGCCAGTCCGTCAGCGTCCAGGTTGATGAGTACCTCTGAACGCTCGCTTGATAGTAGTCGAGACACTTCTCGAAATGGCGCGCCCGTGCCGAATGGGTCGATGAACACGAACAACGGCGCGTCGGTGTCGAATGCCTCTGGTACCGGCTCATCAGCATCCCACCCGGCGACGCTGAGTACCCCCGCGACACCTGGCTGGCCTGGCGCATCGGTGATGACAACGCCGACTACCCCGTGGCCATGATGGTCGTCTGCCGGCGGCTAGGGCAACTGGACATGGCCCACGTTAACGACATGCACCGCCGGCAGGGACTCGCCGTGGAACTCATCGAAGCCCTGGTCGAACACTACGCCCCGCTGCGGCTCAAGGCGTTCGTAGCCACCGACGCCGGCGAAGGATTGTGCGAGCACCTGGTGCAACGCGGCGTGGACATCGACGTGGCGTAGACCACGGCCGCTCGACCTGCACGACACGCTGCCGACCCGTTCGCGCCATTGACCTTTGAACATTCCCAACCTCAACCTGGAGACTGACACGATGAACACGACCGACACGACGAACAACACGACCGTCCCGATGCTTGTTCAGGGGACGATGGCCGCGATGGACTGCATCCGCTGGGTGCTGGATGAGGCGAAGTGGCCGGTGACGCCGGCCGACCTGGTGCAGCCGGTGCGGATCGAGCCGACCTACGCCGTGGGCAAGCGTCGGCCGGACGGGTTCCGCATCACCGTGGCCGGGGCGATCGTGGTGACGGCGAACATTCCAAACCACACTGCTGACATCGTGCTCGACGGCAAGCCGGTGCATCCCGACGACCGCTCGTACCGCACCGGCCTCTACGCCGACGCCATCGCCCACCTGCACTGCATGGGCGTGCTGCCGAGCAGGGACAGCCGGTTCATCATGGTGGGGAGGTAGGGGCTTGGTAGTACCGCACACATCAGCCCTCGGCATGATGTGTGGCACCCGCCATCGGGGCACCCGGCTAAGAATTCTCCTGCCCACCTATTGGCTAATCCAAATCTGGAAAACCGGGAATCTCATCCCGCCTATCCTCCTCATAAAGCCCCCATGGCTCGGATGACACAACCACACGGAACCCACTGGTATCTCCCGCTCGAATCACACGAAAAGAGTTCCTTTGCGCCACTAGATCAACTTTGTCCTCAAAGGTGCGATAGGACCCTCCACGATGGATCCGAACATCATATCGACCTATCTGATCCATTGGCCCCTTGGGGTCTTTGTCCGGGCTCGTTTCGTAGTACTCCCTTGAACGTCGATCCCAGCAATGTTCCTCCGCATTACCGACCATGTCGTAAAGCCCGAAGCCATTCGGCGAAAATGATCCGACTGGAAAGCTCCCGAAATCAGAGATGGGTTGACCATCTTCTTCATCATCCAGGTGTTGCCAAGAATACGGGAACAGGGCAGCGCGCAGGTTTTCCGGGATGGCATCTGCATCAATCGGATCGCTGAACACATTACGCCCACCTGCAAGAACCGGCTCATCTCCCCATGGATAGGGTTTGTCTTCAACCCCGCCCCGGGCGGCATACTCCCACTCTGCCTCGGTTGGAAGCCGGTATTCCACGCCTTCTTTTTCTGAAAGCCAGGCACAAAAGGCCATAGCATCGTCCCAGGTAATGAACAAAACGGGATGCGTATCCGTGAGGTTATGCTTGGACCGCCACTCACGATGCTCTTGACGAAATGTCTCATACTGCTCGTTGGTCACCTCATGCGCACCGATCCAGAATTCGCTGACCTCGATCTCACGCACAGGCTGCGCATCGTTGATTCGTACACTGCCACGCTTGAAACGGCCTGCGGGAATCCGCTTCATTTTCATTCCAAGCGAGTTGACGTGTTCATCGCCATCCCAATCCGGGGCTTCAACATCCAGTTCTACACGCCAGTCCTTTCGTTCTGACAGTTCTCGCACCTTCACCTCCCCGGCGACACCTGCGAATGGATCATCATCGCAACTGATTACAATCGCTGACAGCAACACAAGAAAACAAATATGAAAAAAAGTACGCTGTGCGTTCATTTCATATCCTTTCAGTTACAGCATAATGATCGGCCAAATGCCTGCCGCATTCCTTCAATAGATCGGACGACGTCATCAACATTGATCCATGATTGGCATTGCTGCTGGCAGGGGGCCACGCATTGTGTCAAACCATTTTGCTCAGCATTGGCCATCGCCTCACAACATTTTGGATGACAAATACCGTGCTCGTTGCAAGCGTCGTCAGCCTCGCCCCACTGTGGTGTACCCCGCTGTGCATAATGATCATATATGCACCTGTTCAGACAACTCAACATGCATGCAACACCTCTTGGAGCCACCGCAATGGCAGCGCATACGAAGCCAGAAACGTTTCTTGCACAGCAAGAAAATGGATCTACCGAATTCTCGCTATCACAACACTCTCTTTCACGTTCCGCTGAACAATCTTGGCGATAATTGTTCGTTACCCTAATACACGACAATGCCCAGCCACCTCTTCTAATTTCCGCCATACCTTCCGGGTCATAGGCAGTTAAAGAATTGCTGCCTACATATTGATACAGACTCATGCCATCGTGATATCCGCCGCCCGGCATGTTCTGATTCAACGGGTCCCTCTGCATGAACCTCCCCAGCCGTGGATGCAGCATGCGTGCCCGGTTGTGCACCAGCCCCGTCACCTCATCGTGGCTGAGCCCCTGGTGTCCCACGCTGTTGAGCCCGTAGGGCTGACTGACGCCGGCGACCTGCCAGCGCCGGCTGATCGTGGTCGGTGCCATGGCGAGGGGGTCGTTGGGACCGGGGGAGAAGTAGACGGTGCGTTGGCCGTAGGGGGTGTACTCGTAGCGTTCGGCGATCGTGCCGTCTTCGTCGACGAGGGCGAGCAGGTTGTAGTTGGCGTCGTGGAGGGCGTAGAAGACGATTTCGCACTGGGCTTCGCTGCCGTCGGTGGCGAAGGGGTCTTCGTTGTGGGCGACCTGGAGCAGTTGATCGATGTAGCCGTCGCCGATGTTGAACGTGCCGGCCCAGAGCTTCTGCTTGAGCACGATATTCGAGCCGTTGCGGACTTCGACGACGCTCTGGCCGGCGTAGTAGTAGTGCTGGGTCATATCGAGGTAGGCGCTGTTCATCACGCGTTGGACGATGCGTCGTCCCTGCGCGTCGTATTCGAGTTTCTGTATCGTCGAGCCTTCTTGAATGTCGCCCTGGCTGTCGCGGTAGGCCTTGGTCACCGCGACGAGGCGGTTCCAGGCGTCGTAGCTGTAGCGGTAGACGCCGTCGTAGGTGAGGTTGCCCGCGGCGTCGTGGGTGGGGTCATCGTGCGCGTAGCCGTCCTGATCGACTGCGAAGCCTTCGATGTGTTCGGTGGTGTCGTACGTGCCGTCACCGTTGGTGTCGCTTTTGAGGGTTAGGTCGCCGACGGATTGGAGGTGTTCACCGGCCTCGCTGAAGCCGATCAGGCCGCCGCGGAAGGTGAAGTTGCTGGAGTCGTAGACGCGGTCGTTGACGGGGTCCCAAGTTGTGGGTTCGTTTTCGCTGGCCTGCTGGAGGATGGTGATTTCGTTGTCGTCCCGGATCACGCGGTACCAGTGAGTACTGCCGCTGCTCATGTTCCAGGAGCGGCTGGTCCCTTGCACGCTATCGGGCGCGCGGCCGTCGACCATTTCGAAGCCATTGGAGGGCGCGCCGTTGTTCTGGATGGTGATAGCGCTGTAATGATTGGCATCGAGGGCATCGAAGAGGAATCGGATCGGGCGCCAGGTGCTTGACTCGTTTTGGAACGAGAAGGTGGCCTCGAATCGATCCAGGTGTCGGCCTTCCAGCAGGATGGGAATGCGAGTGTTGGCCGGACCACCATGGTTTTTCGTGTGACCGATGCCCAGACGGTTGTTGGCGCTGAGGAAGCGGATGTTGTCCCATCCGGCGTTGGAGGCCCAGTGGCGCCAGCGACCGGCCAGCATGCGGGTTTCACTGTCTTCGTTGATGTAGGGGATGTCGAAGCGTGTGCCCGCGGCCGTGCTGTAAAAGCCTATACGGCCGGGGGGAAAGCCGTCTTCGAGATCGAAGCTGTAAGCCAAGTGACCACCGTGCGAGCGCACGAACTGCATGTTTTGCGGGTGTGAAACGTTACTGTGGGTTTTTTGAATCTTCTGACCGTCAAGCACATGATAAGTGCGGTTGTACCCATCGGTCTTATTCTGAACTTTGATCCAATAGTCATTGGGCGATTGGTAGGCGAAGACGATACCTACCTCCGCGTCTTCGGGGGTGTGAGCCAGGGGAATCCAGGCGGAGAAGCCGGTTTGTCCGATTTCGGGCGCGTCCAGCAACACGATCGCCGCCGCTTCGGGCTGTTGGATGCCGTCGTACGTGCCTTGTTTGACTGACTGAACCACGACGTGGCCCGAAGCCAACCCGATTTCATCGGTATCGGCGGGGTTGTCCGCTTCGGGCACTTCCCAATGGCTCAAGTTAGCACCGAGTTCGAACGGCCCTGCCACGGGTTTGCCCTGGTCGGCGCGGACCTCGCGCGCGGTGATTTCGTTGGCGGCGTTGGGTGTGTTGCGGCTCCAGGTGACATCGCCGCGTTCGGACAGTTCCAGTTGGTTGCCGAGTTGGTCGAGGTTCCACGTTTGTTGCTTGAGCGTCCAGTGGCTGGCGATGCCGTCGGGTTGGTCCTGCCCGTCGTAGGCGGTGGCGCCGGCTCTGAAGTCGTTGAGGCGGTGGAGTTGATCGTAGTCGTAGGCTTGGGCGAAGCTGCGATAGACGTGGCGATCGGCGTGGGTGCGGTTGGAGGCGCGGTCGTAGCCGTGGGTGACGTGGAGCACGTCGAGCGGGTCCTGGGGATCGCTGGCGTCCTGCCATTGCTGGCGTGCGAGTCGGCCGAAGCGGTCGAAGCCGCCTTCGTTCGTGGCCGTCGCACTGTAGGGGTCGCTGGCCATGGGATCGCCGATACGTGTCAGCTGGATCGCCGGGTTGGGGTAGGCCTGGTTCACGGGCGTCTGCATCCCAAGATAGTCGTAGCGAACGATCTCATCGCTGGACGCGCTGGAGGGCTGGCCGAAGCCATCATCCTCCACTAAGGCGGTGACGCGGCCGATCTGGTGGTCGATATTTCCATGCCCATTGTAGACCGCATGCACTCGTCGACCATTGGGATAGGTCACATGTTCCAGGCGGATGCCGTGGATCGGATCGAAGCCATCGGCGTAGCCGTAGCCGATGGCGGGCGTGTTGCCGTCTACCGCTCCGTCGTATGCCTGCCGTTCTTCGATTAACTGCCCGAAATCGTTGTAGGTGTAGGTGACCTCGTTGAGCACCTGACCGCTTCCGTAGGCGGCATCATCGTGGCTGGTCACGCTGGCCACCATGCCGCGAACCTCGTAGCTGCGGCTCAGGCGGCGGACGACCTCGTCGACATTTTCTTCGGATCGTCCCAAGTCCGTCACTCGATCGTGCAACGGTCGGCCGAGCGCGTCGTAATCGTACACATGCGTCACTTCGCGCTGATCGGTCCGACGTGTCAACTCACCTTGCCGATTATAAGCCAGTTCCACACGATCCCAGTCGGCACCCGTGGCAACCTGCTGGGTGTTTTCGTCCCAGTTGTCGCTGTCGGGGTAGATGATCGCCTGCAGCAGATCGGTACGTGCCACGTCCGATTCAGCCAACGTTGTGCCGTAGACGTACCGTGTTATCTGGTTGTCGGCGGTGCTGCCGTCGGCCGAGGGATTGATGGCGGTCAGGTTGGCGATCTGACCATCGGCAGTGTAGGCGTAGGCGGTGACGCGATTAACGTCGCTGTCGCGGGCCGCTGGTTGATTCGGCTCGCTGGTCCAAGCCGAGGCGGCGTAGTTCTCCACCACATGCGTGGCTCGCCCGGCGTCATCGAAAAACGTGCGCGTTACGATGCCGGCGGGATCGGTCGTGAGATGCTCCCGCCCCGCATCATCGTACTCAAAGGTGCTCACGAGCACGTCGTCCGACGGCGCAGGGGCCGTTGCGGGCCGCGTCAGGCCCGAGCCGCCGTTCGTGCCGTAGTTCGCCATCGCGACCCGTCTTCCGCCGCCATCGTACCAGAAGGCCTGATAGCTTCGACGCGCGTTGCCGGTGCTCAGGGCACCTGTGCTCGAGGTGTCGTCGTGGTGACGGGCATACCGGGTCACCTGCAGGACATGGCCGGCGTCGTTGTACAACGTCTCAAGCTGTTCCAGCACAATTTCGTCGTCGATGCTGGTCGCTTCAGCATAGCTGGCGCTAACCGTGCTGTAACCTGTGAAATCCGCAACCGCTCGCCCCAGCCCGTCATACACCCGCTTGCTGGTCAGCTGGCTGGCGAGTTCCTGGCTTTTGACCAGATTGCCCGCCGCGTCGTACCAGTTGGCGCTGACCAGGCTTTCGGTCACGTTGCCTGTGGCCGGATCCACACCGTGCACGATCTGCTGGTAGACTCGCCCGCGGTCGTCGTACAGCATCTCTTCGCGGCCCAACAGATTTCCGGCTGGACCGTCGAAGCGCTCCGTCTGCACCAGCCGATTCAGGCTGTCGTAGACGTACGCCACATGATGGTTCAGTTCGCCGGTCTCGTTCAGCCGCCGGCCTCGGAAGTCATAGGCGTACGTCGTGATCCGCACGGTGGCATCGTCCAGCCGAGACTAAACATCCAAGCCTGCGACGGTCGCGAAACACGCCGCCGATCATCGTGCCCAGATGGTGTCACTCGATAAACTTGCATCGCCAAGTGTCTGATATGGGTTAAACGGATCGGTGTTCACACTGGTTGCGTGCCCATCAGCCCATTGAATGTTAACGCTGCTCGCATGACGAGCGTGCAGGCCTCCAGAATGGCGTGTTGTTCCAAAGGTATCAATCAGATCGTAAGCCCCGAACAGTCGGTTTTCGCCATAGAATCTGAACGGGTTCACCGAATCCGCCAGCAACAACGTCTTTGAAGACGAGCGAATCTCTTCAAGACGGGCACTGGGCCCTGTCCAACCTGAGTTCGGGTTATTACGAAAATTCGACCCAAGGTTTCGCACGTTATACCCATAATGGGATTCCCGCCAGAAGTCCTGACTCATGACAGAGGCGGTGGCCTCTCGATTGCCGAGCCAGCCCCTCTGCCTTTCAAAGTCTGCCCTTGCGCCCAGAGACTCCATCTCCGGGCAGGAATACGTTCGAACATCCACGACATAGCCGCGAGCCCACAGTTCCGCGGGCCAGGTGTAGCCTGTGCTGACGCTTGGCATGTCCTGCCACACCCTGCGGGGAAGGTAGCCATCGCTGTCCAAGGCGTAATGGTGAAAGATTGTGCCCAACTGACGAATATTGCTCAGGCAGACTGCCCCGCGTGCCGTGTTGCGTGCAGATGAAAGTGCGGGCAATAGCAACGCGATCAAAATCGCTATGATCGAAATGACCACTAGAAGCTCGATCAGAGTGAACGCTCGTCGGCGTCGCCAGTTCGACGGCATCTTATTCTGGAAAGAGCGCGACCAACGTTTCATTCTTCGGCACTGAGACGGTGCGTTTGTGTGCATTGTAATTTCCTACTTCACACCCCCGAATAAGTTAGTTTCCGATCCAGTTGAGTATCCGGCCTAGAACGTCATGTGCCTGGTCATCGCGAAGTGGATCGAACGCGACATACATGACTCGGCCGTCCTGGGCTGAGCTCAGCAGCACCCATCGGCTTCGATCTTCCGCTTCGCCCCACAGCAGCGGCTGGGCCAGGTGGAACAGGTCCACGCGGACGATCTCGGCGTCCAGCGACTGGGCTTCGTCGTCTTGGACATCCACCGCGCGTACGACACGTTCGTGCCGTGGATAAAAAGTGTCAGGGTGATTGAGGTAGCGGGGGGAGCCGGGGCCATCCATGTACTCCGGGCCGAACACACTGACGCCGTAGTTGATCGCGCCGGGCGAGAAACCAAAGGCCTCGTATGTTCGCGGCTGCCAGACGACCAGGGCCGTGTCAGGCTTGACGCGGTTGATCGCCCGACGAAATTTTTCAAGCAGCAACTCGTTCATCATCCAGGTGCGGAACTCCTGAAAGTCGGCATTGATCGATTGTCGTCCTCCCTCAGTCGTGTGAGCCCGCCGTTCGTCAGGCTCGGAGTCTTCGAACTGCGGATAATCAATCACGTTCGCCGGCGTGAGGTTATAGCCATAGCGTTCTTTGAAGACTTCATTGCAGCCCTGGCAGAAACACGCCCAGTCGATCCAACCTCGATTGTAGATCCGCGGCTCATCCAGTTCGATCGCTGCGATCTGCGGATATTTTGTCAACATTTCCTCGACCATGGCCGCCATGTCGTCGTAATGTCTCGCGCCGGAGATCGGGCAAGGTGCTTCACGGGGCGGGTCTTCGCCTGAACCAAAGTCGCTGGACATGACCTGCCTTTCATGTGGCTCGGTCGGTCGAGGGCTGTGCTTGGTCATGATGTTGGCGTGGATGGCGATGTCGGCTTCCTCCGCCGCGGCAAGCATGCGGGGCAGATAGTCCAGATCGTTCTCCGGTGTGACCATGCGACCCTGGAATTCATGCTCACCTTCGTAGGTGAACTGGCTCGGATACACGCTGCGTGTGCGCACCCGGCTGACCTCGACCGAGATCGTGTTGGCGTTGAGCTTGCGCGCCCAGTCCACCGCCTCCTCAGGTCCTGCACGCAGCGTGTCTCGCCTGTGCATGAACAGAACCAGCGGGGTTTGCTTCAGCCCCGGCGAGCGTGGCTCGTCAAGCACTTCCTCTTTCTTCCAGCTTTCATAAGCGCCGAAGACGTCGCGAATGACTTCAAAGTTGGGCGCCTCGCTGCGATCCGGCAGCGTGTGGACGTAGGCGAACACGCCCATTCCGTGTGCCCCTTGCTCAGCGGTCCATCGGGCGATACTTTTATAGCGATCCATATCATAATCCAGCCAGGCCGGGTACAGCAGTGGAATGTACTGAAAGTGCTTGCCGACGCCGAGTACGCTTGCCGCACTGGAGCCGTTCTCAGAATACGCACTGCGGCCGATCGCCAGCACGCGAACGCTCCGCGGCAGTGACTTGAGGTGCTCCAGTTCTGTCCGGGTCAACAACCGGTCCGGAATGATCAACGTCGCCTGTTCAGGGACCTGATCCATCGCGCGGACATCGCTGACCGTGGCGCGCTGGGATATCGCCTGCCGCCAGGCTTCGGCCTGCGGCCCATCGAGCACTACGACCTCGTCTGCTAACGCGGGTTGGATTGCCCACGCGAGAAGGCAAGCCAGGACGCCGGGCATGAATGAGCGTAAGGACAACTTGCTGAACTTGTTCATTGAGTTTTCTAATACCTGTAAAAAAAATTATTTCAGTCTTACTGAATCCGACATATATGACGGCAAGTGGGTTTGAACATGTTGCGTTCATCAGGCGGTACGCACGCGCCGGCAGCGCCCCAGCACGAACACACTTCCGAGTGCCGCCAGCCCCAACGTGCCCGGCTCAGGCACGACAGTGCCGTTGAGAACGACGTCGGGCATAATCCGGACATACTGGCTGCCGTCGGTGCGCGAGCCGATGTCAGTCACCATGTACATCCTGAAAGTCACGCTATCGGTCAACGCCTGGAACGCCGCGTCGCTCAGGTCGAATGAACCCGAGCCATTAACGACATTCACGCTGCCATCGCCCCCGAGTGTGGTGGCTGCAATATCCTCGGCGAAGTTGTCGAGACTGCTGCGAAGGTGGACGGTGAACGACTCGGTGTCGGCGCCGCGGCTGAGTTGCATGCCGATATCCAGCGACGACAGATTCATCTGCCAACCCGAATCGACCGTGATCTCAAACTCGCCATACAGATCATTATCGACCGAATCACTGATCGTCGCGAGTCTGGCGGCGTTGCCGGCGGTGTCGACGCGGATGAAATGCGTTCTGGAAGTACTGAAAGCAGTATTTCCGTGAGCGGTGTATTCTGAAACGGTGACATTGTCGTCGACCGCTGTCATCTCCGCGCGAGAGGTGGTGAGATAGGTCAGGTCAGAACTCACAATAACATCTGCATGCGCAGCAGTACCAAACACAGAGCCGACCACGGCAAAACCTAGCCCTGCGAGGGTGATCGCACGTGGGAACAAACGTTGCGTGACTTGAAGCTTCATCTTGTTTCTCCTTTTGAAAATTAGAAACCTGAGAGGTTATGGATACAAAACGTACAGGTCGTTGCGCATTTTGTGGATCGTTGCCTGACGACGCTAAACAGTCATGGCTGTGCGGCGACGATCGCGGTCATCAGCCACATGAGACGCGTTAAAGAGCGATTGCTGAATGGGGCGAACCTCTGCGACATAATCGAGATCACGAACGGAACATCCACGAACAGATGCCAGCGCTGCGGCGCAACCGGCGGCCTCGCCCATGGGCACAGCGTTGCCAGTCACGCGGTACGAGGAGTGGGCATAGAAGTCGCCGCTGATGCAGCGGCCGGCCATGAGCAGTCCATCCACGTCGCGCGCCACCAGCGCGCGGAAGGGGATGTCGTAGGGAAGCGTTTTGGACACAGGCGACGCTTCGACGCTGCGATCGCCCTTGTTCGACGTGGCGTGCACGTCAATGGGGAAGCTGCATTCGCATACCGCATCGTCGTGACGTCGACCGACGGCCAGGTCATCGAGACAAATGCGATACAACCCGGCCGGCCGTCGGCTCTCGCGGATGCCGATCTGTGCTGCCGTGACCACCACACGCAGGTCTCGCCACGGGTCGCCCAGTCCCCGAAGCGCCTTGGTGAGTTCGTATATTTCGCGCCGAGCGGCAATGGTGGCATTGGTGACGGCCTGAGCGTTCCGTGGGTCGCGGTCATACTCGTGATTGGTCATCAACGCGAAGAGGTCGGGGTAAACCTCGAACAAAGTGGGATGACTGTATGACGGATTGACGCCGGCCCGGTCGAACTCGGCGCGCATGGCCTGCTTGACTTCGAGTTTGGTGTATTGCTGGCGATCGTAGAACGGCCTGATTGCGTCGCGGTCGACGCCGGTGATCATGGCCATAAGCGTCATGGGCTGACACGCGGGGGGCGTCGACGACTTGGCATCGAATCGCCCGAAGTCGTAGCTGCAACCGGCCTGGGCGGCGAGGTCGCCGTCGCCGGTGCAGTCAATGAAACAACTGGCGGCGAAGGCCTCGCGCCCGCTCTTCGATTCAGTGACGATGTGCGTGAGTTTGCCGTTTTGCTGATAGGCGGCGACGACCCGGGTATGCAACAGCAGGCGAACGCCAGCTTCTGTGCACATCTCTTCGAGCAGCAGTTTCATATGCTCGGCGTCATAAAGCTGACCACCGCGCCGCCGGTTCGGTCGCCCGCCGAGATCGACACGACAGGCCTCGACGCGTTGCATGATTTGCTGCATCAGGCCGGTCTTGTTGCGAGCGTCGAGGATCCACGACAGCAGGCCGCTGGTCCACACGCCGCCGAGTTGGCCGTGGGTCTCGATAAGCCGGACGTTGGGGATGATGCCGAGGTGGCGTTGCGTTTGGGCCGCCGCGATAGCCGCCGCCGCGCCCGCCGGTCCACCTCCGCAAACCACCACGCCCGCCTGCTCGGCGATGGGCGTGGTCAGATCTTCCCGGAGCGTTCGATTGGGAGCCTCAGCGTTAGACATGCACGAAGCTTACGACACGCCCTGGCGCGACTGTTGTCACCAAAATGACTCATTGTTGTCATTTGGGTACTTGTTTTACACCTTGCTTTGCGTTCTGTGTCGTGTAGTCAACCTTGAACTGCTTGCGATACTGGCCCGGTGGCATACCCATGATTTTGCGGAACGAGCGCGAAAAATTGCTTTTGTCCGTAAAGCCGACCTCGTAAGCCACGCGTGTCACGTCCAAGCGCCCGATTTTCAAGAGGTTACAGGCTCGTTCGATCCGGGTTTTCAGTAGAAAGTCGGCCACCGACAGCCCCATCGACCGCTGGAAGACTCTTCCGAGATACTTCGGATGGCACTGCAAACGCTTGGCGATCGACACCAGCGTCAACGGGTGGTCGAGATAGGTATTGATCACACGCACCGCCCGCACCACCAATCGTGGGGTTCCGCCAAACGCGACCCGGGCTTCCTTCGCGCGGCCGAACGAGTGGTAGCAGTCGGCCGGCAACCCCAAGCCGTCGAGTATCGTGGCCACGATCTGACAAAGCTTGCTCAGGCGAGCCTCGTATAGCGGCAGTTCATGCAACCGCAGCACTGGCACCTGTTCGAGCGCCGTCAGCGCCTGGTCCATGTCCAGATGTTGCCGACGACATTCAGCGATGACCCGCTCTCGCAACCGCTGCTGATGCTCCGCCAGCACCACCGAACCGTAGTAGAAGATGCCCATCACCTGCTGACGGTAGATCAATGGCTGGCAAATGTCGGTCAGGCCCAGGTAACATTGACCGATGAGCGGGTCGGTACGATGCAGCGCTTTGCGGTTGGCGATGTACTTGTTTGTCGAGCACACGAGCAGCCCGCGTTCCGTTCGGAGGAATTCCTTCGCCCACTGACAAAGCGGCCCCTTGTGCATCCGCATCTCATCGGGCAGGCGGAGTTCTGGATGGTCCAGGGTCATGCCCACCAGATCCTCGAAATTGATCAACAGCGGACCCGCCGCCTCCGCGAGGCGCATCAGATAGGCCAATGACGAATCGTTCTCCTCGGTTTCATCCCGCGCGGCGACACGAAGTTGGGTTATCGCTGACTCCATACTCTTACCCGGCGCTGTCCTGAGCAGCCCCGGCGGATACGAGGTTGGACGGCCTGGTCTGAAAAGCCGGAGCCGCAGAGCTCAGAGCCGCGACCTGCCCGATCTGCCACGATTCGTAGCCTCGGCTGTCTTGTGACCAGCGGCTTCTTGGAAGGCGAGCATACCACCTTCAACTATGGATGTACTACGACCACTCTCAAACATCGAATCAGACAACGTTGATGCTACACACGTACCCGCCGAACCGTGCAGCCGATCTGAACAAATATTGGTGTATGATTATACACGGTCACCGGCGGTGCCCGCGTGCTGGCTTTGTCGCTCACGGCACCGAAAACCTCCATCAAGAACCATCACGGCTGCCGACGGATCGCCTCAAACAGCGCCCTATAACACGCCGACACCCCCGTTTTACGGGCGTCACGCTGACTTATGCATAAAGAGGGGATTTTCGACCCGCCCTCTCCGCTTAAATGGCTCGTATGCACGCACAAGCGTCTACGAGCCATTTTTATTGCACATCGCCCCCACCCGCGGGCCCCCACTGTCCCCGTTTGGTCCCCAAAGCGGGCCAGTTTACGTCTGTGCGGGTTAAAGTAACTGCTTCCCCCCGGGATCAGCAAAATTCTGTTCGCATGACGAATCACCGCCCAAGCGACTGCGTCCGCCCGAGGACTGGGTGTGGGTCGAGATGCCGCTGATGCGCGATTTCCTTCCGCCCGATGTGCGTGATCGACTGCTGACCGAGATGCCCAAGCGCCTCAAACAGCGTTACGCCCGATCTATCGATCCCTCCACGCCGAAGCGGAGCACCAGCAACAATCAAGTGCAACTTCGTGCCGAACCCGCCTCGGCTGCGGCCCAGCGCGTGGTCCGTCGGTTCGGCGGGCCTTTTTTCAAAGATTTCGCCGCCGCCCCGCCCGCCGCCCGGCTGCCGCGGATCGAACTGCCGTCGATGTGCCACAGGTCCCAGTCGATCAGGTCGCCATCGTCCAGTTCCACCAGCAACCGTTCGGCGATGGGACCCGGTTCGATCAGGTGCCCCAGCCTTCGCAAACACATTTCGCTCAAGACGGCACCTTGAAAGCTGATTTGGACACTTACAACACGTTTGTCACAACAACAACCACCGCATGGCAGGCGTTGCTTCGCGCCCCGACGCATCGCGATGAGTTTCGCAACGTCGTGTTTCTGGACGCGCATGTGGAGATGGTCAGCGTGCAAGAATATGACATCGGCGGCGAGTATCACAGCGGCAGTCGTCCGTTCTGGGGTTTTAACTTCCGCAACAATTAGATGGTATTTCGCTTCAGGTACGTGAAGCGATACAGGAGCTCGCGCCGACGTAGACATAGCTGAAGCACTACTTGAGGATTCAACCCTTTCTGGTTGCTCGCACCGGGAACGACCTGTGCATGGGTATTGCGGTCAGTCACTTTCACATGGTTCACGTCAGTCTCGCATCGGTGTTCACGTCACGGCAGGCGACCAGGGCCGTGTCGAATAAACCGTTAGGAAGGGCGCGGAAGGAACTGTAATCTTCGTAAGGGAACGGGCCGAAATAGCCGCCCCCCGCAGGCCGCTCCCTTCGCGTGCGATTGCCACACAAGCCCTTCAGTGAAACCGCAGACCGGGCTCCGCGGCAGAGCCCCACGTTACACCCAGATTTCGCTGAGGAATAGTTTGTTTTTTATCGTTGACAAAACAAATGTGGCGTGGTACTCTTCTGGCAATCGTTTCTCTGCGAACGCCTCGGTTTCACCTGATTCGTTCCGAACGCCAGATGGTCGATGCATCTGCAACGGCCGGGCGCATGAAAGTCTAGTCTGTGGCAACATTTCCAGACATCATGCAGGGCCACGGCAGTCAGCAAGCCATTGCTACGTTGATCTACCGAGAGGGGCCCATCAGTCAGCCTGAACTTGGCAAACGGGTTCGCCTGTCACGGGCTGCGGTCAATAAGACCATCTCCGTGCTTCGTGACAACAGGCTGGTTCATACCGTGGGGACGCGGCGTCCGACGAGGGGGCGACCGGCCGACGTTCTGGAAGTCGATCGTTCCACGAACCTGGTTGGTGTGATGACGCTCGACCCGAGCGATTCGTCCACCAAGGCATCGCTTATGCGTATGGATGGTGTGGGCATTTGGGACCGGACGGTTCCTCACGACCGGACGATCGATAATGAATCGCTCCTGGAAGTATTCTCGTCGGCTGCGAAGGAAATGCTCGACGTCGCCACAGGGAAAGGGCTTCATTTAAGAGCAGTGACGCTCGTCCTGCCGGGCGGCATTCATCCGGTTGATGGTTCGCTTGAGACATGCGTGCATTTTCCGAATATCGCCAACCTTCCGGTTGAGCGAACGGTTCGGAAAATCACGAATTGCCATGTGTCCTCCATAGCGGATATGCAGGCATTATGTGCGGGCATTATCGCCGCGCAGGAAAAGCCGCAACGCGTCGCGATCCTGATTTGGGGTGGCGGCATTACCTGGTCGCCGGCTTCACCGGCCGAGCCTTACGGGCAGATGCTTTCGCACTGGCGTGGGTTTGGGCATATCCAGGTGGTTCGGGATGGTCGGCCGTGCTACTGCGGCGGCCGTGGCTGCATTGAAGCCGAGGTTGGGGGCTGGGCGCTGCTCAAGCAGTTGCAGGCGATGCAACCGGAGTTTGCGGATATCGATCTGCCCGGCCTTCGCGAACAGGCAAAGGCAGGCAACCCGGTTGTCCGAAAGGTGCTTGTCGAAGCTGCGGAACGTTTCGGTGAATACTTCCATTATCTGGCTCAGGCGAGCAATCCGGATGCGATCCTCATCCAGTCTGGTCTCGGCTTGCCGGAGGAAATTCTGTTGCCAGCCTTCCGGCGAGGCCTTGAGCCGTGGTTGCATCCATCGCGGCGTGGAACCACAGAGATCAGTGTGATTGACGATTTCGGGCAGGCTGCTCACCGAGGCGCGGCTTGGCTTGCGTCTGAATTGTTTTTCAATCCGAAACTGATTCGTCGGATGCGACCGGTTGGTTCAGCATCGACTAGCAAACGGACCCAATCGATTCGCTCCGGTGTTCGCGAAGAACAGCAACGTACTTAGTCAATCTATCTGCCACAAACGCCTCCAGCGTGAAACCCTATTTCAGAATGACACGGTTCAGTCGCCTCCGCTCCAGAAAGAAGTGACCTATGCCCAAAGCCCCCCGATACATTTGTAAGCATGCATTTACGCTGATCGAACTTCTCGTTGTCATTTCTATTATTGCGATATTGATTGCAATTCTGCTACCCGCCTTATCCAGTGCAAGAGACAGCGCACGCACCATCTCGTGTGCATCCAATCTCAGGCAGATTGGCCTCGCATTCATGATGTATCGCGACGATCACGATGATTATCTGCCTTGGACCTACTCGCCCGGCGGCATCGTGTGGGCGACAGGGCATCTGGGACCGTATGTGGGTCTACAGCCCCCGAGGAACACCGATGAAGCGAACGAGTATGGCCGCCAGGGGGTCTTCGAGTGCCCCGAAGACCCGACTGACTTCAACAGCATCTACAGTCAATATGATCTGCGAGCTACGTTCCAGCCTTCCTACGGCATGAATCAACGCCTTGCCGGGCGCGATGTTTCGCAACGACCCGAGACGCCCAATCACCTGCTGGTCGCGGATAGTGGCCATACATGGGAAAACGGGGGCTCCAGCTACTTGCTGCGAAACGATAGCAGCCTGTTTCACGTTTACCCCCGGCACGGTAGCCAACGTGTTGCCAATCTGCTCTGGGTCGGCGGCCATGTCACAACACGTTCAGATGTGCCGGAAATCAACGCTTCAGGGTCGCGAATCTGGAGCTATTACAACCGCAACAATGACCCCGCCTTCGACTGACGGGTAATGGCCTCGGACGTGTCAATGCCAAAAGCGACTTCAACGAAAGCGAAACAAGTGCGAATCATCGGTTTAATGTTACTTATAACGATTGTCGTCAGTGGGCAAATGCCGGCACAAGGTGACGTTTCACCCAAACCGTCACGACAGGTCGTAGGGGATGTCGCTTGGCCTGAGCAATGGACGGTGTTTCTCCCGCTTCACCGGGACGATGCCGTCGCTGAGGATCAGCTTTCCACAGTCCCCGCCGCCTTGAAAGTAAACGATCGCACCGTTGAGCCTCAGACGGTGACGCCCGGCGATGGTGATGTCTTCGATTTCGTACCGCTCTTCGGCGGGCTCGCGCCGGGTAACACCGCCTATGTCTTTCTCGAAATCGAATCAGGCTCGGCTCAGCAGGTGTCGCTCGGTATGGGGGCCGACTGGTGGATGCAGGCGTGGGTAAACGGTAAGGAAGTTGTCAATACGATTGACGAAGGCAACGAACATTGGCCGCCGTCGATCACTGACCATGTCGTCAATGCCTCGCTTCAACAAGGCACGAACGTATTGGCGATCAAGTTCATCAGTGGCAGCGGCAGTTCCCGGCTCGCTGTGGGGGGGCCGGCGCAGCTTCGCGATGCATCGCGCGATCGATACAGTGCAGTCGATCCATCAGTCCAAGGCCTGGACGCGTTCATGGAACGCCACGGCGTAAAGCCTTATGACCTGTTTTTTGAAGACGATGGCCTGCGAACGCACCGGCTGATCTTTGAGGATGTTGAGCACGGCACGCCGATCTGGATGGTCGACGATGCGCCATTCACTGAACACACCACCACTTCTTCGGTCTGGTCGGCATGGAATGCGAACGCGTCCCGCCTGTTCGTTCCCGGCCATCGGCCTACGAAGGACGGGGACGTGATGCGGGGCGGACTGGTCAACGCAGATTACTCGCGCATCCAACCCCGGCTGGACGATAGTCGACATCCGATATGGGCTCCCGATGACCCCGACGTTTACTACCTGACCTTCGGGGGCACGCAACTACGCGAAATCAACGAAGCAAAAGGCACCAGACAGACTATTGCACAATGGGATCAATCGTTTACGCGCAGTCGCATTTATGGCCTGACGAAGGACAGTCGGTATGTCTTTCTTGACACGCCGAATGGCGGAATCTGGATGCCTTACGAGCCGGGCAATGTTCCCCTTCCCGACACAGGCTTAAACCCGGGTCGGCCGGCCAGACCGCAGGCAGACGGCAACCCGAGTCATCCGCTCGATAACCATGAGTTCTGGCGGCCGCATACCTCCGTGAGCACGAATCATGAGGAATGGGGGCCGATCGTGCGGGTGCGGGTCGGCATGTTGATCGATCGGGAGACCGGCGAGATCGACCATGTCATCGCACCGCTTGAAGGCAACGAGGCCTACCTCCGCCTGTTCATGGGTCAGAACGGCCACATCAAGTTTCCCGAAGGTGAGCGGTGGGAGAAGTATCGCATCCACCGCGGGGACACCGTGGACGAGATGCAGGAGATTTACAACTACTACCCCACGAGTACGCATGGCCATCAGGACGCATCGCCCGACGGTGAATTCATTGTGCGCGATGGGATGGCGGCACGATTCTGGCGAACACGCACCGGGACACCCTTCGAGGAAGTCAAAGTCAGCTCCGACGGCGAGTACTACCATATGCACTGGTCGATCCACCCCCGTTTTTATGTCGGGTGGATTCGCGGCTGGCATTTCCGCACGTTTGATCAGACCAACAACGGCAACATTGTGTACCAGGGGTTTTCAGACGGTACATGGCAGCCGGTGTTCAATACACACCATCGTTTCAACGGCTATTACGCGGGTGGCGACTTCTCTATGCAGAGTCCCGACGCCACCAAAATCCACACAGCCTCGAGCATGACGGGGCGATTCCGCAACTATGTCGCGGTGATGGCACGCCCCCGACCGCCCGAGCAGGTTCAGTGGCAAGCCGACGAACAAGCGGTGGAGCTGACGTGGGAACCGTCGGCCTACAGCAACGAAACGCGTGGTTACCTGGTCTACCGCAGCACGCGAAGCGGCGATGAATATGTGCTTCAGACACATGAGCCCATCGAGCAGACCACATGGCGAGACGAGGATGTCGAACCGGGGCAGGATTATTATTACGTTGTCACTGCCCTGGAATACAGTGGCCTGGAGAGCGGCTTTTCAATGGAGGCGGCTCGCGCGGGCGTTGATCTGCCGGCCGATGTTGAGGATCGCCCACTGGTGGTCTATGTCGAACCGGAACACGCGGTGCGGGATTTGTATACCGACGAACGGCCCGGCCTGGCCATTGGGCGAGATGTTCGCGAGGCGTCCGATTGGTATTACCTCTATCGGCATCCCGATCGCAATATCGGCGCTGCATCGATGTCAATTGAATTGCCCGCCGCGGGTGACTACCACCTCTGGGCCCGAGTCCGAAGCAACCGTCCCGACAACGTGTGGACAAGGGTCCGTGGCCACGCTTCTCAAAACGCGGGGTGGCGGATCAAGTTGGGAGACGGCACCCACGAGGCGAGAACTGATCAGAAATCATGGACCTGGGTTCGGACTGGCCAGGCGGCCGTGACGCTATCGGCCGGTGAGGTGCAGATTACGTTCGAGACCGTGGACGCAGGCGCCGAAATCGATCTGATCGCCCTGTCTACCGATGAAGGTTTCGAACCGGAAGGTCGTCGGCCCGAGATTCAGACGCCGCCTCAATCTGTTCAAAGCCTCGAAGCCGACAATCGACGTGAACGTGTAAACGAACTTCGCTGGTCGGCCTCTGACGATCCGAGCTTTGCGCACTACCACGTTTATGCCTCGCGTGCGCCGTTCAAGAAACTGACTCAACAACATCGCATCGGCTCTCCAACGGAAGCCCGGTTTACGGACTGGGGCCTGCGAGCCGGTGTGACGTACCACTACGCTGTAACGGTGGTGGATCGATGGGGCAATGAGAGTGAACCGACATTCGCCCAGGTCTCCACGCCATCGCGTGATCACGAACCGGTACATCTTGAGTTGGCGTTCGCGGATGCGGAACGGCAAGGCCCGTTTGAAGAATCGACAGCGGGCGGATTGCGCGGCTCCGCTTACCTCGTACCCGAACGGCCACGGTCCAACCGAGTGTCGTGGCGTATCACCATACCCCACGAAGGCGAATACTTTCTTTGGCTTCGCTACCTGCATCGCGGGTCGGGCATGCGTGGTAATGAAACCGACAATGACGTGCGAGTACGACTGGGCGACGATCACATCGCCACCCTCGGTGGCCGCACCGACTTGAATGTTCCCGACCGGCTGATTGATCCAGACCACCCGATGGCGGAACAGTTCTGGACGTGGGCTGTGCCGGGCGACATGAATCTTGAGGCGGTGCGATTGCCTGCCGGGGAGCACACACTGACCCTGGACAATCTCAACGGTGAGATTCGTTACGACATGTTGCTGATCACCGATGAACCAGCGTACAGGCCCGCCGACGGCCGACTTCGGCAACGATAATGTTTTTCACAGGAGTTGCTCCGAGGAGTGGAGCCAAAGACGAGACTCGACAGAATCAGATTTCGGAACATTGTTTTGAACCCTTTTTAGGAGAGATTGATCATGCGTAGAATCCTTTCATTAATGCCCGCTGCGACGCTGCTGTTTACGATTCCACTGGCACACGGCTCCGTAGTGCTGTTTGAGGAGAACTTCGAGAGTTACGCGCCTGGCGCTACAACGCTTTCGAGTAGTTGGACATTAACCAATTTGGGCGACCGGATGACCAATTCGGTGGTTAACGCATCCGATGACGCTATCGAGGGCGACCAGTACTGGCGTTTTTCATACCCCTCCGGCCTCGATGACGGACAACCCAACAGCACGATGACGGCATCAGGCTGGCGCCAGGACGACGCTGAGGGTGTGTATGTTCTGTCGCACCGCATCTATTTTTCGAGTACGACAATAGAAAACAGTGCGCTGATGCGCCCGAGATACCTTTTGACGATCCGTGATGCAGACGATCGTGTCGCCGGGACCCTGACCCTTCGTGCTTTGTCGGATGGCAACGGCAACAAGCAGATTCGCTACGAAACGGCCAGCGGCACCACAACCATCAACGAAGGTGATACGGGATATCCTACGTTCTGGTCTACAAACGACTGGCTGATGGTGGTGATGACAGTCGATGAACTGGATAGAACGTGGTCGTTCGAACTGGCCAACGGGAACGGAACACCCATCGCAGCCATGGCTGGCCTTAGCCTTCAAAATGCCGATTTTGATCAGGCGGAAGCATTTCGTATGCAGCTCCTTGGCGTGCCTGACACTCGCGGCTTGAACACGTGGGTGGACGACATTCAGATCACCGGCCCGATCCCTGAACCAAGCAGTATGGCATTGCTCGGGTTGGGCGCCCTGGCAATGTTGCGCCGTCGTCGAATGCGCAACTGACGAAAGTTGTTTTGAATACCTTCGGTCGACGGTCGGCACGTTTCCGATCGTCGGCCATTTCACGAATGCTTGAGGAAGGTGAGCAACTTCCGTTGCTACTGCAAATGCTGTGAAAGCCTCAGCCACCAGCCTGTACGATTTGCACCTCCACACGTGGTGGAGTTTTGACGGCGAAATTGATGTGGAGTCGCACTTTCGCCGTGCTCAAGAACGGGGCGTGCGATGCCTGGCCGTCACCGAGCACAATCACATGGATTCTGTCGCCGAGGTGCTGGCCGTCGCGGAACGCTATCCGGCGATCCGCGTCATTCCATCAGCCGAACTCACGGTACGCACGTCCATCGGCGGGGTTGATCTGTTGTGTTACAACCTGCCCGTGCCCGCTACACCCGGCTTGAAAGCTTTGTTCGAGACGTATCGCGTGTGCCAGCGCGATCTGGGCGAACAGTTCTCAAAAGGCATGCAAGCTATCGGCGTCGACTTTAACGAGAAGCGACGCAGAGAAGTTCTGGAACTGTATCGTCCGTCGCAGATGATTGAACGGCAAGGCCTCACGCGCCCGAAGCGAGCAATGACATTGACGTATTTTCTCAAGCAAGGATGGGTTCAGGACGCCGACGAATTCGACAGCTTGTGTGCGCGGGCACATGAGGCCGTGTCAGGGCTCACGTTTCCTGAGGTGAATCGTGTGCGGGATGTCGTACACGAAGCCGGTGGTCTGATCGTACTTGCTCATCCGCCGCTTTACTGCAAGGACGCTGACCACGACCAACTCGACCTTCTGCGAACCGAATGTGCCTTGGACGGCATCGAATGCGCTCACCCGCGAGTCACACCCGACCTATGCAGGCGGTATCGCGCCTATTGCGTGGAATATGGCCTGTTTTCGACCGGTGGTTCTGATAGCCACACACAAACGAATGTGGACCACGCCTTCGGTCGACACGGCGGGGAAGCAGGATGGTTGGACGAACTACTTGATCGGCTGGGGGAGTCGCGTAACACCGATTCGCGCCAGCACAACTGCCCTACCGCTCCGCACGCGACACGCTCGTAATCCTTATTCGTACGAAAAGGTCTACCTAGATGCCGACAGTTGCCACTACGACATCCACGATTCGTCTCGGCGCGATCGGGATGGGACTGCGTCTCCAAGGGGTGCTTCGTCACCTGCTGAAGCAAAACTCGCGGATTCGCCTGAACTCGGTCTTCGATCCTTTTGAACCGTATGTCGAGGCTGGCGAAGAACTGGCCGGCGGAGGGGTGATCCGACGCGACGACTGGCGGGCAGTGGTAACAGACCCTGATATCGATTGGGTGATGATTGGCTCACCGAATTGTTTCCACGAGGAGCAGACGATCGCGGCACTGGAGGCGGGGAAGCATGTTTTCTGCGAAAAGCCACTCGCGATCGACCTGGATTCGTGTCTGCGCGTAGCCGACGCGGTGCGGAATGCGCCCGGGCGGTTTGTCTTTGGGCTGGTGCTGCGTTACTCGCCGCACTACCAAGCCATGCGCCACCTGCTGGCCGAAGGGAAAATCGGGAAGCTGATTTCGTTCGAGTTCAACGAGACGCTGCGCATTGGTCACGGCGGCTACATCTTCGGCAACTGGCGGCGTGACGCATCCATCGCCGGCTCGCACATTCTGGAGAAGACCTGCCACGATCTCGACCTGGCTAACTGGATGGCCGACAGCTTGCCGGTACGCGTCGCCAGTTTCGGCGGGCGGCAATACTTCGTGCCGAAGCACGCATACTTGAAAGACCTTGCCGGCACGATGCCGGACGGTCAATCGCGCTTCCAGGCCTGGCCTGACCCACATAGCGTCGACCCATTCAGCGCCGGAGCCACGATCTTTGATCATCAGGTGGTGATCCTGGAGTACGCAAACGGCGTCAAGGCCACGTTTCACACCAACTGTGCGGCCGGCCTTCCCGAACGTCGATTCTACCTCTGCGGTACCGAAGGCTCCCTACGCGGCGAGGTGTACACTGGCGACATGGTCCTGCAGCGCATCGACCAGGATCAGCCCGAGGCCTGCTCGTCAGGATCATTCGGCGGGCATGGTGGAGGAGATGAGGTCATGGCCCAACAGATGGCCGCCACCATGCTTGACGATCAGCCACCGCTTGCGGGCCTGCGTGAAGCGCTGCAATCAGCGACCGTCGCATTCGCGATCGACAAGGCGGCGGAGACGGGGGCCGTGGTCGATCTGCGCCCGATGTGGTCGCGATGCGGAATTGATCCCAACCAGCCATAACGGTAAGCATGATGTATGGCGACCTGACGTTGAACATCATCAGCCTCGGGGGGTTGGCACTCGGCGTCGGCCTGCTGCTGGATAACGCGATCGTCATGCTGGAGAACGTCTATCGGCATCGCGAGCAGCTCGGCAAGTCGCCGGAGGATGCGGCCCACGACGGCACGGCGGAGGTCAGTTCCGCCATCATCGCGGGCACGATGACCAACCTTGCCGCCGTCGTGCCGTTCCTGTTGATCACCGGATTGGCGGCGCTGATCTTCCGCGAGCTGATCCTGACAATTTCGTTCGCCATCGTCGCCACGCTCGCCGCGGCGCTGACGCTCGTACCGATGCTCGCGGCATTGCTGGGACATGTGCGGTTTGAGAGTCGCATTGATCGCACGGCACCGCTGCGCGGGTTCAACAATATGATTGGCTATCTGCGCGAACGCTACCGCCGAAGCCTGCCGCCCATTTTGCGTTGGGGTGGGCGATGGTCGCGGTGTCGGTGTTGGCGTTTATCGTCTCACTGCAACTGGGCACACAGTTGGGCAACGAATTTCTACCGCAGGTTGACGACGGCAATGTCGGGGTGAACGTCTCGCTGCCGCCGGGCACGCCGCCGCACGAAACCGACGCCGTCGCCCGGCAGGTGGAAGCGGTCATCGAAGCGCTCGACCACGTCGAAAGCTACTTCACCCTCGTCGGCGGCCACCTCGGCGGCGGCATTGTCAACGAGCGGCCCGGCACGGCCCGCTGGCGTGTACAGCTCACGCCGGCTTCGCAGCGGCCTGGCGTGACCGCCGGCCGGTGGGTCGCCCAAGTGCAGCATCAGCTTGATGCACTCGACCTGCCCGGCGCTCGCATCAGCGTCCGCCCGCCGAGCATCCCCGGCCTGCGCTTCGGCACGGGCGGAGCGGATGTGTCGATCGCCATCGTTGGTGAAGACCTGCGCACCTTGTACGGCCTCGCGCGTGAGATCAACGCCCGCCTTGACGGGATCGAGGGGCTGGAAGGCGTGGAGGTCGGCCGGGAGGATCAGAGCCCGCTGATGCGCGTGCGGGTCGATCGCGATCGTGCCGCCGACCTCGGGCTGCGCGTGTCGGAAGTTGGGCGGGCGATTCGCGATGCGGTGGATGGGGCCGTACCGACGCGCTTCCTCACCGCCAATCAGGAATACGACGTCCGCGTTCGCCTGCCGCGCGAGGCGGTCAGCGATACCGAAACCTTGGGCAACGTGCTGCTGTTCCGCGCGAATGGCGGCGCGCCGATCCTGCTGCGCGACGTGGCGACGTTCGAACTCGGTGAAGGACCGGCCCACATCGTGCGGGAAAACCAGACGCGGGCAGTGCACGTCAACGGCGACATCAACACGGATGTGGCCGACGTCGCCACCATCATGACGGCGATTGACGCGCGACTGACCGACCTTGAACTGCCCGACCAGTACAGCCTCATCTACGGCGGGCAATGGGAAACCATTCAGGAAACCAACCGCGAATTAGCCATCGTCGTCGTGCTGGCCATCTTCCTCGTGCTGGTTGTGCTGGCAGTGCAGTACGAACGGCTGAGCAACCCGCTGGTCATCATCGCCACCGCGCCGCTGGCGCTGATTGGCGTGGTCGGCATCCTCTGGCTCTCGGGCACGCCGCTGTCCGCGCCGGTGCTTATCGGCGTGATCCTATTGATCGGCATCGTGGTCAACAACGCGATCCTGCTGGTGGAATACATCGAGATCGGCCGGCGGAAGCTGGGCCTCTCGCCCGCGCGGGCCGTGGTGCGTGCCGGGGCGATCCGCCTTCGGCCGATCCTGATGACCACGAGCACGACCGTGCTTGGCATGACGCCGTTGGCGCTCGGGCTCGGCTCGGGTGCGGAGATCATGCAGCCGCTCGCTTTGTGTGTCATCGGCGGCCTGCTGGTGTCGATGCTGCTGACGCTGCTGATGATCCCGTGCCTTTACCTGATCGTGGGCACGTTTGCCGAGTGGCTGAAGGCGCCGCTGCTGACGCGATCAGGCGAGTGGGGTGAGAGCGCCCTGCCATCGTCACAGTCGGCCACAAAAAAGTCCGCCACCATTGCAATGGGCTTGAAGGAGGAGATCCAATAATCGTAGGCCGATATCTTGTGAAGCGTTGCGGTTACACCAGATCAGACGCCTCGGCTGGCATCCAGTGGGCCTCCTTGTTCAGCCACTTGACGTTACGCCGATCGGATTGATCAACGGCGTACGGACCTCGCCGTCTGCGTCGGACAGCAAATCTTCGCGGTTTCCTTGACTGCGCAAAGGCAGGCGCATATTCACTGTTTCCACCTATACCTCGCCCCGGGCATCGAACATCGCGCAGGGGTGACGGTTTCAGCGATCGGCCAAGCGAATGGTCCTGCCGCCGTCGTTGTACCACGTCAGGTTCAAGACCAAAGACCCCACGGTGCTGCGCAACAATTGAAGCCCCGAAGGTTGTGGCATAGATTTTCAGTGTCCTTCAATATTCGACAACATTCTCTGTCCAAGCTCATAAATGCGTGGAATATCGACGCCTGCTCGACGCAGTACATCAAGGCGTTTGTCGCCCATCGCTGCCATATCAATTTCCACTTGCGCCAACGCGATCTGCAATCGTTGCTTGATGAGTCCGTAGTCTTCAAGCTTGCCAATGTTCTCACTTGTAATGTGCTCGATCCACGCGTGCTGCCCCACATTGGAGTGCAGGCCCGCTTGCCGCAGACATTCAATCAGTTCCGCGGCACCGGCCATTCTCATTTGCCCCGGAGACCATGTTGCTTGTGCAAATGCCGGCAGCCCCCCCATTTTGTCACCTTCACTAAAAGCCCAGGTTGTATAGAGCAGCCCATGAACGTCGCCATCAAGTATATATTTCGCATGCATCAGGGATTCACCCCATAGCAGGTTATTTAAAGGCTCATGCCCCGATGTGCCTGCAATACTGAATCCTTCACCAATTAAAAATCGAAGCGAGCCGTCTATACTCACCTGGTACTCCGAACTCGTATAGTAGAGCCACGGCATCATGATGACGTCCCGGCTCAGATCCGAGTTCAGAACAGCCTTATAATCCATGGTACTCTTCCACCCCGGCGTCTGCCGAGGGTCGAACATATCACTCCACATCATCAGACGTGTATTCGGGCTGTGTTCACGTATCTCGCTGTCGATCTTGTTTATTTCATACACGAACGTTTCTTCATTGCTCCAATCGTTCTGCGAGCAGCATCGGCCATCATCGCCTCGCAGTACCCAGATTTCGTCCAGGCCAAGGTTGAGATACTTGCTTTCAAAACCGGTGCCTTCCATCAACCGCGTCATCCGAGCGATGCTCTCGCTTTGTATTTCGCGAGTGTATTCACTGAAGGGGCAATAGGCGCCATGCCCCTGACCTCGTACCACGCGGGTCGTGTCATAAGTGACAAGTACCGTCTCACCGTCCTGAATGCTGCCACCCTCAAGCCGGCGAATACGCCACGGCTCATTATCGAGTACGTTCGGCCGAGACCATGAAGAGACCGTGCCCTCTGGATGATGCCAGGACGTCTCCAACTCACCGTCAACCACTTCGTAGTCGACATCTTCTTCATAGATCGTGCCATTCTTACTTGCCACGATAATGGGCGTGTTCTGCCTGTCAGCGCGCCAACGTTCATGCCCGTCCCGATAGGGTTGCCATCGACGTTGTAATTCAGAAAGTTTGTTGGATTAACGCTGCCTGCGTCAAGCATGGTAGTGTCGTTCGGCGAGACGGTGTCGCCGTTGAGCCTTACCGTCATGCCGAATTCGTCCCTGTTTGCGGACGCCCGCGCATAGACTTTCGTGTCCCCAGACATATTCGCAGGCGTATGGACGGCCCATGAAACACTACCAACGTTGAATGAACCCGTCGTGCGCTGGTAGATGTTTGCCGGACCGTTCGGCATCCAACCGGAAAGACCGCTGTTGTCACGATACACAGCGCTACCACTACCGGCTATGTGCTCCGGGCCTTCCACCCAGACCCAGTGCTCCGCGCCGTCGAGCCCATCAATCCCAATCGTCGGCGCTGCTTGCACCGATGACGTCACCGCCACCCCGAACATCGCCGCGCCTGCAATTCCAGCCAACCAAGTCATGTGTTCAGACATCGTTCTCCCCCTTTCAAGGGATATTGAGCAATGAATCAAACTACAATATGCAACGAACCAATATGCAATAACACTTGTCCCGACATATCACTCACACGGCCACTTCCAGCACCCGGCTCAGCGGTTCGGCCGCCAGAGACGGTTGACACATCCGACCAGTCCTCTTCATACTGGCGTCGCGTCACGACGTGCATGTCCATGTACGCAAAGTTGGCCATGCCGCCACCCATGTGCCGATCGAATTCGATATGCCGGGCTGGATGAATCTGGTTTTGCCGAAGCACCAATGTCCAGCCGGCCTGGGTTCCCGTATGAGCGCCGTCCGTACGGTGAATCGTCTGCGACGGTTGCACCACATCGGGCTCGCGAACATATTGATAGTTCGAGTCCGACTGGTGATACCCGGCGTACCAGTTCTGCCCGTAGCTGTACGGACGCATGTCGGGCGACTGCCCCGCCGGTTCTCCAGGACACCAGAAATCCGGCAACGACGTCCATTCCGAGTGGCTGTCTTGAATCTTGCCCATCGCATGGCTCAGAAAAAAGGGCCACTGACGCGTGACGAGATTGTCGCTGCTCGGCCAGGTGCCCCTGAAATACGCCACCGGGTAGGTGAAGTTGTAATCGTTCAGGTATATCTCGGAACTCATGCCCAGGCTGCGCAGCATGGCACTGCACTCCACAAGCCGTGCGTTTGCCCGCGCGTTGTTAAGCACAGGCAGAAGCAGTGCGATCATCAGTGCAATAATGCTAATTACAACTATCAATTCGATTAACGTAAATGCACGCTTATTATTCATAGAGACGCCCTTGCTCTTGAACGAACACGCGATCAACAAACAGATTCTTCCCCAGCCACCACCAATTACGCACGCAGCAACAGGGTTTCACCAACTCGCAACCGCGGCGGCAACGACCACACAACAGAGTCCGCCACGGGGGCGTTCATCAGCAATTTGATACACTTAGAAACATGTTTCGTTACGCAAGCCACCACTGGGGGCCACTGCGGCGATGACGTCGCATGGCTTGCCTGTTGCACCTCAGTTTGACTTACGCACCTCGTCTGACACACAGGGCAAGGCTCAGCCACCAAGTGAGTCGTCTGCTACTTGAAAATATTGGTGGATCGGCGAACCCCTCACCTTGCGGGCAGTCGAAATCGTGATTCCCCGGTGTCGCCTGCCACGGCAGATTCATCTCCGCCAGGCACGAGAGGGCAAAGTCGCGGTTCTGCGGCGAGTACCAGTCCACC
Source organism: Phycisphaerales bacterium AB-hyl4 (assembly GCA_041821185.1). Lineage (NCBI taxonomy): Bacteria > Pseudomonadati > Planctomycetota > Phycisphaerae > Phycisphaerales > Phycisphaeraceae > Natronomicrosphaera > Natronomicrosphaera hydrolytica. The sequence goes on along the minus strand of JBGUBD010000006.1, from coordinate 258,898 downwards.
ATCCCCCAGTACGACCACCAGGCCAGGTGCCGCATCACGGACGGCCGCGACCATGGACCTAAAACTCGGCCAAGCCAAGGCAAAATGACACCGCCGCCGACGGCGCTGCTCGTCGGGGTCATCGGAGCTGATCAGATGGAGATCTCCAAGGACGGCAATGCGCATGGGGCAGTAGAGATTAGGTTGATTCGCGGGAGATTGCCATGGATGCGGCCTGTCGTGTTCAAGGCTCGGCCGCCTGCCTTTACCTCATGCTGACGGGCACCTTGGGCAGCAGGTGTCGCCGCAACAGGTGACGGGCCCCTTGGGCATCGCCCTCGCGGAGACACCGGAGGATTTCTCGATGCTCGTCCACGCTGTGATCGCTCGGCCGCAGCGGTTGCGTCCCGACCAGCATGCGGTGAATCAACGGCAGCGGTGCCCGGCGGTACATCGCCGTCAGCCGCCGGTTGCCGGCCAGTGCCACCAGTTGCTGGTGAAACCGCCGATCCGCCTCAGTGGCACCGAGGCGATAGCCGTTGGCGAGAAACGCGTCTTGCTGATCGCACGCATCTTCCAGTTCCTTCAGCGCCTCGGGCGTATTCAGGCCGCGTGTACACAACCGGTCAATGGCCGCCGCTTCCAGCGCCAACCGAAGCTCGACGATTTCCGCCACGTCCTCGGCTGTGAGCGTGGGCACCACATAGCCCGCCGTCTCCGCCAGTTCGATCAGCCCCTCCGCCTCAAGCCGGGCAAACGCCTCCCGCACCGCACTGCGGCTCACAGCCAGCCGTTCGCTCCACGCCGGCTCGCTGAGCTTCTCACCCGCCGGCACCGCCTGCAGAATCAACGCCTCACGAATCGCCTGGTACGCAGCCTCACGCTGATTCGGTCGCTTCACCTTTCGAGCAGTTGACATGAACCCATTATAGTAACAATAATGTATACATAAATGATCTTTTTATGAGTCCGTTTTTCCGCTTCGCATCGGCGAACACATTAGAGCCCGCCATGACACTGGCCCATCGATTCAGCCTTCTCCGCGCCAGCCCGACCATCTACGTCGGCGTCACCCTCACGAAGCGCCCGCAGGAGCGTCCGTGATGAGTCGTTCACCCAAACGCATCCTCATCATCGGCGTCGGCTCCATCGGGGAACGCCACCTGCGCTGCCTACAAGCCACCGAGCAAGCGGCCGTCGGCCTGTGCGAGCCCGTACTTCCCCTGCGCGAGCGAATCGCCTCGCAATACAACGTCGAGCTGGCGTTCGACTCGCTCGATGTCGCACTTGAGCAGCCATGGGACAGCGCCGTCGTCGCCACGCCGGCCAACACGCACATCCCGATCGCCATGCGCCTGGTCGAAGCAGGCATCGCGCCGCTCATTGAAAAGCCGTTGGCCGTGGCGGAGGCTGGTGTAGCCGAGCTGGTTGAAGCGCTCGATCGGACGCAACTTGTCGCCGGCGTGGCCTACGTCTACCGCGCCCACCCCGCGTTGCAGGCGATGCGCGATGCACTTCTGGCTGGCAAGTTCGGCAAGCCGTTGCAGGTGACGGTCATCGCGGGCCAGCACTTCCCCACCTATCGCCCGACGTTCGCCGACACGTACTACAACGACCGAGCACGCGGCGGCGGCGCGACGCAGGATGCCCTCACCCACCTGGTCAATTCCGCCGAGTGGCTCGTCGGCCCGATCACACGCCTCACCGCCGACATGGCCCACCTCAAGCTGCCTGACGTCACCGTCGAAGACACGGTGCACGTGCTCGCCCGCCACGGGCAGGTGCTCGGCAGCTACAGCCTCAACCAGCACCAGGCACCCAACGAGATGACCATGACCGTGATCTGCGAAAACGGCACGGCCCGCTGGGAGCTGCATCGCCACGCCTGGCGGTGGATGGCCACGCCCGATTCGCCGTGGGAGGAACAGGTGATCGATTTCAAAAGCCGGGACGACTGGTTCACCGCGCAGGAGCGTGCATGGCTGGACGTGCTCGCTGGCGAAGCCGAGCCGTTGTGCACGGTACGCGAGGCGTGGCAGACGTTGCGTGCGACGCGCGCCATGCTCTCGGCAGCCGAGCGCGACGATGCCTGGCAGACGCTGACGACCGAGGAGACCTTGGCATGACGGTACTGGATTCATTCAAACTGGATGGCAAGGTGGCGCTGGTCACCGGCGGGGCCGGGCTGTTCGGCCGACAGATCGTCATCGCGCTGGCCGAGGCGGGGGCGAAGACGTATGTCGCCAGCCGCAACCTCGAGGCGCTCGAAGCGCAGGCCGAGGCGCTGCGAGGCGAGGGCCTCGACGTCACCGCGATGCAACTGGACCAGGCCGACGAAGCCTCCGTCAATGCCCTGCGCGATCGGCTGATCAGCGACGCCGGCCACGTCGACGTACTCGTGAACAACGCCGTCGCCCGCCCGATGAAAAGCTGGAGCGACGGCGGCGAAGCGTTCGCGAAAAGCATGGCCATCAACGCCACAGGCCTGTACCTGATGACCCGGGCCTTCGGCGACGCCATGGCCGAGCGCGGCCGCGGCAGCATCATCAACATCGGCTCGATCCAGGGCATGGTCGGCGCGGACTTCTCGCTCTATGAAGGCCTGGGCATGGACGCCCCGCCCGACTACTACTTCCACAAGGGCGGCCTCGTTCAGCTCACCCGCTACACCGCCGCCCGCCTCGGCCCCAAGGGCGTGCGCGTCAACTGCCTCAGCCCCGGCGGCTTCTTCAACAACCAGAACCCAACCTTTGTGGAGCGCTACAACCAGCGAACGTTCCTCAACCGCATGGCCAACGACGATGATCTCAAAGGCGCAATCGTCTTCCTCGCCTCCGACGCCTCCGCCTACATCACCGGCACGAACCTACCCATTGACGCCGGCTACACCGCCAAGTAACCCATGCCTTCCTCTGGTGAACAACCCATGCCCAAGCTCTTTGATCTTGCGGGTAAAGTCGCCCTCGTCGCCGGCGGCGGCGGCTATCTGGGGCGACCCATCTGCGAAACGTTCGCGGCCCATGGCGCAACCGTCGTCGTCGCCGACCTTCGCCGCCACGCCGCCGAGGCCGTCGCACGTGCCATCACTCAAAACGGCGGCAAGGCGCACGCCGTGGTGATCGACACCGGTGACGAGCAGAGCATCAACGACGTCGTCAACGCCGTGCATCGCGAACACGGCCAGCTTGACGTGCTCGTCAACACCAGTGTCTATTGCACCGGCAAAAGCCACGCCAAGGGCACCGTCGACGACTGGCAGCGATGCCTCCAGGTCACGCTCACCGGCGCCTTCCTCCTCGCTCGTGCCGCCAGCCGCATCATGCTCCCCCAGGCCCGCGGCAGCATCATCCACTTCAGCAGCATGTACGGCCTGGTCAGCCCCGACCCGCGCAACTACGCCGACGAAGACAGCGTCAACCCGCCCGACTACGGCGCTGCCAAGGCTGGCGTGCTCCAACTCACCCGCTACCAGGCCGTGCAATGGGGGGCGCACGGCGTGCGCGTCAACGCCATCGTCCCCGGCCCGTTCCCCAACCCCACGATCCAACAGCATGACCCGGCCTTCGTCGACCGGCTCAGCCAGCGCGTGCCCCTGAATCGCATCGGTCAGGCGAACGAAATCGCCGGCCCGACCCTGTTCCTCGCATCCGACGCGTCAAGCTATGTCAATGGCGCCTCCCTCATCGTCGACGGAGGTTGGACCGCATGGTGAATCACACCCCCCTTGTTGCCGACCCGCACAACATCCGCCTGGCCATGCTCGGTATGGTCGAAGGTAACGGCCATCCCTATAGCTGGTCCGCCATCGTCAACGGCCGCTACGACGCCGACGTCATGGCCAAGTGCGGCTATCCCGTCATCGCCCAATATCTCGGCGCCCAACCAAAAGAAAACCTCGGCATCCCCGGTGCCCAGGTCACGCACGTCTGGTGCGATCAGCGAACCGACGCCGAGCAGGTCGCCCGCGCCGCATACATCGACCACATCGTCGACAAGCCCGAAGACGTCATCGGCCACGTCGACGCTGTCATCATCGCCACCGACGTCGGCCACGAACACCTCGACCGCGCCAGGCCCTTCATCGAAGCCGACCTGCCCGTGTTCATCGACAAACCACTGACCGATCGCGAAGACCACCTCCGCCAGTTCCACGCCTGGTGGCAGCAGGGCAAGGCCATCCTCTCCACCAGTTGCATGCGCTACGCAACCGAGTTTGCGCAACTGCGCGAACAACTGCCCGCCACCGGCACGCCGCGCCTCATCTTCGCCACCATGCTCAAGGACTGGGAACGCTACGGCATCCACGGCCTCGAATCCATCTATGGCCTGCTGCCGCCCGGCGGCTGGCAACGCGTCGTCAACACCGGCACGCCCGAACTCAACATCGTCCACCTCACCCACGAAGCAGGCGTCGACATCGTGCTCGCCGTCGGCCACGACCTCGTCGGCGGCTACGGCCACGTCAGTGTCATCGGCTCCAAGGCCACCGTACGGGCCGAGTTCCGCGACACCTTCGCCGCGTTCAAAGCTCAGCTTGTCGCGTTCGTCGACTATCTGCGTTGCGGTGTTTCCCCCGTGCCGCAGACGGAAACGATCGAGCAGATGAAGATTATCATTGCCGGTATTCGCAGCCGTGAGCAGCACGGCAAGCCGATCTACCTTTCGGAGATTCAGCCATGACCACCCCTGTCCCACCGCTGCGTCCGAGTCGTGTGCTCGCCAAACTTCGTGCCGGCGAAGTGGTCAGCTGCACCAAGCTCAACCTCTCCGACCCGCGCGTGGTGGAGATCGCCGCGCTGGCCGGCCTCGACTGCGTCTGGCTCGACCTCGAGCACGTGGCCAACAACATCCGCGACATCGAAAACGCCGTCCGGGCCGCCAAGGCTTACAACTGCGACGCGCTCGTCCGCGTACCGCGCGGCAGCTACAGCGATCTGGTTCGCCCCTTGGAAGTCGACGCCGCCGGCATCATGGTCCCGCACGTGATGAACGGTGACGATGCCCGCCAAATCATCCACCAGACCCGCTTTCACCCGCTCGGCCTGCGCCCGCTCGACGGCGGCAACACCGACGGCGCGTACTGCACCGAACCGCTGCAGGACTACATCCGCCACGCCAACGAGCAGCGCTTCGTCATCCTCCAGATCGAAGACCCCGAAGCGGTGAACGAACTCGACGCGATCGCCTCCGTGCCCGGCGTCGACATGATCTTCTTCGGCCCCGGCGACTACAGCCACGCCCTCGGCATCCCGGGCCAGATGGACGACCCGCGCATTGACCAGGCACGGCAAGCCGTCGCCCGCGCCGCGCAAAAGCACAACATCTTTGCCGGCACAGTCACGGGCGCCGCCGGCATCGACCGCTGCGTGCAGATGGGCTACCGCTTTCTGAGTGTCGGGGCCGACGTGGTCGCGCTGAGCAGCGCCTTCCGCGAAACCGCCGCAGCATTCACCGGCGTTCAGGCCAAGGGAACGGACAGCCTCTATTCCGCGAACACCTGATCCCTGCCGGCAGGCGCTGCTCAAGCAGCACCGGCCGTCTGCCGCGCATCTGAGCAGACTTTGGCCAAAAGTTTACGAGTGAACACACTGATTCAGGCAAATGCGTTTCCGCAAGCCGACGCCGAGCGCCACGCCATCCGGCCGATACTTGGGCGGCATCCAGCGGCGGTCGGCCTGCCGGAGGGCTCGCTGCATCGGCCGGTTCCCCGCTGTCGATGGCGGCAAGCCGCCGCGTAAGAAGTTCAAGAAGGATTCGATCGGCTACTTCCACCTCGACATCGCCGAGGTGCGCACCGCCGAAGGCAAGCTGTCCCTGTTTGTCGTCATCGACCGCACCAGCAAGATCGCCTTCGCACGCCTGGAAGCCAAAGCGAACCGCAACACGTCCACCGACTTCCTCAACCAGCTCGTCGCAGCGATCCCCTACCGCATTCACACGATCCTCACCGACTAGGGGATCCCGTTCGCCGACCTGCCCAAGAACCGCCGCGGCTGCACTGCTCGCTTGCGAACGCACATGTTCGACCTCGCCTGCCGTCGCCACGGCATTGAGCACCGCCTGGCCAAGCCCTACCCCCCTTGGACCAACGAACAGGTCGAGCGGATGAACCGCACGATCAAGGAGGCCACCGTCAGACGCTTCCACGACGACGACCATCAGCAGCTGCGCAACCACTTGGCCACCTTCCTCATGGCCTACTACTTCGCCAAGCGTCTCAAGACGCTTCGTGGCCTAACCCCGCACGCGTTCGCCTGCTCCCGCTGGCAGCATGAACCCGAACGCTTGATCCGCAACCCGACGCACCACGATACTGCGGGACGGTACACCTAGCCGAAGGTCAGCATGAATGTCGGTCTTGTTGAAAGTCAGCCAGAATCTCAAGTCGCAAATCGGAGCCCGCTCTGCCAAATTCACCGTCCCGCGCTCACATCTTGACCTGATCTGGCTGTGGATGAATACGCATGCAGTGACCTGAAAAGCACGGCAGGGCCGGTGAGCCCCCCCGTGGGAGGTGTTTCGTTCAGCGACGACGGCGCAACATCATCATGCCCCCGATTCCAAGGAGCGTGAGGCTGGTCGGCTCGGGGATGAAGTTGTAGGTGGTGCTCATCACGCCACCGTCAAAACTGACGCTAAGGTAGTCTACGTACGAGTCGACGTCTGCATTGCCTGAGCCGACGCCGAGTTGAATGTCAACGATCGTCGCGCCGGTCAGCAACGTTCCCCACTCCTCGTCGTCCATCCATTCCGCCAGCGTGAGGCTGTTGTGCGGCGCGTTGACGGTCGTGAGCGTCGTGCGATCAAACATCCACCACGTGCCGGTTTCAGCATCCAGCGTCTGGGTGATCCACTGGCCGGTGGGCGGATTGCCACCGCTTGGATTGTCATAGGGCTCGTAAATCAGGACCTTGTCCCAATCGTTTTCGCCGATGCGCGAGGAGGATCCGGTTGTGCCGAAATCAGCGGTCTGAAGGCCGATCTTGAACCCCGGAGCCGCTGCGCCGGACGGGCTGTCTTTGTACCAGCGATACTCGGCCGTCAACCCGGCCAGGCCGCCGAGACCATTCGTGTCGACCAACGCGAGTGTGGCCTTGTCCGAGGTAGCCGGCGCGATGAGATTGAGCGCGCCTCCGTCGGCGCCGGCCGGTCCCTGCACGAACTGAATGCGCGAATCGATCTGCGCCTGTGTCGTGGCGTTAGCACCCTCCACCCGCGTATCGGTGGACTCCCAGCCGGCCATACCGAAGTCACTCACATTGGTCACAGCCGTGGCGGTTTGGCCGAAGCCGACTCCGGTCACCAGCATCGTCGCGATCGTCATTGATACCTTCTTCATATCGATCCATCCTCTCACCATTGCGTTAGCAAGCACCATGCTGCAGGCGCTCGCTCAGGAATAAACGTCACCCGCAACGTGCGGATGCGTGCAGGTTGACAACACATCGAAATGCCAAGCGCGGCATGACTGCGACGGTCCGCATTTCGCCGTTGACGATTGTTCGTTTTGTCGTGGCCCCCAGCGGAAATTCAACCGCGTCGCCGGCAACCCCAGTTCACCTTCGCGTCTCTTCGAACTAAAGCGACGATCGTGAACAGCCACATTAACGTCCGGACAGAACTGTTCAAGCTTCAAAACAACAATCACTGTAAATTTTCGAGATCGCTGGCTGGCTGCTGCAACGATGATGTAAAAATAGATAAGCGGGACAAAAGGGGGTTGGCCTGAAGGCCGATCTTGAGCCCCGCAGGCGCGGGCCAGGACTGACTCGCTTCGGCGGTTCGGAGCAGCAGCGTTTCGATGTCGGACGTGCGACGGGCCGGCGACACGCCGAACAGCGCACCCAGTTTTGCCTAGTGCTTCATTGCAGTTGAAGCACTAATCGGACTCATTAACGGAAATGTTGCCGGCGGATACAACGCGATCAGGTGCGATCGCAACCAAGTTCGGCGAGGCGCTTGTGGCGCTTCATCCACCACACGCTTTAACGCCGCGTAGTCGTAAGGATTCGCTCCTTGCACCCACGCTCGAGCCGCCGTGTAGAAATGAACAAAGTCCCCGACCGGCACAGGATTCATCAATGGTCCACGAACGAGGAGCAACGTACTGAAAAAGAGCAATGCGACGATCGCCACAACACGGTAGCTTCTACACAATCGCATCCCACCAACAGATGCCGCCGCCTTACCGGACTCGACACCGGGTTGCTTCGAATCACCGTCACTGATCATCCTGATATTCCAACCAGAAAGAAGCTCAATTCGCATCCAGAAGTGAATGCCATGATAGCATGCCTTGAATCACGATCCCTGCACCGTAGTCTGATGTTTGTGCAAAAAAACAGAACTGCCGATGGTGTTGTCCAGGCAACCTGCAATAGGCAAGCTGCTGCCGAGATGTAGGTGACAACCTAAATGGCAACCACAAATACACCGCGTTGAAGCATCCGGCAATTACCGCGTACAATCACGGCCGATCAACATTCACCAACAGGCCTCGGAGGTGGTCTCGGGGTATAAATTGATCTCTTGCACCAGCAGATACGTGCGGCGTCCTGCAGACCTGACCTCCGGCTCGCCGCCAACCTCCACAAGGCTTGTATGAAAAAGATCGCAGTATTCGTAGGCACACGCCCGGAAGGCATCAAAATGGCGCCGGTGATCGCCGCCCTGCGGCAGGCGCCCGACCTGGAGCCGATCGTCGTCTCCACCGGCCAGCATCGCGAGATGCTTCAGCAGGTGGTCGACCTGTTTCAGATCACGGTGGATCACGACCTCGCGGTCATGCAGCCGAACCAGACGCTCGCGTCGCTGACCGCCCGGCTGATGACGCGCATCGACGAGTTGCTGGATCGCATCGAGCCGGACATGGCGCTCGTGCAGGGCGACACGACGACCGTGCTCGTCGCATCACTGGCCTGCTTCTACCGGCGCATCCCGATCGGGCATGTTGAGGCAGGCCTGCGCACAGGCAACATCTGGTCGCCGTTTCCCGAGGAGGTCAACCGTCGGCTGGCCAGCCCGCTGGTCACGCTGCACTTCCCCCCGACGGAGTTTGGCCGGGCGAACCTGCTGAAGGAAGGCGTCGCAGATAAGCAGATCCGCGTCACCGGCAACACGGTGATCGACGCCCTGCAAATGGAAGTGCAACGTCAGCAAGACCCGCAAATCAAGGCAAAGATCGACCAGGCCCTCGCCGAGGAAGTCGGCCGGGACTGGGATCAGGTGCCCTACGTGCTGGTCACCGGCCACCGCCGCGAAAACTTCGGCCAAGGTTTCGAGCAGATCTGCGATGCGCTGGCCGATCTGGCAGACCGCTTCCCGGACCACCGCTTCATCTACCCCGTGCATCTGAACCCGCAGGTGCAGGCGCCGGTGCAGGCTCGGCTAGGCGATCGCCGGAACATCAAACTCATCACGCCACGCGACTACCGCACGTTCGTCGCGCTGATGAGTCGATGTCGTCTGGTGCTGACCGACTCCGGCGGCGTGCAGGAAGAAGCCCCAGGGCTTGGCAAGCCGGTGCTGGTGATGCGCGACACGACCGAGCGCCCAGAGGGCGTGGAGGCGGGAACGGTGCAACTGGTCGGCGCGGATCGGGCGCGGATCGTCGAAGCGGCAAGCGAACTGCTGACGGATCGCGCGAGCTATGACGCGATGGCCGAGGCGGTCAATCCCTACGGCGACGGCCAGGCGGCCGAGCGCATCCTGGACCGCATCCGCGAGCACTTCGCCGAGCTGGTAGCCGGCGCGAGCAACGCGTCGCCGTGATGAGATCAAGCCGTTGCTGTTCGTGTGGAAGAATTCAGATTCAATGCGCGTTTCCACGATGAGCAACGGCAGGTACATCATAGGGCTGACTTCCCGCCCGCAATGATTGCGTGGCCATCACGCCGGTCGCAACGCTCATCCGAGCATCCAGCGGACTCGCCCCGTGAGTATGGCCCGTTTTCAAAAACCGCAGAAAGTCTGCCACGACCTCTGGGTCCGCACCGCCGTGTGTGCCGGGCGTGGATGGAATGCGGATCGTTTCATGCTGGTCACCCCGGTTGGTCCACAGGTGGACCTCGGCTTGATGACTGTCAGTGGAGTAGTCACCCTGATTTTCGATTCGACCTTCGGTGCCGATGATCGTGTAGTTGCGATGGCTGTCGGGCGTATAGTGACATTGCTGATAGCTGGCCTGTACGCCGTTGTCCAGTTGCATGAGAATCATGCTGTGGTGCTCGACGTCAATAACCGGGCTCAGGTTGGTCTGCGCCAGTGGCGGCCAATTGGCTTTGTCGAAGACGACGGAAACTTTTTCGTCTGATGCCCGTCGGTTCTTCACCTGGTTGTAGACGCTAAGTTTTCCCATACCGACCGTGCGGCGCGTATGGCCAGCAGACGGCACCGACGCGAATCTCGTTTACGCAGATTCCGATGCCGGACGAGTTCGAAGTGTAGCGGGTGCCGATCGGCGTGGGCGACAGGTGCGGGTTCAGAGCCCTCCACCCCGTCCCGGCCGAATGGTTGATGCCGGGCACAGATGCCATAGATCCGCCGGCGTCGGAAAGCCGTCGAAGTTGCGTTCGGTGCTCAAGGTGAAGTCAAACTCGACGATGCCCCGGCCGTTTGTGGCGTAGGCGTACTTCAGGCCCAGAACTTCGGCATACGCCTTTGGCCTGTCCCAGTCCGGCGCCGGCCGTCTTGTAGTCGGGCTGAGCCTCGACGACGGCCAAGGGAAAATCGCGGGTGTAGCGGAGAAGATAATCGGCCCGTTTCCGCTTGCCACGACGGACCGTGTTGCCGGTAACGCCGCTCCCACTACTGTCCCGGCACGATCGGATATTGGGCGTCGTGCTACCAAGCACACTTGCCCAGCCGGGCCAGCCTGTTCGGGAGTTCACGTGCGCTCGGTACCACGGTTGGCCGCCGGCTTCCATCCCACACGGCCTCGCGTCGAAGATGCAGATTGTCGTGTAATCGTCAGTCTTCATCACGTGCAGTTGCCTTTAGCTCGCGGTTGCCTCTGACAGGCCCCGCAGGGGACTCAGCGCCAGCCAGGCGACGCGGATTGTCCGAAGGGCGGCGGAACGGACGGGTATCCCTCAAGGAGTGAGCGCCCACTGGCTGCGTCACGCGCATGCCAGCCATGCACTCGACCGTCAGGCACCCATCCACCTGGTGCAGCAGACACTGGGGCATGCCTCAGTGGCGACGACGGGGCGCTACCTCCACGCCCGCCCGGGGGGATCGTCCTCCAGTTATCTACCGCTGTGAAGCCGGTGTGACGACTGGCACGATGCCCTTGATTTACCGTTCATTTTACTGTACGCTATATCGTGTTTCGTATATAAAAATGGACGTCAGAAATGATCCAGCATCGTCCAACTGAAACGCTGCCGCTACCCGTCCGCCGCGCGATGCGGAAGCTCGGGCAGGACATTCGTGATGCGCGACGCCGACGCCGCATCTCGACAGCCATTATGGCCGAACGCGCCTCGATCAGTCGCACCACGCTCCACAAAGTGGAGCGAGGCGACCCGTCCGTCTCCTTCGGCACCTACGCCACCGTGTTGTTTGTGCTCGGTCTGACCGAGCGCCTTGCCGAGGTCGCCGACGTCCGGTCGGATGCCGTTGGCTTGGAACTTGAAGAAGAAAACCTGCCCCAACGGATTCGCCATCGGAAGAAATCCAAGCGTTCGTCCTCAGACAGCAAGGGGATCGAATGATGGATGCCGAGGCGCTCGTTTACGTTGATATTCAGGGCCAGCCGGTCTTGGCAGGCCGTCTATGGTCGCGGATGCGCAAGGGCCGCAACAGCGCCAGCTTCGAGTATGACGATGATTGGCTTCGCCGAACAGACCGCTTTGCCCTTGAACCTGCGCTGCAGCTTGGGCCGGGGCCGTTCCACACGCCGGCGGATAAACCCATGTTTGGTGCGATCGGCGACTCAGCCCCCGATCGCTGGGGCCGCGTTTTGATGCGCCGCGCCGAGCGTCGGCGGGCCGACCGCGCGGGTGAAACACCCCGCACACTCCGAGAAATCGACTACCTGCTGATGGTCAACGACGAGGCGCGTCAGGGGGCCCTGCGTTTTGCCCTGCAGCCCGACGGGCCGTTTCTGGCGCCCAGCGAAACCACGTCCATCCCGCCGCTCGTTGAATTGCCGCGCCTCCTCTCAGCAGCCGATCACGTTGCCGATGATTCAGACAGCGATGAAGATCTTCGGCTGTTGCTTGCCCCCGGCTCCTCGCTCGGTGGCGCCAGACCCAAGGCCTCTGTCAGGGACAAAGATGGTCAGCTTGCCATTGTCAAGTTTCCCCACCGTGACGACGACTTCGACGCTGTGCGCTGGGAGGCTGTCGCACTGAGCCTTGCAGAGAAGGCCGGCATCACCGTTCCGCAATGGCGTCTGGAGCAGGTCGGCAACAAACCCGTCCTACTGTTGCGCCGCTTTGATCGGCAGGACGGCCAACGCATTCCCTTTCTCTCGGCGATGAGCATGCTCGAAGCCAATGACAACGAGACACGCAGTTACCTTGAATTTGTCGATGCACTCCGTCAGTACGGGGCAGCGCCGCATGCGGACATGGCCATGCTCTGGCGACGGATTGTTTTCAGCGTGATGATCTCGAACACCGACGACCATCTGCGCAACCACGGCTTTCTGTATGAGGGGGCTGATGGCTGGCGACTTGCTCCGGCCTACGACATGAATCCGACGCCGGTCGATATTAAGCCGCGTGTCCTGTCCACGGCCATCGATCTGGATGACACCACAGCGTCCCTCGATCGCGCCTTCGATGTAGCTTCCTATTTTGATCTGGACCATTCGCAGGCGCGCGACATTGCCAGGCAGGTCGGCAACGCCGTCTCCACATGGCGTCAAGAGGCGATTCGTCTCACTGTCCCCACCCGTCAGATCGACCGGATGGCAAGCGCGTTCGAGCATGATGGCCTCCATGCTGCTCTTGTCCTGTAACATCACATGTGGAACCGTATTCTGGTCGCATTGGTGGAAGCGGCTCTGCACCTCACCAGCGGTGGCCGATGTCCGTCATGCCTTCAATTTTTCCTAGCCAATAAAAGGCATCGACATTGCCCATGTCGTCGAGCAGCTCGACTTGCCGCCGCTCGTACAGGCCTACTGCAACGCCCTCAATAGCGTCCCGTTCTTTCATACAAGCCTCGTCCACTGAATAGACCTCACCTTCGACGGAGACGCCAGGCCGGCTCACGTCGTTTCGTGTGGCCGCTACGGGTGCTGGGTAGGCATCATGGACACTGAACACCACCCGCACGCTGCGCTTGTGCACTTCCAGTCCCACATAGCGCATGGCGGACCTCCCCTCGGGACCTTCGCGCGCGGAGCCTGCACCGACGCAGGGCGAATGGGCCCGTTCGGCAAATACCTCCTTGAGCTCAAAGCACAGCCGGGGGGGGGGGCCGTGGCGTGGCCTGTTAAAAAATCGGACTCGAAGCCCAACGCTATGCACGTCCGGCCTCGAAGATGAACGGTCCGCTCGCTTGGGTTTCAGTGCAACGCATCATCCTCGCCCCGCGCCCGGCACCACCACCACACCATGGGCCGGAATGCTGGACAAGTCACTTTGACATACCCATACCCGTTAAAAAAATGCGGAATCGGGGTCACCCATAACCGCCTTTGTCAAGTACTCGCGACCTCAAAAATCGCCAAAAGTGCGTAATAATACACGAGGGCGTTTTATGCTTGGCTGATGCGAGCATTACAGAAATCTCCGCATTGAAGTGGCGAGCATCACCCATCGCCAGGCGAATAACACGGCGCGAACGGACGCTCCGCCCGTCGTTTTTTACGGGTCGATCTCGCCGGCTGCGGCGTGCAGCCCAAGGCCTCGCATGCCTCATCGACCAGCATGCTTCGCACCCTCGTATCCCTCGCCCCATGCCGGGGAGGCGAGGGTGCGAAGCATGCGGCCGATTGTCGGAGGCATTGGAATGCGTCGCAACCACCAGTCTTCAATCGGCGTGCGTGCATGGGCACCCATCCGTGCCGGCCGGCTTCACGCCGTCGCACATTGAAACATTCATCGGTGAAGATCGCCCACTCAAAATAACGGTGCGAGCTGAAGCTCCATCAGACGCAGAGACGGGCCGCTTCCTCACCTTCTCTGCCGCACGCCGCAGAGTTCGTGTTCCATTTATGCCGCCGCGATGACCGGACGATCGTGCAGCCGATGCCAGCGGCGCAATCGCTTCCAGCAGATCTCTGCCAGCTTCCGGGCCGCCGCCACGCGGGCAATCTTGCTGCTGCTTCGCTTGCGGATGCGATGGTAGAAGCTGGCCAGCTTCGCGTCCTTCGTCACCAGCTTCATCGCCGCCTCGACCAGCGCCCAGCGCAACCAGGGCGAACCCTGCTTGGAGATGTGACCGGTACGGCGTGTGTCACCGCTCTGATAGACGCGCGTGGTCAAGCCGGTGTAGGCCGCTGCCTGCCTGGCCGTCCGGAACCGCTCGACCTCACCGAACTCCGCCACCACCAGCAGTGCCGTGAACAGGCCGATGCCGCGCAGGTCCGTCAAGGCTTCGATCTGGGGGAACTGTTCGCTGACCGCCGTCATCTGGCCATCGACGGCCGCGAGCTGTCGCTGCACCAACTCAATGCGCTCGATCAGATGGTCGCGCATCGAATTGCCGACACACCCCAAGTCCTGGCGCGAGAACCAATAGAGTCCGCGGGGCCCGAAGGGGGACCGGTACGGCGGCTGAATGTTCTGTCTGGCCAACAACTGCCGAAGCTGCGTTTTCGCGTGTGCGATCTGCCGACTCAGGTGGGCGCGATATCGCACCAGGTCACGCAGCATCTGGTAGTGCGCTGGCGGCACATACGCCAGCGGGATCCGGTCCAGCCGCAGCAGATTCGCCAGCAACTGGGCGTCGAGCCGGTCGCTCTTGGCCCGCCGCACGATCATCGCCCGCAGCCTCAGCGGGTGGGCAAGCAAGACGGTGCCCATCGGTGCAAGCAGATCGTGCAACCAGCGGTAGGTGCCCGTGGCCTCGATCACCGCCTGGAACGGCCTAAGGTCCACGAACAGATCACGGATGGCCTGGGTTTCGCTGGTTTGCAGATGCACCGCCGGACGCACCTCGCCCGAGTCGTGCACCGCAGCCACCACCAGCGTCTGATGATGAAGGTCGATACCGACATGCCACATACCACACCTCCAGGAAAAAGGGGGACGATGTTCCTATCAAGATACCTCGCCCTGGCGGTTATGGTCTCAAGATACATGCAGGCGATGCCTTAGGCTTCGGCAACCCGCGCTACAGCGCTGATCCGACGCCTTCTTCGCTGATGTGACACCTTGACATCCGACATTCGTGCTTAGTTCAACGCGGTCGCTGTCTGATTCAAGCGTCGCGATGCAGCAGCGACCGCGCTGCGCCTGCTGACGCCAATCCAATCCTGTTCGCCCCACAGTTCGCCGGGGCGGTCGTGTCTTCATCACACGACCGTCCCCGGCTTATGGGGACGGTCTCCTTTTACTCAAAGGAGCGTCCACCGTGACTGCCTCAACCACCACGCCCGTTACACAATCGAATGACCACGCCGTGTTCCTGTCCGTGTTGCCGGTGATCTGCGCGTTGGCGCGCCGGCGCTTCGCCAGTCTGCCCCTTGCCCTTCGCGATGACGTTGTGGCCGAGGCGGTCGCCACCGGTTTTCTCAGCTATTTGTCGCTGAGGCGGCGCGGCCGCATCGAGCAGGTCGCCACCGCCGGCTTCGCCCGCAACGCCGTGCGCGCTGTCGCCGGGGGTCGGCGCGTCGGCAGCAGCCAGGCCGGCATGGACGTGATGTCGCACCTGGGACGTCGACGCCACGGCCGACATGTGGCCAGCCTCGACGGTATCGGCGACGACGAGGATGCGAGTCGAGCCAACTGGCTGCACGAAGCGGTGGCGGATCGCCGCACGGCCATCCCCAAGCAGGTGGCGCTGCGCATTGACGGTGGCCGATGGCTGGCCACGCTACCTGACCGCGACCGGCAGCTGGTCCAGGCGCTGGCGTCTGGGGAGAAGGCGTGCACCGTCGCCCGCCGCTTTGCGATCAGCCCCGGCCGCTTGAGCCAGCTTCGCCAGGCATGGGCCCAACAGTGGCGGCAGTGCGTGGGCATCGCCGCATAAACGGCCAGTCTCGCCCGACCGCCCTGCTTCCAGAAAACCATCCTTAATTACATGCATGATGGAGCACACCGATGGAGATTCACCTGCGACAGCGGTGGCGGGCGGCGCAGCGGATCGTCGGACAGCTCACCGCCCTGCATCATCGGCGTCAGCACGAGCTGGACGAGCGGCTGGCTTATGCCGGCCACCCCGCTTTTCCAATCGTGGCGTGGCGCGGGCAAGGGTCTGCGCTGCGCCGGTTCCCCTGTTCACTCTCGTATTTTGAGGAGTCCTTGCCCATGACCGTCATTCCCGCTTCCCGCCTTCAACCATCCGATCTGCGCCGGCTCGGCCATGACCTGTGCGACCAGGTGCGCGCGGACCACCAGGCCTGTCACCACCCGGTCGACCGCTCGCTGGCCGTGCACGGCGAGCAGCTGTCGGACGAGGATCTGGCCGCCCTCGAGGCCGCCACGATCAGCGAGCATGTCGCGTCGTAGCCCCGGCTGATCAAGCATCCGTTGCATGAATCGTTGCGGGCTCTGCCCCACCGCCACAGGCGGCGGTGGGGCAACCCGCTTTCGATTCGATGTTTTCCTGAAGAAAACCTGCTCCTGATGGAGAACGGGCCGACGTTCGGCCCCTTCGCCCGCCGCAGTGCGGCGCTGGCCGCCGAACGCGGCTGGCTGGAACGCCACCTGCCCGAGCTGGCCGCCGACCTGTAAGCCCGTCGCGGTTCGTCGTCACGTTCCTCTATCGAATCGTTCACCCCTTCAACTCAAGGAGATCCAAGCCATGCAACAGTTCTTCCGTTCGCTGATGTCCCTGCTGGTGGGCCTGGCGTTGTGCCTGTTCGGCCTGTTCCAGGGCGTGCAGCTGCTGCCGGCCGCCCCCGTGTGGCAGACGGTGCTGATGGCCGCCCCGCACCTGGCCGGCGTGTTGGTGTTTGGCCTGTGCCTGATCGCGGTCGTCGTCGGCCTGGTGATGCTGATCCGCAGCGCCCGCACGCTCTGGATGAGTGGTGTGCGAACCCACCGCCATCACGAACCAGCGCTGCCCTACGGGCACGAGCCCGAGCCTTGGCAGTAGCGCGGCTTCGCACAACAACACCCCATTCAACTTCAGACCCAAGGAAAACCCATGCAGGTGATAGTCACCGCCATCATCCTCGTGCTCGTGATCCTGTTGCTGCTCATGCTCATCCGCTGCGACGTGGACCGGGCCGTGGAGCAGGAACGCGACGCCACCGCCGCCATGCCCATCGAAGTGCAACTCCCGGAACACCCGCCGGAACAAACCCCGGAAGACTCCCCGGCCCCCCCCGGAGCAACCCCCTCATGATCCGACTGACCTTGATCGCCCTGCTGGCAGTGATCGTGCTGGCGATGGCGATCCTGCTTTACTGGCAATGGCTCGAACGCCAGCGCCCCGCGACCGCTGCGTGGATCACCCTCGAACAGCTTCAGCAGGCCGCCGAACTGGTGACGCTCAAGGTGCCCTACCAGCAGCTCGTCGAAACCCGCGTGGCCGGTTACAGCGGCTCCGTGCGCTGCGTCGTGCTCGCCGTCGGCGAAGCCTGGGTCGGGACCGACCTTGAGCAGGCGCGTTGGGAAACCGATCCGATCACCGGCACCGTCACGCTCACGCTCGCCCAGCCGCGGGTGCTCAGCAGCCACCTCGACCATGACCGCTCCCGCGTGGTGCTCACCGCCCGCCGCGGTGTGTGGCTGATCCTGCCCGGCGAAGCGGGCGAGCCGCAGGTCATCGAGCAGGCGCTGCGCGACGCCCAGCAGCAGCTTGCCGCGTCGGCGGCGTCAGAGGAACACATAGAAGCAGCGCGGCAGCAGGCGGAGACGGTACTGAGTGAGCAACTGGGCATGCCGCAGACAAGCAATGTTGTGATTCAGTGGCGGCCGTAAGGCCGCCGCGACTTCCGGCTGTCCGGTGCACCTTCAGTGGTGCGCCGGCGGCCGGAACACAGCACCTGACCTGCGACTGGAAGCCACCTCTTTTTTTTATCCCTCGCAGATGACCGAACTCGAAGTAGAGATCGCCCTCCACCGGCGAGTGCGCCGCGCCGGGTTCGTTTCCTTCGGACTGAGGAGAAATCCGCTCCCCGAAACAGACTTAATCACAGCCGATCACGCAATTTACATCCCCGGGGGAGAATGGGCGGCTCGGGTTCGTTTCGCGAATTCTTCAGTCTGCTGCGCGAACGCGATGGCGGCGCTCATCGATCAGGCACCCATGAGCGCCCCACCCACCGTGATGCCGTCGGCGACGTAAGGCCGTTTCCCAGGAACGCTTTGTCACCCCATCATGCCAGTCCACGCAGTCGGCGACGCCAGGGCTTGTGTATAGATCGGCAACGCTTACATATCCCACCCTCAAGCACGCCACTACCAAGCGTTCAGACACCTGTCCCCACTGACCTGGTCGCTCGTATCGCCGCCATCAAGCGACGCGTCGCAGCCTTTACAGGGCAAGGGCGGCACGAAGGTCATCATGCTCGAACGCGGTCGCCATGCGGTCGATCTGCCGGCCGGGAACTGTATGACGCGCAGCTTCCAGACGCCATGTGGATACGGCCTTGCCGATCTGCCTGGCAATGTCGCGCGTCTGCGAATGATCCAGTTCAAAATAGGCGGCCACTTCCAGAGCACGATCAAGTGACGCGGTGATGTCGTCAACATCGATGGCTGTGGACAGCACGCGCGGTTTTATATCGACAGGGACAGCGTTGATATCGTAGGCGGGAGCAAGCCGCCAGCCGTCGACTCCCTGATACAGAAAGCCGTGGTTGCGTAGATGGTCGTCGATATTCGAAATCATCACGCTGAAAACTATGCGCCGCCAAAGCATGGCCATGTCGGCATGGGGCGCTGCCCCGTGTTGACGAAGCTCATCGACGAATTCAAGGTAGTGTAGTGAGTCACGCTGTTCGCCCGTTATCCAAGGCTGTACGAGCACGGCTGACTTTGGCGAGAATCTTCTCGGCGGTGGCGGTCCAGATCAACGGCTTGGGGTCGGCATTATTCATCTCGATGTAGCCGGTGATCGTTTCGATCAGTTGTGGCACACTCCGGAACGCACCGCGGCGGATTCGATCGTCGGTGATGCAGCGGAACCAGCGTTCGATGAGATTCAACCACGAACTGCTTGTGGGAATAAAGTGCACGTGAAAGCGGCGATGACGTTTAAGCCAACGCTGCACCTTCGGGTGCTTGTGCGTGGCATAGTTGTCGACGATCAGGTGCAGATCCAGCTCGGCCGGCGTTTGCTGATCAATCAGCTTGAGGAACTGGATCCATTCCTGGTGGCGATGACGGGCCATGCACGTGCCGATGATTTTGCCCGCCTCTTCGCCGGCCACCTGTAACGCCGCGAACAAGGGGGTCGCCGCCCCGGCGTGGGCACGGCTCGAGGCGGCCGATCAAAACACGCTCAGCACTATGCTGATGCGCCTGCGCACCCGCTTCCGAGCCCTCGAACCGCTCTACGTCTTCCGCAGCGATCAACTCAGCTACGACATCGCGCTGCGACGCCTCGAAGCCGCTTGCCACGCCGACTACCACTTCCCCGCCATGGCCGACCTCTACGCCGGTCGCGGTCTGCCTGGCGACACCTCGGCCCGGGAAGTCTTCATGGCCGAATCCGTCGACTGGCACCTCAAGCATGCCGACCCCGGCGCACGCATGGTGCTGTTCGCCCGCAATGCGCATATCCAGAAGGCTTCGATTTCCTTCGGTGGCCACCTGACTGCCTTACCCATGGGCCAACACCTGCACCGTACGCTCGGCAGCGATTACCTCGCTCTGGGCCTGACCAGCACGGCCGGCCGCACCGCTGAAATGCATCTTGATGAGAACGCGCGGTTTGGGTTCACCCTCGAAGACCTAGCCCTCGAACCACCCGAGCCGGGCAGCATCGAAGCGGCCTTCGCCGATGGCGACCTCGGCCTCGCACTTGCCGATCTCCGTCGATCGCCACAGACTGACAGCAGCCAGCCTGACCGGATTCGGATGCAAAGCGACTACCTGCACACGCCGGTCCTCGACGCCTTTGATGCCGTCATCAACATCCCCAGCACAACGGTGATCGATGACCACGGCATTGAGGCTTTGGCATGAAACGCCTTCGCGAGCCATGCGACACAATCTCGTTCGGAAAGAGCCCAGTGGGCGACGGCGAAACGGCACTGGTTCGAACCTCGTTGTGCGCAATCCACCCGTGGTCGGATGTCGAGCTGTCCACTTTACAATCGGTCATCATTTCCACGCCGGACGTCGCACCTCACGATATCTGTTGGCGATCACATCGGTGTGCGGCCCCGGAGGTTGTGCGGTTTCTGAAGAAGCGCGACACGCTGTGTTTCTTCCTTGGCGACACTTACTTGTGCAAGGTGGTCGGGTGCGTGTTCACCGGACCGCTGTAGCGAAATGTAGCGGGACGGTCCATCAACCGACCATTCGCGCGCGGCGACATGACACCATCATCCTCAAATTACTTTGGCGTCACGCCGGGACAGCACAGGAGGCGAGTCCTTCATTCTGACGCCACGCGTCAAAACTCGCTTTATCGGTGAGCGCAAGACGTGTGATATCCAGTTCTGCTTTGACTTCATCAGGTGCGACAACTGCCTCGATGATTACAGGGCAATCAGCAGGCAACAGGTCCACAATGCGTCTGTAGGCGTACAGCGTTCGAAAACTCATTGGGCCATGACTGCTGTCATCACGTAGCTCGCTGCAGTGCACTTGCTTGAGTCGGTCGCCATACACACGCAGTAGATCAGTTGCAACTGACATGGTCGGGTCAATTTGATGGGCGTGAGCCAGATCAAGACAAAACGTCGCGTCTGGCAGGTTGGCAAAAAATGGACGCAACTCTCCCGCTGTCCGACCGCACTCCTTTCGTTGATCCATATTTTCAATGCATAGGCGATTGCCGAGAGGCTTCCAGACTTGATGATTCTCAATCACATCAGGATGAACGACCACTGGCCATGCCTGCGGCACATGGTCCAGAACATGCGATACGAGATCGGTCTCGCTCCACTCCGTCAGCCGACTGGGCGCGTGAAACGAAAGATGGGCAATGCCTTCGAGGTTCAAGTCGGGCAACGCGTCAAAAAGTGGTCCCACCTCGTGATCACGCAGGGCAGACAACTCAAGAGCTGGCAAGTTGTGCTGTCGAGCAACCTGCACTGCACGCCTGAAGTCAGAATAGGCTAGGGCGCCGGATGAAAAACCAATTGGTCGCATGGCTAAAAGATCCCATACCTGAGCGTGAGGTTACGCAAACGATCGCTAGAATTCAAAAATAAACGGTCCAACCCATCCTGGAAACGGTGGCCAATCTCTCGAATCTCACCAAAGCGTGTGTCTGTTTTTGCACGATCAAGTGGCAGATTCGCCAAGTGCTCGCGGTAATCGCTGTCGTTCAAAATCTCGATGAACCTGTCATACGATGACAGGATCAGATCGGCTGTTTCACCATCTGCTTCGTTGTTCACAATGGCGTTCGTCAAGATATCGAGTGGCGTCATTCGGGATTGTTCGAACACATAATTGAGAAGCGTCATATCCGGATCTGGTTCGTCAGGAAAGATGCTCTGTTGCTGCGGTCCTGGTGCAGGCGGTTCAAGTTCGCAATTGAAACAGATCAACAGACCAGAGGCATACAGGAGCTTCCTTGACATCCGCAACTTGGCATTTCGCAAGGCCCACTTGTTGTCCTGTTGCCATTTCTTCGCAGCATAGTCGACTGCCATCGTCCGCCAGAACGCACGATGTCATTCAACAAAAAGCGAGGCACCTGCCGCTCGATGGGATTCCATGCGACGCTTCGCTCGGCGACGAGGTACCGATCCAGAATGCCTCGGATCACCCGATGATGGACAACCTCACCCGCCACTGACCGCGACTCAAGCAAGAGCAACATCCGACGCGTGAAATTCCGGTTCGTGTCTTCATCGAGCCCGATGTGGTGGATTAGCTCGTGACTGCTCGCCATCGTGCCAAACGTCATCGTGGCGCCCGGTGCAGTGAAGCCAGCCTGCTTGTAGGAATGCCCGATCGCGTTCGCGAGCTTGAAATGTTGCGGGTCCGCCGGCCCATCGACCAGGAACGTCCAGTCGAGATCACTGCTGCGTGTGAACTCATTCCGTGCAAACGAACCAAAGATGACGAGGGCTGTGTTGTCGGGCAGCCGTCCGACACCGGCAGATTGCAGACGCACGATTTCGTCCTGCTTGCTACTTGTCTCTTCGATCGCCGCCAGGATATGAGGTAAATGAAGGCCAAACTTGTCGCAAGCTCGTCCGATGGGGGAACTTGTGCTGCTTGAGTCGTGACTCACCTGCATGTCTCATTCTAGTATCAGGATCCGTGTGAATTCGACATGGGAAGCACCGTCAACTTCCAGCGGCTGCAGGCATCAGCGGGCAGTGCGAGTCCAGCCAGTCATTTTGTCGAGCGAGGTCATTTTAATCAAGAACTTCCCGCGCAGCCATCACCGCTCGCCGCGTTTCCCCTGCTGAAGGACCTCCGGCCCCTTGGAGCGGGCCACGCGGCCCTACCCAATAGCCGACAAGCTTGTAAAAACGGGCCCCTGGCGGGGCCCGGGCCTGTGTCCTGAAGTCGCGTTTGCGGGGTAGAGCAGCGGCGCCCTTGCAGGGACAGGCGTGTTGTCACTCAACGTGCTCCAGGGAGTCGAGCCAGGCCTCGATCTCGTGCCAGCGGTACCAGATGGCCCCGTTGCGGCCGCGACCGATCGCTACGGGCTCGATGTCGGCAGCCTTGAGCCAGCGTCTCACCGTTGATCGATCGGCATCCCACATCTCGGCGAGGGTCTTCAAGCTGACCAGCCGACCGTTGGCCGGTGCGTCTTCGCCAGACGGCCGGCGACCTCCGCTCGGGCCGCGCTGCGGCAATGTTCCTTCTCGCCGATTCATCCATCAGCCTTTTCGTTTGGTGCCTCGCTCACCCACACAAGCGGCAGCCAGGCCCCTGGCGTTTCACGCGCGACGCAGCCGCGCCTGTGATGCATGTTGCGGCAGGGGTACCCTAGTAGCACCCACGCGAGACTTGACAGGTCAATACATTGTCACGGCACCGACCTCCGACGAGAGCGCCGCGCCGGGTTCGTTTTTTTCAGACGTGCCATGCATCGCACCTCGAGACAGACTTAATTACAGCTAGCCACGCAGATTACAGCTCCGCAGGGGAGCAGGCTGCTCGGGTTCGTTTCGTGAAACGCCCTCATTTGCCCACGGGCGCGGCGGTGGCGTTCATCGATCAGACACCTGCCAGCGCCCCGCCGACGGAGACGGCGGTTGACGACGTGAAAAAGGTTTCCAGGAACGCGTTGACATCCTCGTGCCCGCGCCCGGGGCTGGCGTCACAACATTGTTCTACGCGTGATCGCATCAGGTCGGCGCCCAGTGCGTGCACGTGATCAACCCCGTGAGCCATGCGGCGAAACCGGGCACGGGCGACCGCTTCCGGGGTGGCGGGAGCAACCGATCGCCCGGCATGGGTTGTGGGCTCCGTCGTGGTTTCCGATTTTTCGGCATCAGATCGCCGCTTCCGCCGCCTGAGTTCACCCGCAGCGAGCCGAAGGAACTGCACCTGGCCGTACATCATCGGGTCCTTGCGCCGCAGTGTGCGAATCCATTCCGGCCGATGCTCGCGCAGGTCCTTGAGCAGCTGGGCCGAGGCTCGCTTGTCGCCAATCGGCGTCCAGTGCAGCCGTGTCACAAGCCGGCCCTTCGTAGCCAGCTCCGCCCGATCCGGCCAGGCCGGCGAAGGCCTCTTCAGGTAGTCGGCGACCATCAGGTCGATCAGCACCGGCCCTCCGGTCCAGCCCAGCCACCGCCAGGTCAGTGATTCGTCCAGTCCTGCGTCGTCGCCGCGAGACTGCGCCGCCGCGCCGCCCGCGATCCGATCGATCACATGGCCCCCGATCGTCATGTCGAAGTAGGTTCGCTCATACGCATGGATCGCCGCCGCGGGCAGGTCGACCTTGGCCGCGATCTGTTCGACCGGTTCGCCAGCAATCAGTCGGGCTTCGAGTTGCCATGCTCTGGGTCCGTGGCGCGTCCACACGGCTTCGGCCTGCGCCAGCGCCGGCGAGATCGCACGCGCGCGCCGCAGCGAGAAGGCCTTGGCCTGCAGGTACCGGATCGCCTCCGCCACGCCGGGCTCGAGGCGCGATGCACGGGGCGGCCTGCCGGAAGCGAGCAGATGAACGGCGGCGCCGAGTCGCCAGGCCGGAGATCGAAATGAATTGATCGGATCGAAATCATCGCAAATCATCGACATAAGCCCTCCCATGCCCCGGTATGCAAAGTCACGACCCGCGAGCCGCTGCACTTCAGCGGCGCACACACTGGTCACACCCAAAGCCGCTGGAGCCGGGCGGGCAAATCAGCTGGCGAGCCAAACGCCGGCACCGCGGACAGATCATCGGCCCCGCGTTACGACCCGTCACCGGCTGCAACCCGACCTGTTGATCCGCGTCGGCCTCGCCGGCGGCTGAGCGGTAGCGATACTGCAGGCGAAGGGACGGGCTGGCGGCTGATCGATCCAATCGAACACGCAGGGCCGCAACCGCTTCGCCGTCTGCGCTCCGCCACCGCAAGACGGTGGCAGCGGGGGCCGGAAGATCGAACAGACTTCGAGCGAGCAGGGTTTCGAACGTCAGTTCCAAACACCCCGCGCCCCGCGCGAGGCTTCCCGATCGCGCCTGCCACGGTATCAGCCCGGGCGACGGCGGAGACGCAGCCGCACGGGCGTGACCGGCATCACCATCCCCCCCGCGCGAACGAACGGGCTCCTCCTCCAGATCAACGGTCGTCGCCTTGCTCTCCAGCTCGGCCCGGATCCGGCCGAAGCGGTGCATTGCCCGGTCAATCGGTCCAAGCAGCCGCGCCAGGCCATCATCCGCCGCGCGATCACCATAGGCGAGGCCCTGCAGTACGCGGTGCAACAAGGCGATCGCCGAGTCGAGTTCGATGTGATCCGCCGCCGACCGCACCCCCCATTCGCGGGCGAGCAGTGGCCGCAGGAGGCCGAGATAATAGCGCCGTTTGGCATCGCCACCTTCAACGCTGTTGGCGTACTGGAAAAGCCAGCCGCTGATCTGAAAACGGTGAAGCAGGTCTCGATACGCCTCCGGATCGGCTTCCTCAAGCATCCAGGCGCACTGGCGAACGAGCAACTCGCGGCCCGCCGGGGCCTCCTCCAGAGCGAGGATCGCGCGGCGCACCAGGTTCCGCCGGGCCTCAAGCTCGAGGGGCTCGTCGCGCGACGCGCTGAGCTCGCTAATGATCGTTTGACAGTCCCGAAAGAACGGCGACTGACCCGACGCCGCCGGATCGTTCGCATCCTCCCCGGACTGTTGCCGCCCCGGCTCGTTCGCCGGCTCGCCTTCGGCGACATCATCTGGCCCTGCGGCCGGTGTCGCGAGGGCATGATCATCAGCGGGGCGTCCGCCCCCCTCGAAAGGCGGGGTAGGCTTGGCCGCGGCCCGGCGCTTGCGCTTCGCCCGGACTTGCTTCTTCGACTGTCGCCGCGCACGACCTTTGCGCTTCCCATGCCGCTTTCCGGCCTTGCGGCCCTTCGCGGCCTTGGCCCGCCCGGAGCCGCCGCCTGCCTTCTTGATGCCACTGCCCATCGTCATTCTCCTCATTGAATGTGAATCATGGACGGCCTGAACGCGGCCGCCAGCGTGTCGTTCTGGCGACCGCGTGCCGGCCGTCACATGCGACTATTCACTTGTCAAAGAGCGCATGATGCCGGGGCGCGCAGACGCCCGATTTTTTAATTCATAGATCCAACTGGCCCAACAGCCCGCCACTTAACGGCCGCGGGACGACGCCGCCTCCGCGCCGCCGGCCGGCGGTTCCAGGCTGACGGGGGAATCGTCGGCCCGTTCCTTTTTCAGTTTCTGGAGCAAGGCGATTGTCCGCTCGATCTTCCGCCACAGCGGTGCCTGCTGCCGCTGCCAAGGCGCCGCCGCCTCAAGGCCTTTCTGCCGTTCGCCGATCTCGGCGATGCGCCGCTCCCGGATTGCCTCCTCGAGGTCCTTTTGCCGGGTATGCAGACCGACCCGCGTGGCGGCCATCAAGTTATCCCAAGCGGCCTCGTGCTCCGGGCCGCCCAGCCCGCCTGCAGTCAGCCAGTTCGTCAGCGTCGGCACGTCCGGATTGCCAAGCTGGTCCAGTGCATGGCTGCCTCGATGAAGTTCCGCAGCCAGATCCCATTCGTCGGCCGGGGTGCCGAAGATCAGCCGAATAACTTGTGCCAGCTGTTCGATCCGCTCCGGCGCGACGCCGCCCGCCCTTTCGTGGATGGCCGCCATCAGGAGTTCAAGGGTCGCGAGCGCCTGCTGAACCACGGCCAGTTCTTCGAGTTGCTCGGACAGATCGGGGCCAACAACTTCCGCAACGCGGACGGGATGCGTTAAGGGAAGCTGGAGAGTAGACATCGACGCCAGTTCGCCCTCGCGCACGCGTTCAAATTTGATTACGTCTTCCGCGAGATGGGCAACCAGCATCGCCTCCCAGGGGCCGCGCGGGTCAAATCGCTCCGCCAGATCCGCCTGCAGTTCGACGTGGCGCCGTTGCGTGGCCGGATCCTCGAGCCAGAGGCGCGTCGCCGTCAGACTGTACGCTCCGTGTTTCGCGGCGTTGAGCGATGCGACCTTCTTGCCGAGCGTCGTTCGCGGCCCGCGACTTTTGCTGCCATTGGCGCGCGACGCCGCCTGCTGGGCGGGCGACCGCTTGTGCTTGTTTCCTTTTCCGTTTCGGCCGGTGGGGCCTCGCTTGCTCATCGAGAGGACTCCTGCTCCGCTTTCGATTCACCCCTGCGTCGGGGCACCCTTTTTGGCTGTTGCCCACGATGAGCAACCCGACCACATTAAATAGATTTTTCCTCTTAATCAAGTAAAAATTTTCTTTTTGCCCGCCGTGTCATAGCGTAACGCCCGAGGCGCGAGCCGCAAGCCCGCTGACGTCGACCACCCGGACGCGGAATGCCAGACCGGCGATGTCGCGGGCCAAGTAGCGTTCGCCGGCTAGCGATTCGAAGTGCTCCTGGTCGCTCCACGCACCACCGTCTGTCAGCGTGAGCGCGAAATACTCGTCAATCCCCACGAGTTGCCATCTCAGGTGTTCCAGCGGCCGGTACATCGGCGGATCGTCCCGGGGCGCGGCCCCCCGGATTTTCATGTATTTCCGGGAATATTGGCGCTCGCAAAGGCGAACGACTTCGGGCGCTTCGAGGCCGCTGACGCCGAGGTCCATCAAGCTCGCAGCCAGGGCGTACCGGACCGCCCAGTCGTTCGGGAGCAGTCGATGATGGCCTGGCCCGCCCGGCTCGGCCGGCCGCCCGGCCTCGACAGGCCAGCGGTCGATCGCATACCGAAGCGCCTGCGGGGCCAGGAGCACCCGGTCCGCAAGTTCGCCGATCTTCAGCTTCCCCGGTTCTTCGCTTTTCTTTCGACGGCCTGCCATAGGCGCGATTATACACTTAATAAAATGTTTTTTCCATCCGTTTTCGGTGCCCCGTCATCGTCGCTTTGGCAAACCTCCCATCACGGGGATCGCGAGGCTCGCACCCAATCCGCTGGACTCATCATGCGGACGCCGTGGCGATGCCGGACGGGGAAGTGCTTGATGTTGCCGGTAACGAGGTAATCCACCCGGCCGGCGACGGCGACCTCCAGGAACATCGCATCGTCCGGGTCCGGCAGCACCGCCCCCAGCGGCACCGCCGCCACGAGTTCGCCCGTCTGTTCCAGGAACGTCAACACCTCGGCAACCGCCTCGGGGTCGAAGCCGAAGCGGGGGCGAGCCAGCACTTCGCGATACTCCGCGAGCATGCGAGCGTCGTAGCAGAGTCGCACCCGCTCGGCGAGCAGCAGCTGCAGCACCTGGGCCGACGGCCCGTTCGGCGACAGCAGGGCCGCGACCAGGACGTTGGTATCCAGCACGTAACGCCTGGGATTGAACTAAAGCCGCATTTACCGTCGCGTGCTCACTTGCGTCCGGACCGACCGGCCTGCCCGAATCCGATCAATCAAGGATAAGATACGACGCGGAGCCAATGTTCATGATTCCACTGATCGAGCAACATCGCGAGGCCTTGCGGGCGCTTTGCCGGCGTTACGGCGTCGCTCGGCTCGAGGTGTTCGGGTCAGCGGCCGCGGCTGATACGGACAGCGCCGCCCGCGACGTGGACTTTCTCGTGGAATTCAATGAAGTGCCCGGCAAGGGGCCGGCCGATCAGTATTTCGGCCTGCTGTCGGAACTGCAATCCCTGCTCGACCGCCCGGTGGACCTTGTGTGCGCCGGGGCGATGCGCAAACCTCACGCACCAGCTCGCGAAGACGCTCCCCCACCGCTCCCACCAGAACCGCCTTGCGGTACTTCGTCACCCACACAAAGTGGTACTTGAGGTCATAACGCGTGTGCGAACCCGTTCGGTAATTCTCCATCCACGCAGTTTACGAAAGAACCTGAAGGTTTCGCCTGAAGGCGAGGGTTTTAGACCCATCGTGGAGACAATAAAGGCCAATCGAGCCTCGGGCGAGCAGCAGGATCGCATCGGCACACCAGAGACTCGGCGACTCCCTGGCCACTGCCCGGTGCCCATCATTCGTATCGCCGCCTGCTGATCGATGACGTCTGCCCTTCGTGCAGGACATGCAATAGTAATGCCCGTTGCGGTTCCGTACCCTAACGATACCGTGGCGAAGGTGTGCGCCCGAGCCGTGGCAGGTGCCGTTGCAGGCGGGAAGTGATCGTTCTATTGGCTGGCCGATTGGGCAAGCGCCACACTCACGCGACGCGAACCAAGCTCCCTCCCGAAAGGACATTGAGCCCAACGCCGTCAAATGCTCGGCCCTTTCCCGCAATCACTCCATGTCATGCCTGAGTTGAAAAATCATCTGCTTCGTACCACGCTTGTCCGGGTCAGGACGGTGACCTGCCCCCACGTGTGATACCTCCATACCTCCTTCTACGGCAACGATTCTGCTGCCTCGGTGCGGGAGCCAGCTGCACATCCTCCTGGCCGTCAGCCGATGCCGGTACAGCGCGGGGGTTTGAGCAATGCCCATTGCCGGCCTTCCAACGTCGTGACACCGTGATCCCGGTGAGCCCGGTCGCACTTTCAAGCGAGTTCGCTCAGCGCGAAGACAAGCAGGCTCAATGGAAAGGACAATCGAATATTATCCACGTCCTTGTTCATATCTCCGCAGCGGGATCTATCCTATCCCCCTGCCGGTTCTGCGCCGGTCCAATGGACTCTCCTGAAACCTCCAGCACGGCGAAATACTGAAGCCGACCACCGAAGAACAAGTTGACCACCGGGGGGTACAGCCGCATGGCCTGGCGTTCCTGAACAAGCTTTAACCGCAGGTCGGCAAAGGCGGCCCGCCACTGCCTGGCGGTACGGTAGCGAAACAGGCACGGCACGCCATAAGGTGCGTTCGCCGCCCAGTCGATCAACGCCACACGCCACCAGCCCAGCGGCCCTTCGGGCTTATGGTCCTTGATAACCAAGTGCCGACGGCTGACACGACAACACTCCCGCAGCAGCCGATCCGGTTCGGGCTCATGGTGCAGCACATCGGCGACGATGACCAAATCGACGCTGCCATCATCCAGCGGAAACCGCTGGCCGTCGTAGGCGAGTACTTCGATCGGCTCGTCGCCTCGCGGCGCAGTTTCCAGCCCCTGCACGGAAACGTCGGGGGGGCAGTCGGGCGCATCGAGCAGAGCCCGGCCCAGCGTGCCCGCACCGCAACCGACGTCCAGCACGCGATCGCCTGGCCGAAGCAGGGGAACGATCTGCCGCACCAGTTCGCGCAAGCGTGCTCGGTAGATCGGTTCGTGCAGTCGACGCATCAGCCATTTCATTTTGCCTTACCTCCATCGACCGAAACCACCGTTGCCGACTGCCGTGCAGGTAACCCATTCTGGGCGGGCAACGGCATTACGTCCGATCCCAACCGGCGAGGTGGCCAGCGCCACGCCAGAGCCATCAACCCCAGCAAGAGCAGCAGTGCGTAAATCTGATGAGGCAAAACAACAGGCCACCACCACGCGAGCGAGTCGGCCACATCCTCGGCTCGGCCCGCCATCCACCGCAGCAAAATGGCCGGGCCTGGCACGACAAACACCGACAGACATGCCAGGCACGTCACCGCCAGGCGTCGATGCATCGGCCACCACAACAGCACCGCCACAAACGGCAGCAGCAGCAGCGTCGCCGAGTAAGTCCGGTTGTAGAATACGAGCAGGCAGGCGACCGAGATCATCGCATACTGGGCCAATCGCGAACCGACGGCATCCCCATCCCGTCGCGCCATCGACGCAGCGAGTACCACCGCCGTCAGTCCCAGCATACCCGTCAACATCGTCACGGCCGTCCGGCTGGACAGCAGCGGATAAATCAGCGGCGCCAGGTTGATCATGATGAAGCGCCGCAGGCTGTCCACCGTGTAATCGCCGTAGCCGACACCGGGATGCTCTGCCGGCTCCGCGTGCAGGAACATCACCATGTTGCCGCGCCAGCCCGCCAGCCAGTCAACGTCCGCCAACTCCATTCGCACCACCGCCAGTCCCGTCAGCGCCAGTCCCACGCCCGCGGCGACGATGCACGCCCGCCATCGACCGCTGAACAGATAATAAAGCCCGAATAGCACCACCATCTGCGGCTTCAATGCACCCGCCAACGCCAACCACAACCCCATCCACCCCTCACGTCCGCGATGATGCGCTTCGAGCATCAACACCACCAGCAACAGAACCAGCAAGCTCAGTTGCCCCTGCGAAATGGTCGTGTGCACCGGCGCCATCACGAGCACGCCCAGCACCAGCCATCGCTGCATCGCCGGCCGAGCCCATACGCCCGAAACTACCGCCAAGCGCCACACCGCCAACCCCAGCGCCGCCATGTTGATCGCCACAAACAGCAGCTTCACCACCGGGTACGGCAACGCCCCCAACCACGCGAATAGCGGAAACTGAAATGGCGGGTTCACATTCATCAACACCGTCTGCTCATCACCACCCGCCTCGGCATACACCCGTACCAGCTCGGCGACGTTATACGGGTCGAGCCCGTGCAGCCACGCCCGCGCCGCGCTGTAAAACGTCGGCAGGTCGACGCTGATTTCCATCGCCCGCCATGGCCCCCGCCAGATGAAATACAGCCCCCCCGCCAGCAACAGGCACCAGAACAGCAACGCCCTCTGCCTTGACGTCCGATCTGTCGTTGTATTCACGTCCATGTACCACCATTCTATCGGTATCCTCACCGCCATCGGCTCACAACGACAAACGCTTGAAGATGGGCTCAGGAATACCGCGGATCACCGCCATGATCGGCCGCCAGAACCAAGGCGTATACAGCACATTCCGCCGACGCCGCATCGCCCGGACAATGTCCCCCGCCACGCGGTGCGGAGAGGCCACCGGCCCGGCAACCTTCAAACCCCACGTCATCGGCGTGTCCACAATGCCCGGCTTGACTGTCAACACATGCACCCCCGTCTTGGCCAGCCGCGCCCGCAACCCTTGAAGGTAGGCCGATAAAGCCGCCTTCGTCGAGCCGTATAGATAATTGCTCGGCCGACCACGATCGCCCGCCACCGACGACAAAGCAACGAGCATCCCTCCACGACGTTGAACAAACCACACGGCGAACGCCTCCAGCAGCGACACATATGACGTGTAATTCACATCAACCATCCGCCGCATCAGTGCGGGGTCGCGCTGGGCTTCGGCCTGATCGACCAGCAAGCCGTGACATATCACCACCGCTGTCAATCGATTCTCGCACGCGGCGGTTGCCTGCTTCATGAACCCATGATGCTCGCCAAATGCCAGCGCATCAAACTCCAGCGTCGCCGTGCGAACATCGAACCTCAAACGCAGGTCCGCGGCGACAGCGTTCAATTCGACATGATCGCGTCCCGCCAGCAACAGGTCGCTCCCCTGCTGCGCCAGCCGCTCGGCCAGCGCACGGGCAATGCCCGAGGTTGCCCCGATCAACAACACCGGTTCATGCCAAGCACGCTCACTCATGACCCAACCTCCACCAGCCCGAGCCGACGCGCCTGCGACGAAGCGAGTCGGCGCTGCGGATCGAGCCGACGGCAAATCGACTTGAAGGTGTCAAGACGAGGATACATGCGTTCAAAATGCTCACGCTTCAGGCAGGCGTCCTTTGCCAAGTAGACTCGGCCGCCGCGTTCGACAACGTACGCGTCGAGTTCGTGCATCAGCGCTAACACTTCATCGCCACGGTTGGGCAAATCGATCGCCAGTGTGTAGCCGGCCACGGGAAAGCTCAGCAGGCCGCCGCTCTCGGGGCCGAACCGCTTGAGCACAGCCAGAAAGCTTGCGCGACGTGACGCTGTCAGTCGTTCCATCACATGCCGCACCGCCGCGCCACCCTCGTCGCCCTCCGGCACTACAAACTGGTACTGGTAGAAGCCGCGTCGGCCATAGAGCCGATGCCAGTTGCCCACGCCATCCAGCGGGTAGAAGTACGCGTCGTAATCGAGCAGTCGTTCACCGGACCGGTGCTTGCGATAGTAGCGTGCGTTGAACGCGGCGACCGTGTAACGGTTGAGCACGAAACCGGGCAGATCGCATGGCACGCTCGGCTTGAAGCGAACGGGCACATCGAACGGCCGCTCCCGCCTGACAGCGGGCAGGTCGTCCGCTTCCGCGTGCTCGCCGCGCATCAGTACACCCCGTCCGAGTTTCGCGCCGCGCGCCAGCCCGTCGATCCACGCGACGGAATAACTGTGCTGTGCATCATCCGCGAAAGCAGCAAGCAGGTCGTCGAGGTTGCCCGCCTGCTCGAATCGGACATTCAGGTATGCGGAAGCGACGCGCTTCAACCGCAATCGAACCGTGAGTAACACGCCGGTGAGTCCCATACCGCCGAGGGTGGCGAAAAAGACTTCCGCATTTTCGTCGCGTGAACACGCGAGGGTTTCGCCGGCTGCGGTGAGAAGCGTGACCTGATCCACGCAATTCGCAAACGATCCATCGCGGTGGTGATTCTTGCCATGCACATCGCAGGCGATTGCCCCGCCGACGGTGACATGCTTCGTGCCTGGCGTCACGGCCGGGAACCAGCCGCGGGGCAGAAAGGTGTCGATGATCCGTTTCAGACTGACGCCCGCTTCACATTCGAGCGTGCCGGTGTCGGCATCGAAGGCCAGCAGGCGATCCAGCGGTGTCATGTCGATCACACCCCGGCCTTCGTTGAGCATCGAGTCGCCGTAGCTGCGCCCCAGTCCCCGCGCGATCCAGTCCGATTGGATGCCATGCTCGATCAATGTGGCAACATCGGCACGTCGGGCCGGCCGGTAAACATGACATACCTGCCGAGGCACGTTGTTTCTCCCGGCGAGTTGCATGTCAGTGTGGGCGGGACCAGTCATACAAGCATGCTACCGATTCCGCCTCATGAGGTCGATTAACTCACCTCGTAGCGGTCGCGTGCGGGACCGATCAGTCACCACTGCGAGTAAAACGAAATCCCTTAACCTGCAACGGATTTAATGTGACCGAAAAACGGCCGAGCGAAACCTCGAACGTATTCTTGCCAAACAGTTCGTGAACGTGAACCGGCTCGGCGGGCAACCCGGCGAGTTCCACGGTGATCGGTTCCTCGGTCGAATTCACCAGAAAGGCATATCGCCGGTCACGGTAAGCCACATCGAGCATGTCGACCGCTGAATACTCAGCTTCGTGATCACGAAAGCGAAAATCGATCGTTCTCGGCCCTTCCACGATGGTGAGCTTAATATCCTTGCGAGGTTCGCCGAAGAGAAACACCGGCCCCAAATCCATCTCGCCTGTAAGCTCGCGCGCGATCTGCGCGTAGGCCTCGTAGTAGGCGGAGTACACTCGACCGCGAAAAGGCAGCCGGTCTTCATCGCCCGCTCGCTCGGCGAACGCGTAAACCGCCACCCCGCGAGCGCCGGCAATCAACGCGGCGTAGAGGTCGTGCCGAACCCAGCGCTGGATCACGGTGGACAGTTGCTCGAGGGTCGTTTTGCCCTGCGGTAGGTACTCGTTGGGATGCCGGAACATCTCGGGCACGGCAATGGGAATGGCGGCAGGGTTTTGCCATTGAATCGCCAGCTTCTGCTGCTCGATGGTCCACCGGCACCAGACGCGTTGGCGCTTCTGGCCGGCGTGGTTCGTGTACATGCCCTTGCCAACAATGTCGAGATGGGCTGCGGTGTGCCCTAAGTCGGTGGCGGAACGATGGTTCGGATCATACATCCAGATAGGACGACGCTGCGGATCGGTGTCGCGAATAGCCTGGGTCGCCCATTTGAGATAGTCCAACTCGTGTTCGCGCCAGTACCGCAGTTCCTCCGGCCGCAGGTACCACCATTCCAATGTGGAGGCACCTTCCCAACCAAGCACCTCCTCGACGCGTTCGCGAACGCGCGCCACCACATCGTCCTGCGAAACGTCGGCGAGTTCATCCTTCGACCAGCCGGCGGTCACATACCCTACCGCACCAATGCCATGCTGCTGAGCCCGCCAGAGTTCCTGCTCTGAGAAGTGGTACATCCCGCCGATCATCGTGAAACCGTCGCGTGCAGCTTGCCGTGCAGTGAGATTGAAACCGGTGAAGGGAAAGCGTCGACCACGGGGGTAGATACGCTCCGGCGGGAGATGAAGATGCTTGTCCTCCGCATTCCGAAAAAAAGTGTCAATCAAAACCGCCGCCGGTGTATCGTCGGTTTGACGTTCGCCCGCCGTACCAACACCGACCAAGCCGAGTACGACTGTGGCGGCCGCGCATGCAACGCGAAGCGGTTCAACGCCAGGCAGGTTTGTTCGCGGCCACATGAGGAGCTCCCGTTTCAACATGGACGGCGCTCAAGGCCGGCGTGTCCCGTGGCACCGGGTCGTAGCGCGGCAGCATGGCAATCATGGCGGTGAGAAAAATACCGCGACTGTCAAACAAGTCGCCGCTGAACTGGGCGAACAGAAAAAACAGCACCAAGGCACCGACCATCCCCGGATCCGGACACCGCCGCAGGCGCCAGAGAAAGTACACCAGCACGAGCATCAATGCCATTGCAAACAGAACCGCGACCGCCCCCCCTTCGGCAAACAGCTCAAGGAAGAAGTTGTGGGGGTATGGCGAACCGATTTCCGCCCGGAAGCCACCAATACCAACGCCGAGTATCGGATTGTCCCGGCCGATATCCACCGCCTGCTCGAACAACAGTTCTCGCCCGCTGGCGTGGCCCCGCTCAAACGTCAGGCTGACCACCCGGCTTTGAAACTGATGGATCGTCCTCTGGCCGATCTCCGTCACGTTGAGCACGAACACCGCCAGAATGCCGCACGACACGAGGACGACGGCTTTCTTGGGCACTGTGGTTCGCAGCAGCAAAAATGCCACGCCGACCGCCATCGCTCCGGCGAGCAATGCGCCACGCGAACCTGACAACACGAGCAACATCATGCCAAGGATCCACACCCCAAACCAGAACCAAACCCACACCCGCCTGCGTTGGCTACCAATGACCATGCAACCCAAACACAACAACGCCATCATCCGTCCGAAGGCATTGGGGCCGCCACCCAATGCGGATAGCCGGGCGGCATGAAGCTGGCCGACCACACTTACCACCGCGAGAAACAGACAAATGGCCACGATCGCAATCCAGAAGCCTTGCCGAAAGCCTTCCGGGTGCAATCGCGGCAGGACAACAGCGACCGCCGTGATCACGATGCAACAGAGGATCAGTTCATATGATTTATAGATTGCGATCTCAGGAACAGGTGCCCACAGCGATGAGGCGATCATGTACAGCAATATCAACTGTACTAGCACACATATCCATACAACAAAGCGCTGGATCACCGGCGGCACCGATCCGCCAGCGCGCAGGCCCATGATTATCAGCGCCACTATGACAATTGCGAACGTCAGGTAAAACCGTGGCTCATACCAGAACGAAACATGCAGGATGCCTTGCAGGCGATAGGGTGACCATCTGCCGACCAGCAGAAACATGGCGATCAAGCCACCAAAACAAAATTCTGCGGTTCGTAGCATTATTGACTCTCTGGTAACGCACTGAGCCAAGCGTGACAAAGGCTCGCCGCTAGGTGACGCAACTTAGTAGGCGTCGGTATCAAGCAGCGAAATGTCCCACAAATCGCCTCGCTTCAGCAGTTCCGGGTAAGCAAACCCGTCCTTGACTTTCACCACAAAGTTTGTGTGTCTCGGTATCGGCATAAAGCCGGCCGCAAGATAGCCTAAGCAGGAAGTGCCCTGCCACGTATAGACCAGATCGTACCCGTTCTGGCTCGCCCACGGAACAACCGCGCGCAACAGTTGCCGCAGCGAGCGGGTATCATCGGCCACGACGTCAACAATCGTGCAGATATTCAGACGCCGCCGTTTCGCGCTGCCTATCACCAGAAAACCGTCAACCCCATCCAACCACACACATCGGTAGCTTCGCCCAATTGCCTGAAAACGCCACGCTTGAACACAATCCGTCCGACTGAAGCGGGCCTTGCGCGGATCGGCCGCCTCGGGATAACACAGCGGTCCATCGATCGGGTTCACGGACGGCGCACGACGTGAAGACCACAGTCGGCCGTAGATAGAGACAAGCGAGCGCGCGATCCGGTTTTTCTCCCGCGCTGCCCGTGTCAGTGGAAAGACGACATGACGCAGCCGCTTC
This sequence comes from Phycisphaerales bacterium AB-hyl4, assembly GCA_041821185.1. Classification (NCBI taxonomy): domain Bacteria; kingdom Pseudomonadati; phylum Planctomycetota; class Phycisphaerae; order Phycisphaerales; family Phycisphaeraceae; genus Natronomicrosphaera; species Natronomicrosphaera hydrolytica. The sequence goes on along the minus strand of JBGUBD010000006.1, from coordinate 222,031 downwards.
ACCGGCGTATAGCCGAATCGCTTCACCAGGATCGGATAGCTTTGCGGCCCCGGAAATGAATATAGCAGGCTCCCCCTTTCGTTGAAGAACTGATCGATGCACGCCTGCGTCATCCTGCTGTACAAACCCTGCCCTTGGAACTGCGGGCGGGTCGCCGCGTCGCTTCCCTGCCCGCAGAGAATCGCTTCGCCGGCATAATACAACACAAAACGAACGAGCGAGCGGTATGCAACAATGCCTTCCGAAGGATGATCCGCCACGGACAGGATCGACCGGCCGCTCGGGTTGTGCTTGTGAAAACCTTCCAGCCATTGCAGGTCGTTGCGCTTGCCGAACGTCTCATTGACCAAAGCGATAATTTGCGGATAATCATCCACAGTTGCCGTTCGAATCACAATATGGCTGCTTGAGGTCATCTTGCTTTCGGTTAAGCTGCCACGTCGCCGAGTGAAAACACGACTCCACCCGCCGTGGCTGCGGTATGTTCAGCCGGAATGCTTCCTTCTGACACGTTCGGCCAAGAGGCATTTAAGCGGGCGCTTTAGGTAGTAGGCAAGCTGCATTTGCCGAGAAACCCTGCCCTGGCGATACGCGTCGATCTCGTCCCCCGTCGTTGTCCAATACACGCAAACCCGGCCATGGAGACCGTGCCGCGTCACCCCTGCGACGGGCTCAGACGAATAGATCGTCTCATACCCGACGTCACGCGCCGCTTCAAGAACCCGCCTGTTGTAGTGCCCACCAACCAGCGACATGGCGGTGACCTCACTACCAATGATGTCTTCTAACCCGCGACGGGAATGCTCGAGCTCATGTTTCAGTTGCGCCGCAGGAAGTGACGCCAGATTCAGGTGGCCGCATCCATGCCCAGCGATGGCGACGCCCCGACCATGCATTTCGCGAAGCTGCGCCGCGGAAAGCCAGTTCGCCGTCCCCACAAAATCAAGCGAAATGAACAGGATCGTCTTCACCCGGTTCACCACCAGCGGGTAGGCATGCTCGTGGATGGAGACGTGGCCATCGTCAAATGTAAAAACCACGTCCTGTCCTTCGCAGCGCCGGACGTGGTCGGCCAACTGATCCACGTGCACCGTGTACTTGTTCCGATGGAACTGGCTTGCAGGTCTAGGATCGGCATTGATCGTGATCGAGTGATACATCAAATTCATCGGATCATCCATAGCGTCATGACAAGCGACGTCTCCCACAGGGCGTTCCGGCACTCGACAGTTTCGCCATACTGAAAGATCGACACCGAGCAGCTTCTCGACTCGGCTCGAGTCTTCTGCAAAGTGGCTACGCATTCGTTGGCGGTCCTCGTCACTCAGTTATACTTTCGCCTTCAGGTTGTCCCGGCACGTGGTACGCCCACACCAACAAAGTTTGGTATCACGAAGCAGACCTCCGCTAAGAAATTTCCATGAATGTTAATCGCTTGCCTCATGCTCCGCCGATGGAGCATGAATCATACCCCGGCACCGCTGGCCGGTTTAATGGGACCAGCGGACGAGGCGACTATGTCCCCGACCGCGGGGGATACCGTGCGGCGCAGCTCATACACGATCACCAGCAAGGTGAACGCCGCCTCAACGAGTTTCGCCAGAATCAACGCCCATATGGCCCCTATTAACCCATGATCGGGAACCAGCCAGAACCCAGTGCCGATCACGGTCAGCAACGACGCAAGTAAGACGAAAGGCTGGACCTTGAACCGGCGCATGGCCGTCATGCCGTAGTGAAGTACCAGCACGACGTAGACCAGCATGCCATAGACCATGGCCCATACAAACTCGCGGCCATAAGCGGCATACTCTGCAGTGAAGACGACAGCCAATAATCGTTGACCGAGGACAGCCGCTACAACGATACCTCCGGCGCCCAGCACCATCGCCACCCCGATCAGTTTCAGCATCATTGTCAGGTACGCGCGTCGATTATCTAGGTAATACCGACTGAGCCGTGGCAGGCTGGACATTATCCCCGCGTGCATGGCGGTGCGTCCCGCTTGGACGAGCGTGAGGATGGCGGCGAAGTAGCCCAAGTGGGCCTCACTCCAAAACGCCGCAATGTAGTAGCGCGGCACGTTCGACGACAGACTCATCAGCAGTGCGGTCACGCCCAAAGGCAGCGCCAGCCATGCCATGGCCAACATCACATCGGCTTTCCAATGCGGGCGAAAGTACTGGCGCGGGAATTCTCCAACATACTCGCGTACCAAGCGTCCGGTCGCGCGCAGGTCCCAGAGCAGAAAGACACCGAGTTTGACCAGTTGCATCGCCAGAACGCCGATCAACACGTTGCCAGTGGCCCAAGTCATGGTGCCCAATGCCACCAGGGCACCGAGGCTGAGGATGATTTTTGATTGGGCGACTTGGTCCATCCGCTCGTGCTTCTGACTGAAGGCCAGGAACACGTCTCGGATCATGATGACCATCTGGCCTAGGCCGACGACCACGATCAGCCAGGCTGTGAGCGTGTCATGGCCACCGGCGACGGCGATACCGACGATCAACGCCATCGCCAGAACGGTCATCGCCAATTGCAGTCCCAGCAGATGTCCGAAGCGGTGCTCCTCGCGAGCGTCGGTTACCTGCACGCTGCGCAGGTTCAGCGAGGAAAACACGGCAATCGGTGTGCAGATCGCCATGGCCAGTGCAAACCGGCCCACATCGGCCGCAGAGGTGAGTTTGGCCAGGATGACGAGACTGAGCCACAGGCTCGCGCCGTAGACGACGTTGCCCGCCAGCGCCCACGCGAAATTTCGCTTCATGCCCAGTCGACGGCCGGCGGGCGCAGGACCTCCGCCTGCCGGGACGGGCGAGGTGTTACCGCCGGCGGTTGCTGTGGACCCGCGCTTTGCCGAATCATTTGCCATAAAACAACTAACAGGATCAAGGGTGCATGTTGCTCGACACCCCCTCATCTTGATCGGCACATATTCGGACGCGCTCAAACCAAAGCCAGGTTTTCTTCCTCCTGCAAGCACCCGGGGTAAGCACAGAGCAGAGCGGAGCGACCCAACGTCAGTGTAATTCCTCGGCACCACCAGACCGACCGGTCGGAACATAGTGCAATTCGATGATGCAACCCCGGAGAGGCGTCCATGTCATGACCATCAGCTTGTCCGCGGTGGTCAGTGTAAGACTTGCACCGCATTGCTCGCCGATTATACCACATGCCCCGCCTCGGGGTTCGTGCCCCCCGATGCGCACGATCGCTCACCGGCAACCGTTGTGCGAGGTCGCTTGCCGGCCATCGGGTGGCCAATCTTCGCTCCGCGTCTCTCGGGAGCGCACCAGCACGACGCAGCAACAGACGTTAGAGCCAATACTGCCGGCACCTTCCAGCCGACGCATCGCACGACCGCGATAAGGAGCGATTAACATGAGCAAGTATGTCGACTTTGAGTTGCCCAATTTTGCTGAGCTGTCCGAGGGGCCACGAACCCAGACGGCTACGCGGCCCGCATGATGGCGCTGAGCCCTCGTGCTTATTGGCGTTCGCTGGCCGCCCTTGACGTGTTACCGGACGTGACCGGTCAGGGACATCATTGCGCGGTGGTCAGTGGCAATGTGACCGGCGTGGCCGGCTCACTGTTCCGGGATGACGACGGGGGGATTCGACTCACCAAGGCGCGGCTCGAAGTGCCCAGTCATCCAAATCTCTCCGGCTTTGATGATTTCACCATGCTGTTCTGGATGCGCATCGACGCCGTACCGACCAGCCTGAGCTACGTTCTTGCCGTGCTTCAGACCACCGAGTTCAGTTGGTTCATCTCGTTCCGAAATAATGGCGTGTTGCGGCTGGCCCTGAGCCTCAACGGCACTTCGCTGACGAACGCGGTTGATATCAACAGCGTGTGGCTCGACGATGGCCAATGGCATTTTTGCGCCTTCCGTCGTGCCGGTCTCGATCGTCAGCGCCTGGCTTGACGGCACGACGGTGGATACAGATACGTTCAGCGGCACACTATTCCCTTCGGCATCGCCATTGACGATCGGCGAACGCGGCGACCCGGGTGTGGCGACATGGACGGGCGGCGACTTGGATGAAATCGCCATCTTCAACACGGCGGTGAGCGACATGGAGCTTCTGGAACTGTTCGATCAAGGGCGAGGCCAATTTCACTTAGCAGGCTGAGAACACTTGGCTTCTCAATCCTGTGTTCAGTGCAACTCCACCGTCGGCAACACTTCGTCGTCAAGATCACCAGTAGCGTATCGCCTTATTTCGACGGCTCCAAGGCGCCGTAGAACTCGCGGTAGTGCGAAAATACGTCAGATGCGTAGCATAAATCCCGTTTTTTCGTCCTATTAATTACTTCGACCAAAATTCCGGCGTGGGAATAGAGCGTGGCGTGAATGTAACGCCGCGCCGGTTCACGGGCAAAAAACAAAGACAGATGATGCTCCAGCGCCCGCTCGACGTCGTACCGAAAGACGGCGAGCCGCGGGGCTGCTTCATCCGAACAACTTTCACGTATGGATGGAGGATGCAATGTGGCCCGACCATCTCAACAGCTTGAAGTAGTCACGATGGGTTATAGATCAAAACGGATACTCCGCGCAGTCAAGCCCACCAGCATCATTTACGGGCTTTACCGCGTCAGTGGTAGCACATCAACCGGTGCGTCATCACGGCTAAATTTATAACCTTTTCTCTCTAGACGCTCAAGACAGATTGAATACAAGTTACTGCCTGCGAAAGGAGCCCCACTCGCACGCTGTATTGACTCAATTGAGGGTGCAAAATTTCCTTCCACCAACACAGGGCCGCGATCGGTAAAAGCGACGTCCCAGCCGACCCAGCCGATGTCGCCAAAAGTTTGATGCGACGCCAGGCAGAGGGCCTTCGCCTGTTCCCAATCAGGCAACTGTGCACCTTCAATTGGTGCGCCGGTTACCGGGTGATGGGTAAAGCGTCCAATCGATGCATCCTTCCCCGCCGCAGTGGACAGCCTACCTGACGTTTCATCGACAACGGTAGCCAAGCCACCCTGCTGGAAGTTATCTGCCACCAAACTCGTTCTCGGCATGCGAAATACGCCAACCACATAAACACAGTCGCCGTCCTTGGTGCACGCCGTCACGATACGGGCGGTACATAAGGCACCATCTCCGAAGACGCGCAGTGATGGGTGATTTACCAGGGATTCCTGTAACAGGTAGGGCCGCTGCTGCGAACACGCAGCCAATGTCTGCCAAACCTGATCGACTGTGCTGTCCTCACCCGCGGCATTGCGGTAGCGGTTGGGCCCGACATTCGCCCACTTGTGTAGGCCCCGACCATAGTTCCCATCTAGCGGCTTCGCAAAAAGGTCGGTCGCAGGCATCTCTGCCGCTGAGCGAATGTGTCCCTCGACCGCTTCACCCTGATCGAAAACCGCCAGCGTTTTTGCGGTAGCCAATCCGTGGGCTTTACAGTGTTCGGCGAACCGGCATTTGTCCCTAAGAATCTGCTGAGCCGTAGCCGTCTCTTCGCCGCTGACCAGAATCGCCAGCGGCGTCACCTCCTGATTGCGCAAGAACTCCGTGGCTAAACGTCGCCTTTCGGGCCGATAGATCTCGTACATGTAGTACACGTGGGGCGGCAACCCCAGCCACAATGCGAGCCACCACTGTTCCAGCCATTGCTTCCAGATCGGTCGGCCGACCAGTCGTTTCGCCCCAGCCCCATGCTGCCGTATCTGCGCGCATGCCCTGACCATCGCGATAACAGGCCAACCGATCGTACCTCCGATGTATCCCATCTTTCGCGATAGTGTCCGCATCTGGCGCCACTTCGCGCCTATGAGAATGCGTCGAATTTGATCTAGCGGACGCCGTGGTCTCGTCAGCAGCACATAGAGTGGGACTGGTGTTCCTTCGAAGTGCATCGAATTCCTTTGTGAATGGCCACAACTGCTTGCTTACTGGGCGGCGTCGTGTTGTCAAAATACGCAAGCGCATCGCGTTCAGTTCTGGCTCCAGTAATGGGCCGCACTTGTACCGTTTCGCGAAAACGTCATGGCCGCATCGCCTTGATTGGTCGCGTCATCACTCACAAAAAGGTGATCTTCGTCATAGACCTTGTTGCCGTAACGCGTTCGCTCGATGACCGCTGACGTCATAAATTCTACCCGATTGTCATTGAAAACAACGCCACCCCGCCAGTCGCCGCTGTCCTTGCTTGTCCAGAGGCTGCTGGCCTGAGTTGTCGCGTTGGCCCCGGTATTTCGATCGGAGAGCACGGCTGCGGAAGAGTTAAAGCTTTCCTGCCATTCCTCGGTCCGCTCGAAAGCAGGCGTAAATGGCGAGGTGCGAAGTGATAACATGGCGTATGAAAGGAAATCCCCGGTGTCTGTGATGCCGACGGGGTTGGCTGCAAGTTCCTCTGACCAAGGCCCAACATCGTTGTCCGCCGGACTATTCGCATATTCACCGGTGAAAAAATTGCCTTGTATTAGGATGAGCAATCGAGTGAGTGGAATTGTACCCGCGTTGCTGGCGTGCGGCACCTCCGACGAGTCGATGATCTCCCCCCGGCTGGTCATACCCGGAAACCATCCGTTATTCTCTTGCGCGAATACCACCATGCCCTGATGGATACCCCGTAGTTGCGTATTGCTCTGAATCCGCCGGGCGGTATTGCGGGCCGCACCAAGTGCGGGCAGCAAGATGCCGATGAGTAGGGCAATGATGGATATCACCACCAGAAGTTCGATTAGTGTAAACCCTTTGACGCGTTTCATGATATTTTTTCCCAATCATATAAAGGATAAGGAGATAGGATCCCCCCCTGGGCCCGAAACTCTGACGCCCCACATAGCACCCCGCCTAAGACATTTTCGCCCCCCCTTCCAGAAAAGTTCGCCCCAAGTGCCTTGCCAAGCCCCCAACCGAGTGAGACGCGACGACGTGGATTCTGCCGAATTGCGAAACCTCAAATTCAGACTAAGCTTAACGACCTCAGATCCTATGAGTCAAGACTGCGGACAGGGGATTTAACAGGACCTTGTCAGCACCCGCGGCAGACCGAGGCGCTGGAGTGAACGATATTCATCGTAGCGACCCGGAGCGGGCCATGCATGAACCGTAATGCTTGACCGGGTCGGCAATTAGCGACAGGTAACACGGGCTCGGTTTCCCGTACGAGGACAGCGCAGCCTCGCACACATAAACCACGTTTTAATCAGGCTTTGCATGCGAATTCTCTACATCCATCAATACTTCGCCACCCCTCAGGGGACCACAGGCACGCGGAGCTATGAAATCGCCCGGGCCATGCAGTCGGCGGGGCATGTGGTGACAATGCTGACGAGTTCAGCACAACTGCGCCCCGAGGAGTTGCCGGCCGGCGAGGGGCCGGTGCGGCGGGGGGATGTGGCGGGCATTCCGTGCATCGTACTGATGACGCCTTACGACCAGACGATGGGGTACGTGAGGCGGATTCGCAGCTTTCTCTCGTTCATGGTCAAAGCCTCGGCGATCGCTGTGCGGGAGAAGCAAATTGATTTAATCTATGCCACGAGCACGCCGCTGACGGTGGGTGTGTGTGCGCTGGCGGCGAAGTGGCTGCGACGGCGGCCGTACGGCTTTGAAGTGCGGGACCTCTGGCCGGACGTGCCGATTGCCCTTGGGGTGATACGCAACCGGTTCGTGGGGGGGCTGTTGCGGGTGCTGGAAAAGCGGATCTATCGCTCGGCACGGTTTGTCGTGGCGATGAACCAGGATCTGGCAGACGACATTACCGGCAAGCTTGGCGGACAGCAAAAGCCTGTCCTCGTCGTACCCAATGCGTGCGACACGTACCTATTTCGGCCGGACCGGGACGGATCGGCATTTCGCGAGGCGCACGGGCTGGCGGGCAAAACACTATGCGTTCACACGGGGGCGATGGGTAAGGTGAATGGGCTGGATGCGGTGCTCGACGCGGCGGTGCTGTTGAGGGACCGGCCGAACGTGCGGTTCGTACTGATCGGTCACGGCCGGGAGAAGCCACACTTGATCAAGCGAGTGCACGACGAGGGGCTGGAGAACGTGCTGATTCTGGATGCCCTGCCGAAGCAGGAGCTCGCGGACGTTCTGGCCACGGCGGACGTGGGGCTAATGGTTGTCTCGCCGATTCCGATCCTTGAGCTGAACTGTGCCAACAAGTACTTTGACTACCTCGCTGCGGGCTTGCCGATCGTGCTGAATTACGAGGGCTGGCAGGCGGACATTCTTCGGCAGCACGAGGCCGGCCGCTCGGCGGCGCAGGACCGGCCGGGGGATTTCGTGGCCGCGATACGCGAACTGGCCGACGATTCCGAACTGCGTCGCACGATGGCCAACCACGCGCGGCAGGTGGCGGAAAGCGCTTTGAACCGCCAGAACGTGGTTCGTCCACTGATCGATCTGATTGGAGAACTGGACAGTCGGCCAACAGATGCCGATGAACAGAACGAGGAAGCCGCGTTGTGACCTGCTCGTCGGTAGGCTATCCGACCCACCACGCCTCCCACTGGAGAACCGTATATGGACTTGAAGGCCCGTATTGACAATGGCTCGGCAGTGGTCGGTGTCGTCGCGCTGGGCTACGTCGGGCTACCCCTGATCCGCAGCTTCTGGGAAGCGGGGATGCGCGTGATGGGCTTTGACATCGATGGCGAGAAGATCGCCATGCTGCGGCGAGGCGAAAGCTATCTCAAGCACTTCGGCCCCGATTTTGTGAAGCAGATGTCAACGTCTGAGCGGTTCGACGTGTCGGACGACTTTGGCCGTCTCAACGAGCCTGACGCGATCCTGGTGTGCGTGCCCACACCGCTGGGCATGCACCTTGAGCCGGACCTATCCTACATTGAAAAGACGGCCGACGCGATTGCTCGACAGCTTCGGCCGGGGCAGTTGATCGTGCTGGAATCGACGACCTATCCGCGCACGACGCGCGACGTGATGCTGCCTCGCCTGGAGGCGGGGGGTCTGGTGTGCGGCAAGGATTTTTACCTTGCCTATTCGCCGGAGCGTGAGGACCCGGGCCGACGGGACCACAGCACACAGACAATTCCCAAACTGGTGGGTGGGATTGATGAGGCATCGGGCGAACTGGCGACGACGTTGTACCGGCACGCGATCCGTGAAGTGATTCCGGTTCGTTCGGCGGAGGTTGCGGAGGCGGCGAAGATCCTGGAGAACGTTTACCGGGCGGTGAACATCGCGCTGGTGAACGAGTTGAAAGTGATCCTTACAGCGATGGATGTTGACGTGTGGGAGGTGGTAGACGCAGCGGCAACCAAGCCGTTCGGCTTCCAGGCGTTCTACCCGGGGCCAGGGCTGGGCGGCCACTGCATTCCGATCGATCCGTTCTACCTGACGTGGAAGGCGCGCGAGTTCGGGCAGGCGACAAAGTTCATCGAGTTGGCGGGACAGGTGAATCACAACATGCCGCGCTACGTCATCGAACGGACGGTGATGGCGTTGAACGATCATTGCAAACCGGTGAAGGGATCGAAGGTGCTGGTGCTGGGGCTGGCATACAAGCCAGACGTGGACGATGTGCGCGAGAGTCCAAGCTTCGAGTTGATTGAAGCGCTTCAGGCAATGGGCGCCAACGTCGATTACCACGATCCGCACGTGCCGACCACGCAGAAGATGCGAAAGCACGACCTGCAGATGCGCAGCATCACGCTGGATGATGAGCGCCTCGCGAGTTACGACTGCGTGCTGATCGCCACGCACCACAGCTGGTACGACTGGCCGATGATTGCGGAACACGCGCAGTTGATCGTCGACACGCGGGGGGTAATGCGCAAGACGGTGGGATGGCGGGAGAATATCGTCAGCGCCTAAGTAAGGTTGATGCGTTGAATCGCTATGCTCAGGCGGAGGCGGCGGGCTCGTGGCGACCTCGGGTCGCCTTGGGCTCAAGGGCTTCCGGCCGCGGGGGGAGGTTGGAGAACCAGCGCAGGTACGCGGTGCTGGTGGGGCGAAGCACCATCCATGCGGTGGCGAAGATGATTTTCATGTCCAGCCAGAAGCTCTGATGCTTCTGATACCACAGCTCGAGTTCGCCCTTATAGGGGGCGATGATTTGCTCATAGACCTCGCGGGGTTCAAGATCGGAGGCTTCGACGATGGCCTCTTCGTCGCGGAAGATGATCGAGCCGATACCCGTGAGGCCTGGGGGAACATTGATGATCTGCGCCTGCACATGCTCGGGGTACATTGCGAAGCTCTTGGGCATCAGCGGCCGCCAGCCGACGACGCTCATATCGCCCTTAAGGATGTTGATGATCTGCGGCAGCTCGTTGATTTTAGCCTTGCGCAGCACACGGCCGACGGGCAGCACGCGCGGATCGTTGCGAAGCGTAATGTCCTGTGTGCCCATTGATTCGCTTTTTTCAAGCATGGTCACAAACTTGAGCACTTGGAACTCGCGGCCCTTGTAGCCCACACGCGGCTGGCGATACCAAACCTTGCCTTCGCCGGTGAGGCGAAGGATGAGCATCACGAGCAGGAACATCGGCCCGACCAGCAGCAGGGCGAAGCCCGAGGCAAAAACGTCGAACAATCGCTTCATGGTTACATCCGCTCGTCGAGGTATCGGTGCTTCTCCGCGTGAGCGAAGGTGTTGAGCGTGTCGTTGAACAATTCCACCAACTGCGGCTTGGTCCACTGGCCGGCCTGTCGCATGGCGCGGATCTGTTCGACGAAGCGGGTGAGCTTCGTTTCGTCCCAGTTTACCTCGTTCTGCACGACGCCTGCGTCGATGAAGCGGTCCCAGTCGACCTGCTCTTCGTCGGTGTAGAATTCTTCGAAATCTTTCTCGCCAGTGGTGTCGCTGGTGAAGAAATAGCAGGGCCATTTCTTCTGCGGCGCAAGCTCGGCTACCTTCGCGCGCGCGTCGTCTTCCGTCTCGCATTCAACCGGCTCGTAGCCAAGGTCGGCGAGGAAGCGGCGGGCCATGTCGGCGAAGGTGATCAGGTGGAGTTTCTCGCTGAGCTTTGGGAAGAACAGGTCGCGGTTGTGGCCGAAGAAGGTGGACAGCAGGCAAAGCATCGCACCTTCACGGTCAGTAACGAAGTAACGGCGCACATCATTTGGCGCGGCGAGCGGCTGACGTTTTTCCAGCCGACGAAGCCAGCCGAACGGGAGGCTACCGTCGGAGAAGGCGACGTTGGCGAAGCGGGCACTGGAGACTTCGATCTGCTTACTGGCGCGTGTGAGGAACATTTCCATGATGCGCTTGGAGGCCCCCATCATATTGACGGGGTTGGAGGCCTTGTCGGTGGAGACGCAGAAGTAGCGAGGGCAGCCGCTGGCGGCGGCGGCATCGATGGTGCGCTGGGTGCCAAAGATGTTGACGTCGATCATGCGCATGAGGGTAAAAGGATCTTTCTCGCTGCGCACGTGCTTGAGGGCGGAGAAGTTCAGGACGATATCGTAGCGGTCCTGGGCTTTGATGAAGGCATCGAAGAGGTCGGTGTGGCAGTCGAGGCAGAAGGTGCGAAAGTCGCCTTCAATGTAGCCATAGGAACTGCGGACATCGCGGACGATCTCGGTGAGGTTGTTTTCGTTGATGTCAATAACATGCAGGGCCTTGGGCGAGCGTTGGAACAGCTCTTTGACGACAGCCCCGCCGATGGAGCCTGCACCGCCGATGACCAGCAGTCGTGAGTCACGGATGCGTTGGGCGAGTTCGTCACCGACACGGGCGAGGTCTTCGCTGAACAGCGGCTCGGTTCGGCCGATGAGTTTGAGGATGACGTCTTCAGTCATGGGGGCGTGAAGCTCCAGAGGCCGGGGTTCCGGGGGCACGGGATCAAGCCTGCGAGAGTACCCGATTATTCATCGGCGCGATAGTGGCCCGACCTGATTAAAAACACGCAATACGGTCCTGGTTCATGAATTACGCGCCACCAATCTGCTGTGCCAGATGAGCACTACTGGGCAGATTGACCACGCGTGCGGCGAGCGATTCGGTGACGCTGAGCTGAGCGCGTGGGCAGTGCTGGTACATGCCAAGCCGGTGCATGGGCATCCAGATCGGCCGAACGAGCCACTGACGATCGTGCATGGCCTGGAGCAGGTCGGCGTGGGCGGCGGCGCATTTCGCATCGAGTACGAGGGCGTTGAGCCAGTAGTTGCTGCGGGCATTGGTCGGCTCGGCGAGGATGGTCGCGCCCTCGACGTCGGCGAACGCGTCGAGGTATCGCTGAGCGATCCGGCGCTTCTGCTCGACGAGGTTGGGCAACTGTTCCATCTGCGCGACGCCGAGTGCGGCGTTGAGGTTCGGCAGGCGGTAGTTGTAGCCGACCTGATCGTGGACGTAGGCCCAGGCGTGGGGGAGCTTGGCCGTGGTGGTGATGTGTCGGGCCGTGGCGGCGAGTTCATCATCGTTGGTGAGGATGGCCCCGCCGCCGCCGGTGCTGATGATCTTGTTGCCATTAAAGCTGAGGATGCCGAGCCTGCCGAGTGTGCCGGTGTGCTGGTTGTTGTAGAACGAGCCGAGCGACTCGGCGGCGTCTTCGACGAGGGGGAGGTTGTAGCGTTGGCAGACCTCGAGCAGGCTGGCCATGTCGCAGGGATGGCCGAAAGCGTGCATACAGACGAGGGCTGCGATGCGTTTGCCAGTGTGGCGGTTGTGGAGCGTCCCCGCGCGGCGCTCGGCATTGGCGCCAAGGTAGTCAGCGAGCCGTTGCGGGCAGACACCGAGCGTCACTTCGTTCACCTCGACGAAGTGCGGGGTGGCCTGGCAGTAGTTAATGGCATTGGCGGTGGCAACAAAGGTGAGCGAGGGGGCGAGCACTTCGTCGTCGGCCTGGACGCCGGCGAGGCGGAGAGTGATGTGCAGCGCGGCAGTGCCGTTGACCACAGCCACAGCATGCTTTGCCCCGGTGTAGGCCTGAATCGCCTCTTCGAATCGCGTCACATACGCGCCTGCGGAAGAGACCCAGCCGGTGTCAATGCATTCTTTGACATAGCCCCACTCGTTGCCAGCGAAAGTGGGCGTGTGCAGCGGTACGGGAGGGTCGACGTTTTGCAGGACCTGCCCAACGGCGTGAAGCACGGTGCCGAGGTCGAGGCTGCTGCTGGCGGGTGTGGTCATGAAACGTGCCTGGCCAGTAAAAATGGGTTGAACGTATCTGGGGCAATGGAACGTGATTATAGCCGCGGAACTCGTTTATTGAAAAGGCCCCCGAGGCAGTGTGTTACGCTGTGAGCCAATGAACCGGTTACATCCGCCCGCACCACGATAAAAGGACGATCGGCCGTGGGGGGGGCCGGAGGCGATCTCTACGTGCTGGTCGACGATTGATCGCCGTCGTCCACAGGCTGATCCGCCATCAGCCCTGCACAACGCATCACATAATGGAAGGCATCGGGATGCGCCAGGTTCGGCAGCACGTGCCGGGCACCGGCGGCTCGTAGTTGCTCCATGCTGTAAAACCCGGTGGCCACGGCGATGATTTGGCACGCATGCGCCTTGGCGCACGCCACGTCGCGCGGAGTGTCGCCGATGATCACGACGTGCCGCGCCCGCACGGGCGTGCCTTTCAGTCCCTGGTACTGTCGCATGGCCGCCAAGGGGAGGTCGTCACGGCTTTGCCCATCTTCCGCCAGTGCGGTGATGGTGAAGGTAGCCCAGTCAAGGTGGGCAGCGGCAAGCTTGAGCTCGGCGGCACGGCGGTAGTTGCCACTAAGCAAGCCGAGCGTCACATCGCCATACTCGTGTGCACGGGTCAGCAACGCATCGAGCAACGCTCGTACGCCCGGCAGCACCACGACGTCATCGCCGATGTGCGCCAGTTCCTGCTCCAGTTCGCGCAGGTAACATTTGCGGAACATGTCGTGCAGTAAGTCCGGTTGATCAACACCATTATGTTGAGCCAGTTGGGCGAAAATCTGCGGGTCGAGCAGCCCGGATTGCACCGGGCACCATTGAAAGGCTTCGCCGAGGATGGCCCGGCCCGCCCGGCGGAGGCATCGGCTTCCCGCACCGCCGGTGAGCATCAGCGTGCCGTCAATGTCGAACAGGATCAGTGCCCGGCTCATGGTGTTTCCAATAACGATATGCCCCTTCAGGCCTCGGACGGTAACGACTTCGCGGCGGCAGGTACGTTGTTCACCGACAACCCAGCCTGATCGCGGGAAACAAACACCGCTTCGTCATAGCGAAGCATGACCAGACCCTCGGCCCACTCGTTTTTCGCAGCATCGATCGACAGCCCCTGTGCCTCGCGGATCATCCATCGCGTCATTGGAGCACCGGCCTGATGAGTCAGCGGGTAGCCGCCGCCGAAGCGCGCGTTGATTTCGCAGACCTGCATTGCCTGCGTCCGCGCATCAAAAAACACCTGCACGTTCATTACCCCCCACGCGCCCGGAAGCGCCTCGGCAATGTGACAAGCAAGTTCCTGCACCGGCTCACAACGAACAGTGACCCCCTTGCTCACCTCACCGCCTCGAGTTTCCAGTCGTTGTCGCGGCACGGCGCATCGACATCGGCCCTGCCGGTCAACATACACATCAACGGTATATTCCTGCCCGGCGGCAAGTTCCTGGACGATGTAGTCGCCTGCCGCGGTCACGATGCGCAGTTCATTGATGTCTCGCACCACCGTGGCGCCCGTCGAGGATGAGCCACGTCGCGGTTTGGCAAACAGCGGAAAACGCCAGTCGCTCGCATCGTCGAGAAGCGCCGTCGCGCTGGTTTGCCGCATGGTCGGAAAGTCATGCGCGACCAGCCAGTCGTGCGTCATCTGCTTATCGTTGCAGATGCGGATCGTCTCGACCGATCCAATCATGATCTGCGCGCCGATCTGCTCGAACCTCCGCTGGTGTTGACTGAAGAAACTCAGGTCCGGATCGATGGTGGGCACAATGAGGCGAACCGCGTGGGTCCGACAGATTTCGAGCATCTGCTCAAGACAATCGGCGCTGGAGTAACTGGGAACCAGACAACCGACCTCGGCCAACTGAAAGGCCGAGCTGCAACGTGAGATATCTGTCGCCACCACGTAGCTGTCCTGCCTCAATTCACTCAGCGATTGCTGTAGCAACTTGAGCAACGCAACGCGTCGGCCGGCCGCCGAAAGCATGACGTTGAACCGTGGGCTCGCCCCGCCAACCGTCGGCTCGTTTGCCATATCGGCGCGGTCGGCATCGCCCACCTGCCGGGCCGGCACACCGATCACCCTCGTGCGAGCAGCGACCGCCCTCACCACGACCGCGCCCGCCCCGACCAGCACGTGATCGCCCAGTTGAACCCCCTGAATCACCGTCGCACCGGTTCCCAGGTGGCTGGTATCGCCCACCGTCACATTGCCACTGAGGGTCACGCCCGGTGCAATGTGAACATGATCCTCCACGATGCAGTCGTGGTCGATCGACGCCGTGGTGTTGATCAACGTGTTTCGGCCGAGCCTGACGCCGGGCTGGATCGTCGCGTTCGCCATGATCTGCACCCCCTGTTCCAGCCGGACCGATTGCGACACGGTCGCCGAGGGGTGAATCAGTGTTGCGAACTGATAACCCTCCTTCGTAAATCGCTCGAACACACGGCGACGAATTTGGGGCAAACACACCGAGCCGATGCCATTCACCAGACGCACAGAATTGGGCGCGTGCTCGAATACCGCGTCGTCACCTCCCCGTACGAGCACGCCTTCAATCGTCCTGCCGTGCTGAGCAGAATCATGGTCCGTGATGAAAAACACCTGTCGGCCAAGACTTCGCAACAGATCCAGCAAAACACGCGCATGCCCCCCCGCACCAATGACGATCAGAGGCAGATTCCGATCCGCTGTCGTGACAGGTGTATTGCTCATCATGCACCGCATCCCAGATGGATTTTAGCCAATGTACTCCGACTCCCAACAGTAACGACGACCCAGTGGAAGCGATGATGTAAATTGTAGCAGTCTGCCGCTTCATCGGATTTCGGTGCCCCGCGGAAATGCATCAGAGCGCGAGCCAGGATGAGCGGCCCCATCAGCGATCGTGAGCGCTCAACGCTTCGTGAACACAACCCCGTAATGGTACGGCGGCAGATCGACTAGCTGCTACGGACATTCCCCGCAGGTCCGCCTATGGTTTGATTTGGCCATGGAGGGCCATCATGCGACGACGCCACGAACTCACGGATGAGCAATGGGACCGCATTCAGCACCTGTTGCCGGGCAAGGTCGGCGATCCCGGCCGCACGGCGAGCGACAACCGCTTGTTCGTCAACGCGGTGCTCTACGTGCTCAAGACCGGTATCCCTTGGGCGACCTGCCCGAGCGGTTCGGCAGGCCCAACACCATCTGGAAGCGATACGACCGCTGGTGTGCGGCCGGCGTGTGGGAACGGGTCGGCCGGGCGCTCGGCGAGGCGGACCTGGCGGGTGAGCACGACGAGGTGCAACTGGATGCCACCAGCGTCAAAGCGCATCCGACCGCGTCCACAGGACGCCGGCGACGAGGTGAAAAAAACACGACGCCGACACGCGGCGGGCTGACCAGCAAGCCGCATGCGGCGGTCAACGATCGCGGCCAATTGCTGCGTCTGATCCTCACGCCCGGCCAACGCGGCGACGCCCCGCAGGCCCCGGCGCTGCTCGAAGGCCTGCATGTTCACCACGTCCTGGCCGACGCGGCGTATGACAGCAACGCGATCCGCCGGTTGATTCGCCAGATGAAAGCCCGGGCGTGCATCAAGCCCAACCCTACCCGCAAGCGCAGGAAGCGCTATGACCGTCAACGCTACAAACACCGCAACGTCATCGAGCGATTCTTTCGGCGGATCAAGCAGTGTCGGCGCATCGCCACCCGCTACGAAAAGAAAGTCGCCAACTTCGCCAGCTTCATTTGGCTCGCCGCCGGCATCACGACACCGAATGAATGTCCGTAGCAGCTAGTTTGGCCACAACGCTTGGCGTTACTAACGCGGTGCGTTGTATGGGGCATGATCAAGACGTTTGCCGACAAGCAGGCCGCCAACGTTTGGCACGTGAAGAACCATAAGCATTCATTTGCCAAAAAACTAGCAGGCTGTCGCGCTGCATAAGCTTGTCCATCACGCCGTCGAACATCATCAAATGCTTATTGCGCCAGCGCCAGGATACGGTCGATGCGATCTTTCACCGGGGGATGCGTGCTCATCATGGACGCCCAGTTTTCCTTGTGGCGTGCATTGAGGATCGGGTTCACGATGTACGCATGGGCCGTCGCGTCGTTGGCCTGCTTCAGCGGCGTGTGGTCGGCGACGAGCTTGCTCAACGCGCTGGCGAGGGCCTGCGGGTGTCGGGTCAGTTCCACGGCACCGGCGTCGGCGAGGTATTCGCGCTGTCGGCTGACCGCCATCTGGATCATCCGCGCCAGGATCGGCGCGATGATCATCAGCACCACCGCCACCACCGCGAGCACGATCACCAACCCGCCGCCGCCCTTGCCGCTTCGGCCGCCGCCGCCACCGCCGAGTTGGATCCCGCCGCGATGCCGGCCCATCCGTCCGTGACGTCGTCGGCCCATGCTGCCGTAGAAGACCGACCGTTGCAGTGTCGCGGCGGTCATCACGATCAGCCCGGCAAGTGTGGCGACCATCATCGTCAGCCGAATGTCGTAGTGGCGGACGTGCGCCAGCTCATGAGCCATCACCGCCTGCATTTCATCCCGGGTGAGCTTCGCCCGCAGGCCGGTGGTGATCGCCACCGCCGCGTGCTCGGGGTCTCGGCCGGTGGCGAAGGCGTTGAGCGCCTTGCTCGGGATCAGATACACCTCCGGCATCGGCAGGCCGGCGGCGAGGGTCAGTTCCTCGACGACGTTGAACAACTCCAGGTCCTGATCACGCTCGACCTTGCTGGCCCCGCTGGCACGCAGCATTGCCCGCCCGCCGCGGTAGTAACTCCATAAGCTCGCCACCGTCACCACCACCACAGCCAGACCGCCGGCCAATGCCAACCCCTCCCACCCGATCGCTTCCGCGGTGAACGCCATCAACGCCGCCGCCACAGCCATGAACAGCGCCGCCGCCAGCACCATCATCAGCAGCACCAGGAAGACGCTGTTGCGCTTGTTTCGGCGAATCAGATCGTGAAACGTCGTGCCCGGTGGATAGGCGTGAATCGTCGCTTGCCCTTTGCTCATGGCTGATCGCCTCTGCGCTTTCCACCTGGTGTAACCCACACGTTCAGAATTTCACTTCGGGCGCTTCGCGGTGGCCCGGGTCTTCGATCTCGAAGAAGTCGCGCTGCTGGAAACCGAACGTGCCCGCAATCACATTGGTGGGGAACTGCTGGACGGCCGTGTTGTACTGACCGACGGTGTTGTTGAAGTGTTGTCGCGCGAAGCCGATGCGGTTCTCCGTGCCGGTGAGCTCTTCCTGAAGCTTCATGAAGTTCTGGTTGGCCTTGAGGTCGGGGTAGCTTTCGGAGAGGGCGAACAGTTGCCGCAGCGCACCGGTGAGCAGGTTTTCCGCCTGGGCCTGGTCCTGGATGCCCGATGCGTCGACCGCCTGCTGCCGGGCACGGATGACCGACTCAAGCGTTTCGCGCTCGTGGCTGGCATAGCCCTTGACCGTTTCGACGAGGTTAGGGATCAGGTCGTGTCGGCGTTTGAGTTGCACGTCGATCTGAGACCATGCGTTTTCAGCCTGCACGCGCTTGCGCACCAGGCGGTTGTACGCCATCGCGACCCAAAGGCCGACGATCACGATCAGACCCAGAAGCACGAGCAGGAGAATCACGGTTGCCGGATCCATAATTGATCCCTCCGACGTTTGATCATGATGCGATGAAAGGGCTGCCGCAGCGACAAGGTCGCGGCACCCGGGGGTTCCGTATGGCTCGCGGCGACGCTGGCCGGTGGCTGCAGGATTAGTCTATCGCGAGCAGGTCGTCCCGCATAATTCGAGCAGCTCCAAGGCAGATAAGCGCCTTTGGCTTTCAGCGGGGCAGGCCCGATGCTGTTCTTCACTGTTTTACGCCGGCGTTCGTCGTGACCCGGTACACTCATCGGCGGGCGCCTTGAACGAGATGCTCGGTGCGGGCGATCTTGACATTGTCGCCGAGCACTTCCTCGAACAACTCCCACTCGTTCCAGCACAAATCGGTGCAGTTTTTCGCCACCACGCAGATAGGGCAGTGCTTTTCAATCAAGTCATATGAGCCGTCTTCATTTCGCAGCACCTCGGCCATGTAGCCTTCACGTGTGCGGATGTCTGCCAGCACACTGAGTCGGCCGGCTAGCGACTTTCGCGTTTTCATGCGCTCCAGGTAGGCCTGTTTCTGCTGCTGCTTCCGCACCGCAAGAATTTTGTGCATCCCCCGCGCCCCGAACGCATGCTGCATCGACTGCACCAGGTCGAGCGTCAATTCCGCATAGCCGGAGGGGAACAGCCTGTCGGCCTGGTCGGTCAACTCCCACATCTGCGCCGGACGTCCCATTGGCCGGGATTGTGCAGTGCTGCTTGCCAGTCCCTGTTCGTGCAGGCGTTTGAGATGCAGTCGTACTGACCTGCCCCCATGGTTTGTACCACCTCTATGTTAGTCGAACGGTTGCTTGGTCCTGCCCCCGTCCTTGGTCCACCCCAGATGCGAGCTTTGACGCTCCTTGGTCATGGTACCTCGGCATGGGCCGAAGGCGTAGGCGCAGCCGGAGCCGTAGGCCCATGCCGAGCGGCGAACACCGCCGGGGCCATGTTGCCCAGGCTACTGTGCGGCCGCTGCTGGGCGTAATCCTCCCGCCACGCTTCGATCTTCTCCCGTGCATCGGCCAAGCTCAAGAACCAGTGGCTGTTCAGGCATTCCTGGCGGAAGCGGGCGTTGAACGACTCGATCGTCGCGTTGTCCGTCGGCTTGCCAGGCCGACTGAAGTCCAGCTTCACCTGGCTGCAGTACGCCCACAGGTCCAGATCACGCGAGATAAATTCCGGCCCATTGTCGACCTGAATCGCCTCGGGCGTCCCATGCGCCGCCGCAACCCGCTCGACCACCTGCGCCACATCAATGCCCCGGATCCGCGGTGCTGCATGCAATGCCAGGCATTCCCGCGTGTGGTTGTCGACCAGCGTCAGCACCCGAAACCGCCGATCGTCGAACAGCTGATCCGACACGAAGTCCATCGACCATCGCTCGTTCTTCCGCGACGCTGTCGGCCGAACCTCGCGCTTCTGACACGCCACGCGACGACGTGGCACCTTCTGACGCATCACCAGTCCCTCCTCCATGTACAGTCGATAGACCCGCTTGGCGTTCACCTGCCAACCTTCCCGCCGAGGCAGAATGTGCAGCCGACGATCGCCATATGCCACACGCGTCGTCGCCAGCTCACGCAGTCGCCGACGCAGCGGCTGCTGCGGATCGGCCACGCTGCCATACGCCCCCACCTGCTTGGCGTTGCCAAACCGTTTCGGATCGTCGATCATTGCCACCACCGTCTCAGCCAGACGCGGGCCGACACCGGGAACCGTCCGCAGCAAACCCACCTGCGCATCGGCTTGGGCCATTGCCTCAAGCTTGGCTTCGACCTGATCGATCAACTGCTGTACCTGCGCCAACGCGTCCAGTTCCACATGCAATTGTCCACGCCACAACGCGTCCGGGGATACCTCGGTCAACGGCTGTGCCAGTGTGCCCAGGGATGCGATCGAAGACGCCGTCCAACCCGACTTGCCGCTGGCGTGCGTCAGGCCCTGAGAATCCAGAATTGAGCGGATGCTGTTCTTGATTGCCGTGCGTCGGCTGACCAGCGTGTGGCGGTAGGTAATCAAGCTGCGCCACTGTCGCACTTTCGTGCTCGGCAACGTCACGGTGGGCAGTTGCCCCATGGCCGAGAGTTGTGCCAGCTTCAAGGCATCGTCCTTGTCGGTCTTACGCTTGATGTGCTTCCATCGCCACGCGTCGTGATTGGGATTGGCCACCTCGATCGGCACGTTCAACACTTCACACAGGTCCTTGATCCAGCCCGCCGCGGAGCCGACTTCGATCACCACGCGTGTTGGTTGAACATTGACGATCAGGTCGTGCAATGCCGTGGGCGTCGTGGGCAGCGTCTGGAACGTGGCGTCGCCGGTGCCGAACTGATATACGCAGGCCACGCTCTTGAATTTGCCCAGGTCAATCGCGAGAATCGTGCTCATGTCGGGTCTCATGTGCAAGTTCACGTCCTTGGGCGATCCACGTGATCAGCCCGTTACACCTGGGACGATGATCCCACATCAGCACCACCGCCGGGAGGCCCGGCTTTTCTATGAGCCAGCCTGTCAAGCCCAAGATCCAATCAGCCGTCCAGCGAGATCGGTTCACTCTTCTATCCGAGCTGCCACGGAGCCGGTGGGCCTGTCATCCGCGGGCTCATGCAACAAAACGACGACGCCCATTCTCATAGGCGCGCTTCAAACGCAAAGTCGGGCCGGGCTGTCGTCGATGGCGATCACGTCGAACATGCCTCGTCAGTATCTCGAGTTCACTCCCCTGATTCCTTGCCACCGCATCACATCAGGCCGTTGCTTCCACGGCGAGGGGATCTCGCCAGTCGCTGCCGTCGCGCAGCATCGCCCAGCAGACCACCAGCAACCGACGGGCCATCGCCGAGAGCTGCCCAGCTTCAGGGCATCGAGCCGATCGCTCTTGGCCCGGACGTTGCGCCATCGCCAGGCATCGTGGGCCACGTTCACCACCGGCAACTCGATGGCCAGCGCCCCCACCAGGTCCGCCAGCCAGCCCGCCACCGGGCAGATCTCAAACACGACTCGGTCCGGCTCAAGCTCGACCACCAGTTCGTGCAGCGAGGCCGGACCGGTTCGCACTGACCGATAGACGGCTTCGTCGCCGGTTCCCTCGTAAACGCACGCCACGCTCTTGGTCTTGCCCAGATCCAGTGCCAGAATCCGCATGGTCAGCCTCCTTCGTCAGGATCCATCGCCGGGCTGACCACCGTGATCAGCCACCTGCCGTGTATGATCCTGGACCGTGCCCACAGGCGATAGGCTGGCTGCATTTTTTCTCATAGTTTCTTTTAGGCCGCCGTTCACACCGTTCACGATCAGCCACCGTTTGTGCTCTTGTTAATCGGCCTCGGCTGTCTGCTCCATCTGCGTTCATGCCGAAAATCTCCATTCATCACCGCGACGCTCATGTGTCGTCTTATAGGAACAGCGCCGGATTCACCTTGAAGCGTTCCGCCAGAATGCGAATGTGGGTTTTGCTCAACTGCCGTTCGCCGCGTAACAGCTTCGAGCCCAGCGAACGGTTGCCCAGCAACTCGCCCATGGCCGACGCGCTCATGTCGTTCTGTTCCATCAGGTACTTGAGCGCTTCGATCGGCGATGCCGCCGGCACGTCGGCCGCATAGTGGTCATGGTCGTACCTGGCGATCAGTTCGGTAAGCGTGGCGAGGTAGTCGGCTTGGTCGGGCGTGGGCTTGGCCAATACCGCCAGGCGGTCGACCAGTTCGACAGCGTTGTCGTAGTCGGCATCATCCTTGATCGGACGCAACTGATGTATCGCGTTCAACCGCTCGAACGTTTTCGGCAATGGATCACGATGGGTGGGTGTTGCGGTTCTCATAACTCATCCTTCCATGGGCTGCGGTCGTATTCCTTGTGCGTCATCAGCCGGAGCACGTAGACCTGGCCGGTGTTGAAGTGGATCGCCGCGACAAGCCGGTGCTCGTTGCGCTGGATGTTGAACACGTGCACGGTGTTGCCGCTGCCGACGGTCACGGGGTCCACGTCGTTAAAGGTTGCTTTCACGTCGGCCGGGTTGTGCCATTCCGCCGCCAGCACGACGCGTTCCCAATGCTCCAGCGATGCGCGCGCCTGCGGGTAGGCTTTGGCGTACCGCCGCAAGCGTTTCTGCGTAATGATCCGCCTCATGAGTACATTATGTACTCGATCGACTGAAAGTCAATCGGACATGAGACATTTTGTACGCAGTTATCACCTCGCCCGTGGCCCAGCCCTTCTGGGGGTAGCCGGGAGTCCGGGGGCGGCAATGAGCGCCCCTGGTCGGCCGAGCTAATGACGTTCCGCCGCCCAGCGGATCTAATCGAGGCCGAAACACGTGGTCGTGAAGCGTTGTCCCAACTGTGCCGGGGGCGATCATGAGCAGGCAGGTTCAAAAGAACATCGAAGCGGCCGCAGCGGGCGGCCGTACGCTGGTGCGTGTCTACGCCGTGCTGTTGGCGGCGATGGCGGACGACATCAAAAACGTTGTTCAGGCACATCGAGCACGTAAAGCCGTACTGCTCATCGCAGAGGTCGACTTCAAAGATCGGCGACAACACCAGAAGCATCGCCATCTGCGCCACCCGGGCGCGGATCGTCGAAGCGGCAAGCGAACTGCTGACGGATCGCGCGAGCTATGACGCGATGGCCGAGGCGGTCAATCCCTACGGCGACGGCCAGGCGGCCGAGCGCATCCTGGACCGCATCCGCGAGCACTTCGCCGAGCTGGTAGCCGGCGCGAGCAACGCGTCGCCGTGATGAGATCAAGCCGTTACTGTTCGTGTGGAAGAATTCAGATTCAATGCGCGTTTCCACGATGAGCAACGGCAGGTACATCATAGGGCTGACTTCCCGCCCGCAATGATTGCGTGGCCATCACGCCGGTCGCAACGCTCATCCGAGCATCCAGCGGACTCGCCCCGTGAGTATGGCCCGTTTCCAGAAACCGCAGGAAGTCTGCCACAACCTCTGGGTCCGCACCGCCGTGTGTGCCGGGCGTGGATGGAATGCGGATCGTTTCATGCTGGTCACCCCGGTTGGTCCACAGGTTGACCTCGGCTTGATGACTCTCAGTGGAGTAGTCACCCTGATTTTCGATTCGACCTTCGGTGCCGATGATCGTGTAGTTGCGATGGCTGTCGGGCGTATAGTGACACTGCTGATAGCTGGCCTGTACGCCGTTGTCCAGTTGCATGAGAATCATGCTGTGGTCCTCGACGTCAATGACCGGGCTCAGTTTTGTCTGCGCCAGTGGCGGCCAATTGGCTTTGTCGAAAACGACGGAAACTTTTTCGTCCGATGCCCTTCGGTTGTTCACCTGGTTGTAGACGCTAAGTTTTCCCATACCGACCGTGCGGCGCGTATGGCCCCCAGCGAACCAGTGAATCATGTCGATGTCGTGCGATGCCTTCTGAAGCAGCAAACTCGTGCTGTATCGCTGCTCACTGTGCCAATCCTTGAAGTAAGCATCGCCGCCGTAGTCGATGAAGTGACGACACCAGATGGCTTGTACTGTGCCGATGGTTTTCGCATCGATCAGTTCTTTGATCTTCCGCATGACGGGAAAGAACCGCATGTTGTGGCCGACGTACAGCCGACCGCCATGACGCTCGGCGGTTTGCAGGATCCGATCGCAACCTTCGACCGTGATCGCCATTGGTTTTTCAAGGTAAACGGCCAACCCTCGCTCCAGCGCGGCGACGGCATGTTCCTCATGCAGATAATCGGGCGTGGCAATGAATACTGCGTCCAGGTCATCGCGTGCAATGACCTGTCGCCAGTCGTCTGTAGCTATAACTTGGTCGCCAAACTCCTGACGGTACTCGTTATGCACTTCATGACGGGTATCGCAAACGATCTTCAACTCAAATCCATCGTCGGGGCGATGCGCCAGTTTGGCAATACTCCCACGTCCGCCCGCACCAATTACACCAAAATGCATCACGCTTATGATCTCCTGTGAAAACCATCGCGACGGTGAACACAGCGGGTATGAACATCACAGCCTTCGCAAGGGTCACGGCCAAATAGGTTGGTTTGCATCGATTATATTTACGGCTTGAGCAAGGCAGCAAGACACTGCGGCGTCAGCAGGAAGGGGGTGGGATCGCCGCTGACGCCAAGCCGCTCAAGCAGTTTCAGGTGGCCGAAGAACTCACCGACTTCCCAGAGTTCATGGGCGTCACTGCCGAAGGTCAGCCGGACCCCCGACTCAAGGCACATCTGCACGAACGTCGGATGCGGCTCGTTGGTGTGAAAGTTGATTTCCGCGGCTACGCCCGTCCGGCGCAGCACATCAACCAACCAGGGATAAAGCGTTGCCGGGACGTCACGCTGTTCACGGCGGAAAATGCGGAACGGGTGAGCCAGCACGTCGATTCCGCTTGCGCAGATCCCCTCCGTCAATCGCTGAAACGCTGCAACGAATGCCGCCTGACTGTCCTGCGCCTCGGCCGGGATGAAATGAACGGCGCCGACCGCCCATTCCAGTTCAGCACGATGGGCTGGATGGATCACCGGCGAACCAGTGAAATCGGTGTCGACCTCCATTCCCAGCAGAAGAGGCAACTGCGATGTTGCGGAACGAGCGAGCGCGAAGTAGTCCGTCACCCGCTCATCCTCGTCACGAACGCCGGCGATGCCGGTGGCGCTGGCTCGGCCGGACCAGAAGTCTTCACTGCTGAAGTAGAGATGCCCAGAGTGCTCGGTGAATGCGAGCCCGCGCAGGCCCATCGCCTCGGCAATAACCGGCGACCGATTGACATGGACATCTCCGGCACAATATGCCATCTGTGTGTGACTGTGCAGATCGATTAGCCCGTAAGCGGTAGGCATGGCGAGCGACTGACGCTCCATTTGGATTGATCCATCGCTTGCCAGCGTCACCAAAGCATAGGCATGCGGCGATTCGCACAGCGCTTCGACGGCGAGATGATACGTCCCATCGGCATGCACCAGGCCGCTGTTCTGATGACAGTGACCACCCAGGTTGAGGGTGACACGAGCCTCGGTACTGGCGGCTAGCACATCGTCCAGATTGGTGTAGGAATAAATCAATTCCTGACCGCGGGGCATTACCGGCACGTGTTGAAGCGTGACCAGTGAACCGCTGAAACCGTCGTGTCGGGCGCTGCGCAACCTGACCAGGTCGGCTTCGGTGCGGCGGGCGTGGCAGCCGGGCTCCTCCCTATCTGCAAAGCAGAGCAGCCGAACATCATCGATCTGGGTGATGGCTTCCGGTTCGGGCATGACGTCATAGAACTGCGCAGGAGCAAAATCATGATTGCCGGGGATCGCCAGGTAGGGGCACGCAAGCCCGTCCAGAATACTGCGAAGTTCGTGCAAGTCCTCCGTCGCCCGCTCCACTTCGGGGTGATTCAATAGGTCGCCGAGGACGACCACAAGATGGGGCTTCACGAATCGGTTGAGCCTTTCCACTGTTCGTTGCAGCAGGACGGCTGCCAGTTCACCGCGTCGCTCCGCAAGTGGGCCTGGATCACCGTAGTGCAAGTCAGTCAGAATTGCGAAGGTAAATGCCATAAGGTCTTGCTCTCATGCTTGGACCATGCTGCCGACTTGACGGAAGACCGGGCTTGCTGCATTGATCTGAGCGACTTGCAAAGGTTTTCGCGGACAACATGCCGCTGCTCTACCACTTCAGTACGGGCTTGGGGATTACATCGATCTCAGACTTGAGGCCGTTGTCTGCACGCTGGAGCGTGACGGGTTTCCCATGAGCCGTGACGTGTTCTACCGCCCAACCGGTGATCGCGAAGTCGTTCACCCGTTTGCCGCTGATCGCCAGGTGATCAGCGCTGTACATAGCTGTGCCAGGTCCGCCGCTTAACGTCAATCTGACACTATGATCCGATGCTGTTAAGGTTTGGCCATGCTGCATGACATAAGCAGTGAGCTGATCATCCACAAAGCGCATGATCAACACTTTGGCATCTGAGGTAAATCCGTGGGTAGTAACGGTGTCGCCCTCATTCATCACGATCACATCCTCGCAGTCCGGCCAGCGGACACGCCAGGCTTGACCATTGTCGATCGTGATTGGCTCGATTTCCGGTTGAGGCATCTCAGGCCGGTGTGGATAAATCAACGCGAGGAAACGGGCGTGTTTGGCAGTTGTGCTGGCGCGGAGCCTGGCGCGGATCGGAGTTTGCTGAGGCAGAAACGGCTCGGCTTCCAGATCTGCTGATGGCGTCAATAACCAGACGTCGGCACGTGCGTGTTTGAGCGTACGTTCCTCTTCGCGACTGATCTGAAAGGGTGAACGAAGTCGAACGGGATCAGCGGCATCTATCACAATGCCTTGCGAAGTGTCTCCGCTCCCTCTGTCGATCGATATCGGCGATTCGCCCTTAGCTGTGAGCATGAACTTAGCAACGCGCGATTCAGGTTCACGCAACGTCACGGTAAGCGTATGCGAGCCCTCCTTCAGATTGAAGACGTTATCTGGCTCACCGTTATTAACCATTTGCCATTTATATACAAACGGACAACCGGCAGACCACGCCATACGTTCTTTGCCGGCAAAGGTGATAAAAAACGAATCCATGCCTCCCGGCTGCGCAGTACCGGCACGACCGTAGCCCCAAAGAACGTATTCCCCATCGCGAGGGATATGCACTTCGTACTCCGCGAGACCCGACGAAGCAGTGCGTGGCTTGGGACCCGGCTCCCAGCCGGGTTGAAGCGGGTGAGACAAGAACTGCGGCGCGACCTTCGGCTGTGTCAAGATCGCACGGTTCCCAACGAGGCGCACGGCATTGTTCTCCCCCGTATGCAGATGCCATGTGTACTTGTGTTCATCATCATCTTGGCGCAGCTCGTCAAACACGAGCAGATACGGCGGTGCCGTTTCTTCTCGCATGAAGACCAGTTGTCGCCGAGCAAGATCAAAGCGATCGCGTGTGTTGGGTTCACGTGTTTGATTCAGCGTCTCCATTCGCCACCCATAACCATACTGAAAGCTCGACGCGAGATCGGCCTCGGTGGCAGTGGCAATGCGATCATCGTGACAGAAATCCGTAATGTATGAATCAGTCCAGTAGTTATTGTGCGTTCTCGGTGGCGACGGTGTACCCTCGACCGTGACGAGATTCTGTGCATCACGGTCGGCGGCATTGGAAAGGTTGCGGCCACCAGATTCTACGACCCACCTGCCACCGTAGCCGAACAGCGTGAATTGCCCATCGTCAAGTTGGTCATGCGCCCCCAGCCAGGTACGGTGTGCATCAAAGATGCCTGCGATGTCGTCTTCTCCCCAGCCAGATCGAAAGCCGACGAGACCTGTATCCCGAAACCACTTGGCTAACGGTAGATCTGGTGCTTCAAGTTCTTCGCCTGTCGGACGATACCAGAGCAGTCCGAGTAACTGCGAGCCAATGGGAAACTTGTCCTCCTCGTACATCTGCTGCCAGAACCACTCGGGCGAGTCGGAGTCGACACGATCCCTGAATATCAGCGGCATATGGCGATGCCTCACATTTCCGGCGCCGGGATAGGTGAAGCGGTTGTTCATAAACGCTCGGCCGCCCGGCAGCATCATGTAAGCCATGTAGTCCATGATTTTTGACATGTTCGATTCAACAAACAGATCACGCCCGGTGGCACTGTGCAGCGCTTCAAAGAAAACCATCAGGTGCTGGACACCATAGAAGAAGTAAGCGGGCCCCTCGTGAAATCCGCCGTCGCTTCCTACGGCAAAATTCGCATATTCTGACGCCAGGCGCTCTGCGTGATCAAGCCACTTCAGCACAGGCGCATCGACCTCGTCGGCAATGGCCAATGAGGACAGGCCCAGCGCGCTAATGCCCATGGCGTTCCAGTTCAGCACCCACAAATGACGCGTCATTGGATCAGTCAGTTGATCGTATGTGCCTGCCGCGATTTCCATCAGCGCCAGACGCACCTCCTTCCGCTGCTCAGGCGTAAAATGATCAAATCCCCAATCGTAAGCCAGCGCCAGCATCATGGCGGTCCCTGCGACATTGGCGATTTGGCCGCGGCTGGCGGCCACCTCGTCATACCCCACATGTTTGGCGGCCGCCATGGCGATTTCACCCGCACGCTCCGCGTAGGCTGGATTACCCGACAGTTGCGTCCCCATGCAGAG
Source organism: Phycisphaerales bacterium AB-hyl4 (assembly GCA_041821185.1). Lineage (NCBI taxonomy): Bacteria > Pseudomonadati > Planctomycetota > Phycisphaerae > Phycisphaerales > Phycisphaeraceae > Natronomicrosphaera > Natronomicrosphaera hydrolytica. The sequence goes on along the minus strand of JBGUBD010000006.1, from coordinate 193,243 downwards.
CAATGCGGGTATGAGTTGATGATATCGGTCCTGCAGCAACTCAAACGTCTGAGGGTCGTAATACTGCGGGGACTCGGGGTCGATCCATGCATTACATTCCTCGAGAAACCGCTGAAGCAACTCTGGACCGCGCCCTGTCTGAAGTCGCTGCTGGATGTGCGCCAGCCGGGCAGGCGTGATGATCAGTCGCGGGTGATGGTCATGCCAGTCGGCCTGCGGCGTACGTAGCAGTTCTCGCCACTTTTCTCGTGAGCTTGCCCGCATCCGCTGCTGCCCTTGCTTTACCATCAATGCCGAGGTATCGCGATCATGCAGTATTCCGGCTGTAATGCGGAACCGATCCAACGCCCCAATAAATTTGTGATCCAGTCGGTCATTGTCTCCACCAAAACGAATGGACTGAATCTCAGCGAGTCGCCCCTCAAGCGGCGCGCTGAAATTGCGAATACCATCAATGAACAGCGTAACCGCCTGGTCCGGTTCAAACGTTACCGAAACGTGTACCCACTGTCCGCTTGGAATACGCTGCGAGGCCGGCGAAGCGATGATCGAACTATTGTGCATCAGCACGTGGTTCTGCTTGCCGTCCTGATTGTGGTATGTAACCTGCACACGCGTTTCCTTGTCGCCGGAGCCGAGATAGATGATGCGGACGCGCAGCACCAGTTCGCCTTCGGAACCAAATGCTTCAAGGATCGTGGGCGTTGGACGCATTCCCAACGCTTTAAGCATCATGTCCATTTCCAGCGTGAAGGCGCCGGCCAGCGTCTGCTTCAACTCCGGCGACAGTGAATCGAGCACGAGCACATCATCGCGACCATCAAACGTAACGTACTGTCCAACCGCACTGTCGCGTGGGCGCAGCGCGCGTTTCGGCGGCGATACGGTTACCGCGGTTGTCGTGCCAGCAGGCCCGGCCGTGATCGGATATCGGTCAAAGTCGAGCACCAACGCCACGTCGCCGTCTGATGCAGCAGCCGCATGCGCCGATGTTCCGTACTCACAGGGTGAGAACATTGCCACGGAAATGGATAGAGCCACGAAAGCCATCATGCGACGCCCGTATGTCATGCTTGAATCCGATCAAAAAACAGTTTTCAATTAAGAAGCACACCGAGACACGTTCGGGGCCGCAGCGCACTGGGAAGATGTTCCGGATCTGACTTGCAGTGTTGGCAATCAATTCGGCGCGAGCTTCCAGAACTTCCAATCGTCCTCGAGATAACCAAACTCCTCGTACGGATGGTGCGCCACATGCCCGTCGGCGAAGAGAAGATTGCTGCCGTCGTTGTGACGTCTGGAAGCGGGACGAGATTGAGGGATAACTGCCATATTCGAAACAACATGCCAGTTCGTTGGTGTCATCCCCATTTCCCCGCTGCCGCTGTCGGCATGCACAAGCAGGTACGAAGGCTGTGTGATTTTTGAGAAATGAGGGCCAAAGCGGTGGTTGTTCGGATCGTCCACCCCCTTGAAAATAGAAAGGTTGAGATAGTTGTAGCCATAGGAGTTAAAGAAGTTCCAGTGTGGTGGGCTGTGGTATCGGCTAGGCAACTCATCCGTGGGGCATTGAAAGATGTCACCGTGGTAATAATGACTGTTGTGGGGAGTCAGGTACGTAATGACTCTGCTCAGCCAAATTCTCTCGCCCGGGTAGTATTCGTTGTTATCGTCGAGATACATCTGCATTGCGAGGCCGACCTGCCGAAGATTGCTGCCACAATTGATCGCCCGAGCGGCTTCCCTCGTTTTCGATAAGGCAGGCAATAAAATAGCGACGAGTAACGCAATGATTGTAATTACGACAAGCAACTCGATGATGGTGAAGCCTCGAATCTGATCTGGCATGACAGGGCGTCCTTGCAGAACAACCGATCGCCCGAAATGCAGGTTTTCGGAGTCGTTCATTGTCGATGTGCATATGAATGAATTGCGCATGGTAGCCTCCCGAGAAACGGGTCATGTGATGGCAAGAAGGTCGTGCCGATGAATTCTTGATTCTTGAAGGAGCCGACGAATTTCGCATCGTGCGATTTCAATGTCAGTTTCGCCATGCATCACTTGGGTAAGAATACGATAAACCGGCATCACCCAGCGCATGAAGCCTTTTCGAGCCGGCAGAAATCGGCTGTGCTCAAGGCTTTGACGCATGATATTCGCGTTTTGAACGCCATTTCCCGCCCAACGATGTTGCCCGTCGATGTGGGCGGGGAAAATCTTGGACACCTCACCAAGCGCTGAAAACCGGCCATCCGCGAACATGTCACGTAGCAAATCCCATATCCGGTCGGTATCCGCTTGCCCGCGCGGTACGACCAGGCCAAAGACGACCACCGGTGTTACAGGCGAACCGTTGTGCGGCAACGGTACCAGCGACCAGTCGGGCAAGGCATCGCCCAGTGTCCGTGTCAGGTCCGGCCCCATGAAAGTCAAGCAGATATTGCCGCTGCGTAAATAGTCCCACGGCGTGTGGAGTAACTCATACATATCGACACACAACTGCTCGTTCAACAGCTCTCGCAGCAGGGACATTGAGCGATGAAACGACTCCCTGGGCAGGCTTACGCCCCCGATTGCATCAAAATAGTCACAGTCATGCGCCCACATCATCGGCTCGAACGTCAACCCCGAAACAGGAAACAGCCCCAAGGGACGTTCATGCGACGCCCTTAGCGTTCGGCAGGTTTCGACAAATGTCGGCCATGACCAACCAGCCAGCGGTAACGCAAGGCCGGCTTTTTCAAAAGCGGGACGATGTGCATAACAGACCGTGGGGTTCGTGATGATCGGCAGCATCATCAACTGCCCATCATGTGAACAACACTGCTCCAACACCTCAGGCGCAAAACACGCGGAGGCGATTTTGCATAGGTCGGCCGGGACAGGCTCAAACTCTGACACCATGCCGGCCATGTGCAGGTCGAAAGTGGAAACCTGGAGCACATCGCATCTCTGCCACGATTCCGGCGTCATTCCGCTTTTGGGATCCAGTTCGCGGACTGTTCGCGTTCGGATGCGGTTCCGATATTGCCCCCACAAAACCTGATCAACCAGCTCCTGCTTCGCCACAGGGCGTCCGTGGCCCCAGACAATCTGAGGGGAAATTGGTTTCGATACGGCCGGAGGATGCGACCGCGTGCGGGTGGCTGATCGCCCCGTAACCACTGTGCCGATGCCTTGGCGGCGGGAGACAATCCCCTGCTGTTCAAGCAATTCTACGGCGCGCCGAATCGTCCCTACGGAAACATCGAATCGCTCGGCCAACATCCGCTCCGGCCTGAGCTTACCCCCTGGCTGAACGGTACCAGCGTCGATGTCAGCCTGAAGCTGCTCACTGATTGTTTGGTACAGCGGACGGGCGATGTTACATCTCCTCGGCCCCAAGCCGGCCTAAACATGCATAACATATATATGTTATTTTGATGGGTCAGATGTGTCAACCGCAATTCAATGCGAAAGCCGCTTTATTTTCCTTGAGCCGCAAGGCGATTGCAGCGCAGAACACCACACAAATCAAGCAGCAACCTGAACTGCTCGGCCACGTAGGCTGGAACCAATTTCCGGCGTTACGTTCGAACCACCAATTTTGCCGGCAGGCGTAGATGCACCGGTTGAAGGGAATCGCCTTCAATTGTCTGCAAAAGGAGCTTGACGCCCTCTCGCCCCAAGGTAGCGGGCTGGGGGTCCACGGTGATGATCGGCACGTCGAATCGATGGCCGACATCCATATTGTCAAACCCGGTGAGCCGAACCTGATCGGGCACAACGAGGCCGGCCTGCTTCAAGGCTTGCAGTGCGCCGTAGGCGATAAGATCATTCTGGCACACGAGCGTGTCGAACCCGACGTTCCGGCTCAACAGCGTTTGCACGCCCCGTTGGCCGCTGGCTTCATCAAAGCCGCGTTCGACCGCAATCTGATCCGGCGGAAGCGTCAGGCCTCGACGCACCAGCGCCATCTGAAGGCCAGCAAGCCGCTCCTGTGCGTTCAGGTGTTCCATATCCCCCGTGATCGTCACGAAGCGCTTTGATCCGGATTCCGTCAGATAATCCACCAGGCTATCCATCGCCTGGATGTTTTCGATCTGCACCTGCGGCAGGCTCGAAACGTACTGATCGCAGTCCACCAACACACAGGGAACCTTATTCTCTTTCAGCCAACTCGAGACTTGCTGTTGCCACCAGCCTCGCAATACCACGCCGTCGAGTTGACCTCGCCTGAGTGCCGTTGGCCATTCGCCTTTTTCGACTTGCTCAAACGACATACGGCAAATGACGACACTGGTTTCAGCCTGCTCGGCATACGTCAAACACCCGTGAAGTATCGCATCCAGATAAGAACCGCCAAGCTGGCCTTCCATTCGAGGCGGCAACTCGGAGATGGCGAGGAAGCCAACCTGCCCTGTGCGCGTTCGGCCGCGGGTCTGTCGCGTAAGCGAAGGGCGATAGTTCAGGTCGCGGGCGGCGCGGAGCACCCGCTCCCGAGTGGTCTTGGCAATGCCCGGACTACCTCGCATCGCTCGGGACACGGTCGCTTTGGCCACGCCCGCCTGCTTTGCCACGTTGTCGATCGTTGCCGCACGTAACACCTGGCCCATGGTTCCTCCTGCTTCCGCCGCTTCGTCACCCAGCGCCTGGCTGACATCCACCATACTCGACAGGCGGACGATGCCGGAAGTGTAAGCACCATCGTCCGCGTGTGAGCTACGGCGAAGAACGAATCCTGGTAGCCGAAAGCATCAGGCGGCGCACGCGCGCCCACGGCGGAACAAAAGCGTCATGCCGCCAAGGGCGAGAAGCGACAGGCTGGCTGGTTCGGGAATCGTCTTGGAAATAATAATGTTGTCGATAAGGTTGCTTGCGGTGGCTTCATAGTTGTAATTGAAAAATTGAATGGAGGAGTTGTCAGTTGGCAATGGCCGACGTTCATCACCGGCCCCGCCATTGTCCTCGGCTGTCATTCGTGATTCGCCATTTACAAAAAGCTCAAGCAGGTTCTGATTGTTCGCATCGTCGAACGTAATCTCGAAGTTGATCGTATGGGTTTCGCCGGCCCAGAAACCGGAACCGACGTTGTAACTCGCGAGATTGGTGTTATTTTTCCTCATAAAGATTACATTTTGATTGGTATTCCACTGAACACGATAGACCGGGTTCACGCTGGAACTGGTATCGCGGTAAAAGATGCCAAACCAACCATCGCTTCCTTGGGGAGTCGTGAAATCGAATTGCATCGTCACGCCCAAGGCATCTCCCATTTCAAGCCCACCCTTCATGAAGCCCGCGCCTTGACCTAACTGCATCGCAAGGTTCCCCCCGCCAGTGTCGACAATAATGCCATTGGCAGCATTTCCAAGCCCACCCCATTGCACGAGTTCGTCGGCGGTATCGCCCACCGATTGGCCCGACCAATCTTCCGATACAACCTCCGTTACAACCAACGCTGCAGAGGCAGTGCTCAGGGTCATTGAACATGCGACGACGCCCACAACTAGACCGGTGACTTTCTGCATAACGTGACCTCCGTAGAAAATGGTATTTGTTTTCCGAAACCTAATTCCAAAAATACCTCAGGCTACGGGCGCACACAAGAGGTATATGAAAAAAAACGCACGGCTACGGCGATATAGCGTGCCTGGAAGGCTGCGAAATACGCCTGAAGCAGGAGGAGCCATCATCCATATATTTTTGATAAATCACGATTTATATTTTCTTGGCCAGCCCTCACAGGCAGCGCCACGGCAAGGGTTTCCGGATCAACTGAAAAGGTGGCTGCGCTTTTTCCATGTCAGCGTTCACGACGCGCAGTTTTCAGAGTGGCGACAAGCAACGCACCGGCCCCATCTCCAAGCAGGGCTCGCCTCGGCTGCGGTGGGCGCTGGTCTAGACGGCGATGAAGGTGGTGACGAAACATCGACCGCGACTACGACGATGCGTTCATCATCGAAGTCGGGCGGCGACGTTCTTGGCCTCGGTGCCGCTATTCACCAGCAGGCGAAAACGCTTCCCCCGATCAGTCGACGAAAACCATCTGAACGGCTGACTTGGCGGCGACGGTGCGAGCCCACGAGGAGTTTCCATCGGAGGCAATCCGAACGCTGACCGACCTCCCTGTGCGCAACCCATCAAACGGGATTTCTCTCGAAAAGTTCGCGCATTCTTTTAACAGCAACACACCCCTGATTTAGCCAGTTCGCGCGCAGCGTAAGTACGGATTATTTCAGCCTTTGACTCTGTTAAACACTTTTTTGAGGCGGCCATAGTCGCGCGTTAAAAAAGCGTGAACTGGTTCGAGCCCTGTAGAGGGGTCGAGCGCAACGAAATGCAGGTCCTGCGTCGGTGGGTTGCGCTTAGCGGCCTGTGACGAACATGACGAACCAGAGAGTTTTTTTGGCCACTCAAAGTCGCGGAGGGCTGGCTTTGGTCGTGGTGCAGGCCGATGCCTCCCCTACCGCCGCCACGCTCGGTTCCGGCGGTGTTCGTTTATTCCGACACCCGCCGTAGGGACGCAAGAGAGGGGATTATACCCGATGCCCAAACTGTTCCATCCGCTTTTGAAGATAGTCGCTCACGCCCCCCACCGTGAGCTGGCGGCGCAGGTGCAGTACCTCAAGGTTGAGAACGAGATCCTGCGGAGTAAGCGGCCGCATTGAACGGAACGTCTATTGCCGCATCGTCGGTGACGGCTGGTGAGGCGCGATTCGCGTGCATTTGTCACGATCAGTGTCCGCAATGCACTTGCGGATCGTCCTAAACCCTCCGTCAGCCGCGACACCTCACTTCAGCAAATCGTTCCACCCCGCCAAGCCGCCGCATGCCTGCGTCGGACATATGCGAATAGGGCGAGGGAGGCGTTTGATTTTTGTCGACAAAAATAGTACTATTTGACCGTCAATATGAAGCGATCCTTACAACGCGAGAAGGCTTACCGTCATCTGCGGTCGATGCTGTTGCATGGCGGGCTTCGGCCGGGGATGCGGCTCGGTGAGACCGAGTGGGCCGAGCGGCTGGGGGTGCATCGCGGTGCGTTGCGCGAGGCGTTTGTGCTGTTAGCACATGAGGGGTTGCTGATGCCCGGTGCGCGCGGGGGGTATTTCGTGCCGATCCTTGAGCAGGCGGATCTGGACGAAGTTCTGGAACTGCGTCTGGCGCTGGAGCGGGGTGCCCTGCGTCGGCTGGCGCGTGCGGGCGAGCCGGTGGGGACCAAGGCACTGCGCGCCACCTGCCAGGTGATGCGGCAGATGGTGGAACTGGACATGCCGGTGGGGCATGCCGAGGCGGACCGCAAGTTTCACGAGGGACTGGTGGAACTGGCGGACAACCGTCGAATGATCCGGGCTTACCACCAGGCGCCGCTGTTGATCATCGCCAGCGAGTACATGACGCCGGCGGAGCGTCGCGGTGCGATGACCCAGACACTGCGCGATCATGAACGCATTTGCGATCTGCTTGAAGCCGGGCGGTTCGATGCGGTGGCGGAGCTTCTGGAACAACACCTCAAATCGAACCCCTCAGCGCTCGCGACGTTGAATCAAACCATGACGAAGTAAGGCCAATTCACTGGCACTGGATGCGCAATGATCGACGCCCGCTTTATCACTGCTGTTGGGACACCGCTGACGGGCGACGATGCGCTTTGCGTGGAAGGGCTGGCGGAGCATCTGGACGACCAGGCCGATGCGGGCATCGATGGCTTACTGGTGGCGGGCACGATGGGCTTAATGCCCTTGCTCAGCGATGCGACGTGGCGTGACCTGGTGAAGCATAGCGTGGCCCTGTCGCGGGGCCGGTTTGAACTGCTCGTCGGGGCTACCGATCTGAGCACCCGTCGGGCGCTGGACCGCATCGACTACCTCAACGGTATCGTTGGCATTGATGGCGTGGTGATCATGGCGCCAGGGGGCATGTTCAAATTCACCCCGCAGCAGTATCTCGACTATTTCACCACGTTGGCGGACGCGTCAAAGCAGCCGCTTTTTCTTTACGACCTCGAGCCTTTGACCGGCGTGCATCTGTCGGTGGACACGGTCTGTCGACTGGCGGAGCATCGCAACATTGCGGGCATCAAGTTGTCTGCGAACGTGCCCGAGGCGGCGCGGTTGCAGGGGCGTCTGGCGGGCTCGTCGTGTCGCCTGATCGTGGCCGAGCCGGCGCTCAGTGACATGCTGTTTCGGCATGGCTACCGCGAGCAGCTTGATGGCATCTACGCGATCGCTCCACACTGGGCGGTGCGATTGGTCGAATCGGCGAAGCGCGAGAGTTGGGACGAGGCGGCCCGGTGGCAGAGCAAACTCACCGCCATCAAGGAAATCTTTCTCACCCATCCGCTCGGGCCGGCGTTTACCGCGTTGATGAATCTGCGCGGGATCCGGGGGACGTTCGCACCGCACCCGCTTGGCGGGCCAGATGATTCACAGCTTGCTGCGCTGAAGGCGTTGCCCATCGTCACTGAACTGCTTGACCAAACCACGCGAAAAATCTGACTCGGCACTCAACGCTAACCGATCGGCAGGGACTGTGCATGAACAGCACCACGGCGATTCTCCCGCATCTGACCCGCTTTTACCGCAAGCATCTGCTTGACGACGTGATCGGCTTCTGGGCCGACCGCACGGAAGACGTCGAACATGGCGGCTTTCTCGTGCCGCACGACCGCCTGGGCCACTGCACGGGTACGGACAAGAACATCTGGTGCCAGGGCAGACAGACGTACACCTTCGCGGAACTGTATCAGAAGATCGATCGCAATCCGCGATGGCTCGAACTGGCAAAGGTGGGTCGTGACTTTCTCGTGCGTCACGCGTACATCGGCGAGGGCCGTTGGCGATACCTGCTGAATCGCCAGGGGAAGCCGATCAACGAAACACCGTCGTTTTTTACCGACAGCAGCGTGCTGATGGGCCTGTGCGCGTATGCGGTGGCTTCGGGCGTGCAGGACGACGCTGCGCTGATCGCCGAAACGTACACCCGTCTCGAACAAGCCTTTGAAGACCCGAACTTCAACGAGTTTCACCATTTCAACCTCGATCCGAAATTGTTCTGGATGTCGCCGCGGATGATGCTGATCGGGTTGGCTCCGCTGGTTCGACCGATCATCGGGGAGGACCGCCTCCGGCCTCTGCTGGACCGGTGCCTGGACGACGTGCTCAACACCTTCGCCAATGAAGAACACCGTGTCGTGTTCGAAGTGCTCCACCGTGATGGCAGTGTCATGCACGCGTTGCCCGGCCGCATGCTCAACCCCGGCCACGCCTTGGAGGTGAGCTGGTTCTGCATGGAGGAGGGTATCGCTCGCAACGATCAAACGATCATTGACAAGAGCGCGCGGATGTGCGACTGGATGTTCCGCAAAGGCTATGACGAACAGCATGGGGGCCTGCTCGCGTTCGTCGACGCCTTCGGACACCAGCCGCCGGGCACGGAAACGGTCACTCCCTGGGGCGAGCGGTGGGACGACAAGGTGTGGTGGGTTCACTCCGAGGCGATGTACGCATTGCTGCTGACGGCCGTGACGCGCGACGATGCGGTCGCCTTCGAGCGCTTTCTGGAGTTGCACGATTACTGTCAGCGTTACTTTGCCGACCACGCGTTCGGGGAATGGTACGAATATCTGAACCGTTGCGGCACGCCGCGCTCGCCGAACAAGGGGACGTGGATCAAATGTGCTTTTCATCTCCCGCGGAACCTGATCCGGATCGTACACCTGCTGGAGAATCAGGCAGGTGAAAGTATGCCATGACAGGGGAGACCTGTTTCACTTTGCATTCACGACTGCCGTGTGTGAAGTGCTTCATACGCCTCTTACCTCTCCATCTGTCACGAAGAACGGCCGCAGCAGGTATTGGGCAATGAGACGCCTGTAGAATTGTAGCTGGCGCAGGAGGGTGAGGTGGTTGTGCCAGGTACGGCTCGGTGGACTACTACGGCACTACCACCGACAGCGCGTGAGGCGATCATGTGGTCCACGTTGGTTCAGCAACAAGGTGAACGAGAGCGATCGGGATCACCCGGCTATGGTAGCGCGTGTCCACCTAGCCCCACGGTCGTGGAGACGGGCAGTTGGTGCATCCCGTTGCGGACGCGAAACAGATCGGGAAAACGGTCGAGCCAGTCGGTGTTCGCAGCGGGGGTGAACTGGGACGAGTTCAACTCGACGCCATTCATCGTTGGCACGCGCGCTGCGAACAACGCGGCATGCACCGCACTCAAGCCCGGGTTGGTCAGATCCTGCAACGACAGTGCCATGCCGTGCTGCTGAGCCCAGGCGGCGGCGACCAAGGCAAAACTGTGTCCCTTGCATGTCTTCAGCGCGAAGCCTGACCAGCCCTGCTCGCGAGCCAACTTCATCGAGTCCAGCGTCATCAGCCCCTCGTCCACCATCACCGGCTTGCGGGCCGCGACGGGCGACCAGTCGAACGCATGCTTTTGAATATCCCGGCCGGTCGGTTGCTCGATCATCTCCAATGCGGCGCAGGCGTCGCGGTCGATCGATGTCAGGCGATCGAGGAAGTCGAGCACGCTTGTTGCGTCGGGATTCGCTTCGTTGGAATCGATGGTCAGGCGCGGCTGATTGATGCCCCAGTCTCGGGCGGCGCGGTATACCTCGGCGACGCGTTGGGCATCCTCATCCGCATTCCGGCCCATGATTTTGAGCTTGAATGCGAAGTAGCCGTGCTTTTTGATGTGCGGGCGAACATCCTGCTCCAGGTCGTCCGCCTTGCCCACGATCCACCAGGCCGGGCTGTGCGAGCGCGGCGGCGAGCTGAACATCGTCCGGATGGCGGCGAAGGTGCGGCCGACACCACCAAATGCAGCGTCGGCCTCCGGCAAAGGTTGATCGGCCGCATAAAGATCGAACGCACTGACACCCAGCGCCTGGCCCACGGCATCGTGCACCGCCGCGTCGAAGATGCTTGCGCATACACACCGCGCCAGTGCCGGGGGTGTGGCCGGCTGCATGGTCGGCGACTGCTCGATCGCGTCGTGGTGAAGACGAAGGCCGATGGCCAGCGGATGCGCCAGTTGATCGCTTATCCGTGGCAGACGTTCTGCGACGTCATGGCAATACGCCCGCATGGCTGCGTCACGGTCCGCGTGCTCCACCGCCGGGTCCGGCCAGGCCCACAAGTCACTGAGATAAATACAGCCGCGTCCCTCGGCCTCCACCTCCCCCACGCGGACACGCACCACCGCGTCGGCCTGCGTGATCGACGCGATCGGCCCGGTGCTCAGCACCAGCGGCCTTACGAACGGCTGATGAGAAAACGTCACGCGGGCCTCGAGTACCTGAGCGCTGCCGGCCACTTGAAGTGCCTGATCGGACATGTGTCACCTTTCGAGAAGTTCATTCGGCCCGACTATGCCGTCGGCTGACCAAGCGTTTCGATGCGCACCGGCTTGCCCTGATGGGCCGAGTGGATCGCTGGCATGGCGACCTACGTGGCTCGCAAGGCGTCATCGACGTCGCACACGAACTAACGTAGCTTTTAGAATATCTCATGCTGGGTGGATTCAATTCCGAAGCGCAACAGGCGGGGCGTGGGCGAACACCTCGACGGGCGTGCGGTAGTTCAGGCACTTTCGCGGACGATTGTTCAACAGATCCTGCACCTTGGCAACTTCGCGAACTGGCACCGGGCGCAGGTCGACGCCCTTGGGGAAGAACTGGCGGATCAGGCCGTTGGTGTTTTCGTTCGCCCCGCGCTGCCAGGCCTTGTACGGCTCGGCGAAGTAGACGTTCAACTTCAACCGCTTCTCCAGTGTGGTGAAGCGGGCGAACTCGCTGCCGTTGTCCACCGTCAGCGTCAGCCGATGCGCGGCCGGGAGCGGAGCCAGGGCCTGCACGGTGGCGCGGGTGAAGGTGACGGCCCGGCGGTCCTTGAGCTTGCGGATCACGACGTACCGGCTCTTGCGCTCGACATGCGTGGCCAGCGCCGCGCGGCCGGGGCGTGAGCCGACGACCGTGTCCGACTCCCAGTCGCCCAACCGGCTGCGGGCTTCGACTACGGCAGGCCGCTGGTCGATGCGCACCGCACCGGGGAAGTGCGTTTTGCGCTTGTTTCGCTGGGGAATCTGCGGCTTGCGTCGACGTCGACCCCGTCGCAGTTGCCGATGCCACGTCGCGCCCAGGCGGGCCTGACGATAGACCCACTGGTAGATCGCTTCGGGACTGATCCGCATCGTCGTGTCGCTGGCGTGGTCCAGTTTCAGCCGACCGCTGATCTGCTGCGGCGACCAGAAGCGGATCAGCCCCTGCCGCACGTAGTCGCCCAGCGGATTCGCCGCCAGCCGGGCCCGCTGGGCGTTGGCGACCACGCGACGCGCCTTCGCCTTCTGCTGGGCATCGTGGGGGAAGTAGCCTTTCATGCAGCCGAGATCGTTGAAGGCACGGCTGCCGCGGTTGCGGGCCAGTTCCCGGCCGACGGTGGCGCGGTGTCGCCCAAGCGAACGGGCGATTTGAGCATCGCTCCAGCCCGCCAGGTGCCAGTGACAGATCTTCCAACGCTCATCGGCGCTAAGCTGGGTCCAGGGCATCGACGGGCTCCGGCGTGAGATCGGTTGTGTGACAACTCCAATCTACCGCCACCGTCGATGCCCTTTGTTTTACCCCGCCTGTTGCGCTTCGGAATTGAATCCACCCTGGCCTATTTCAGATCGATACCTAACATTTATGACGCACCGCATCGTATTCGGATCAGGTGATCAGGTTCGGGACGAACGATATTGTTGTGCAAAGGCGCTGCCGTCATATCCCGCCGCATCGGAAGATAACGCGTTGATATCGACCCACCGGTTGTCGTTCAGCCATGACTCCCGCGCTGCCAGCGCCCAGCGTTCCGGGTCCAGCCATTCGTTCGACGGCAGTGGCGGGGTTTTTGTCTGGCCCACAAGGTACGGCAAGGTCGCTTCCAGTAGTGAGCGATAGATCCGGCTGTTGTCGACCACGATCTGCTGAATACTGCGGTCGGTCGTAATGGTGGCGTAGAACGGCAACCAGGTTTTTGCTTGACCGATCACCAGTATGCCGCATCGGCCATCAGGGTACTCCACCTGTATGCGGCGCTGCGGGCCCTGGCTGATGTGGCGTACGCGCGTCGCTCCGCCACCGAGCACTGCGTGCAACAACGCGTAGGCGTGAATGCCGTAGTTGAATTCATCGACCCCGCAGCCACAAATCACCGTATTCGCCTCGCCCCGAACATCCAGCGGTTGTGCACGCCATTGCCGAACCTCATCACAGAAGCGCAAGGACGAGCCGCCGGTGATGCAAGCGCCGTTTTCGACCCAGCGTTCGAATTGTCGCAGGTCACGCTCGTTGCCTGCCACCGGCTTGTCCACCAGCACGGGCACGCCAGCTTCCACGAAGGGTCGAGCGCTGGCCACGTGGCGGTCCCAGTTGCAGCCGTGCAGAATCACGGCGTCAACCTGCCCGATCATCGCTTCGGGCCGATCGACCACCGTTTCAATCTCATGCTCGTTCGCAAATTGCTGGGCATAGCTGATGGTGAGGGTGTCGCTCTTGCGTGTGCCGTAGGCGAAGTCGTGGCATTCGCAGTAGGTGCATGGGCCGGTGTTGCCCGCCGACTCGTTCCAGGCGTAGACATCCTCGTCGCTCTCTTCAAAACATTCCTTGTGCTTGTCGCGATCAATGCGGGTGCCGCCATAGCAACTGCAGAACTCGTTCGTGCCTTCGTCCAATGTCAGGCTGCCGTTGACCACCACGGCGATCGGCGCACCATCCACAGGCAGGTTCGCGCCCTGCGGGTCTTCGCGCACGGTCAAGGCATGGACATCGAGCCCCTCGCGGAAGGTGCAGCAGCCGGAGGTGATCGGCAGGTAATGGCCGTGCTGCTTGATCGAGCCCATCGGCATCGCCAGCCGATGAGCGACTGGATCGCGACAAACTTGCCGAACTGCTACGCTGCATTCTGGCCGACTTCGGCGTGGTCGACGCCCCGGTCGAGGGCTGCCCGATGCGCTCCGCCCGGCCCGAGCCGATCGTGCAACCCCGCGACCGCGTGCAGGAGGTCACCCAGGCGGTACTGGCGGAGATGCGCCGCCGAGGCGTGATATAAGCCATGTCCTCTAACGCCCCGCTCCCACCCCCAGCCGTCTCCGAACCACCGCCCTGCCCGCGCACCATGGCGGTGCTGGAGGTCGCCGGCTTCACCGCCGCGGTCGCCGTGCTGGACGCCGCGCAAAAGGCGGCCCACGTCCGCCTGCTTCAAGCTGAACTGAACGACCTGCTGGGCCTGGTCATCAAACTCGTGGGCGACCGCGCCAGCCTCGACGCCGCCATCGACGCCGCGCACGCCCAGGCGGCGATCATGCACACCCGCGTCCTCGCTCGTGTGCTCGACGGCCTGCCCGAAACGGCTTGGCCTGCGATCTGGAGCCTGCCGGAATTCAACCCGCTTATCGCGCAGGACGTGGTCCTGCTACCCCAGGAGATCTCACCCGCCATGACCAACGCCTCCATCCCCGCATTGGGTTTCATTGAAACGCAAGGCTTCACCGCCGTTTTCGAGGCCATCGACACCGCCTGCAAGGCCGCCGACGTGCAGGTGGTCGCTAAGGAGAAACTCGGCGGCGGCTACGTCACCATCGTCATCCAGGGCGACGTCGCCGCGGTCAAGGCCGCCATCGATGCCGGCTCGGCAAAGGTCGAAAGCCTCGGCAAGCTCATCGCCGCCCACGTCATCGCCCGCCCCAGCGACGCGGTGATGAGCCTGTTGCCAAAAGGATGAGCTTCGGTCATCCGACCGTTTCATGCGTCGACCGAACGAGGAAGCCATCATCTGCCCGGACAATGGATGCTGCAGCACGTCGTAGATTCCTTGCATCGAATCCACCACTACCGGCTATTCAATCGAACGGTGAGCATTCCATTCCGCGACATACATCTCAGCGTGATCCGGTTCATCGAGCCCGCCGCCGCCGCATCATCATCCCCGCCAGCGTGCCGAGCACCAGCAAGGCCGAGCCCGGCTCGGGGATCATGTACACCGACACGTCGTCGATCAGAAAGGCCATCGACCAGTCATGGGTCTCCGGATAGCCCATGCTGAAAAAGTGATAGTTCACGCTGTCCATCCCCGGGTTCACGCCGCTGGTGTGATTCGTGGCGAACTGCGTCGAGTTGAACACCCGGTCCGCTTCGGTCAGCGGATCCACGCCGCCGCTGGCGTAGTAGTGGGCGATGCCCGCTTCGTCGAAGGCGAGGCCGAACGTGTACCAGCCGCCGCCGGCGAGGTACGGGCCCGCCACGTCGATGGCATAACCGTCACCCAGGCGGAAGCTCAGGTACGGCTGGCTGCGCGTCGGATGATTCGACTCGCCCTGCGGCCAGTAGTTGATCCAGATGCTCGGGTAGTACCGCCCCAGGGCATCGGCGCCACCGACGCGATCGTTCGACACCGCTTCCAGGCGCATCCCGAACACGCCCCACTCGGTGTTCAGTTCTTCAACCTCCGGCAGGTATACGCGGGCGATCACGCTGGGCAGGTCAGCCCGGGTGGGCGCGGTCACGCCCCGGTTCGTGTAGCTCTGGCTGACGAAGTCATCCTGGCCGGGCGTGGCGTCCTTGCCGAAGTCCTGCGACCGCAGCAGCAGCGACTGGCTCTGACCGGACAACCCGCCGGCCGGTGAGGCGATGGGTTCCACCACATCCGGTGCCCCACGGAACGAGCCGCGCCACAGGCCGTTGGCCGAGGTGGCAGTATCGTGGTTGAACGACCAGGCAGGGTCTTCGAAGTCGTCGGAAATCGCGTCGATGCGCAGGCCATCACCAGGGATCGGCTGGGCGATAGCCAGCGTGGCGCAGGCGAGCAGGGTCAACAGGCTGGTCAGGGTGATGCGAAACGGCATGGTGTTCTCCTCCTATAGCGTGACTGCATGGGGTCTTGGAAATCGTCGTGTCAAAAGCCGATGCTCGCCCCGCCGTCGACCGGCAGCACCACGCCGGTGACGAACCGGGCGGCAGGCGAACTGAGGTAGACAGCCGCGTTCCCGATGTCGTCCGGCTCACCGAAGCGAGCCAGGGGCGTACGGCCGAGGATCTTGTTGCTGCGCGCTTCATCGCCATTCAGCGCCTGACGCAGCATGGGCGACTCGATCCAGCCCGGAGCGATGGCGTTGACGCGAATGCCCTCGGGCGACAGCTCGGCTGCCAGCGATCGGACCATGCCCAAATACGCGCTCTTCGCCGCCGAGTAGGCCACCACCTGCGGGATGCCGATCAGCGAGGCCATCGAGGCGATGAAGAGGATGCTGCCCGTGCCCCGTTCGAGCATGCCGGGCAAGGCGGCCTGCGTAAGAGCGAAGCCGCCGAGCACGTGCGTCTCGATTACCTGCTGAAATGATTCGAGGCTCGTTTCGGTCGCCGGCTTTTTCAGGTGGACGCCCGCGTTGTTGATCACGATCGAGACCGGGCCCACCTGCTCCTGCACCGAGGCGAGCATACCGGGCAAGGCCGACTCGTCGCGCACGTCCTGCACACGATAGTGCGCCGCTTCGCCCAGTGACTCCACCGCTTCTTTCAGCGGCGCTTCCCGTCGACCCAGCAGAACGACTTTTGCCCCTGCGTCGACCATGCATCGGGCCATGCCCAGGCCCAGGCCCGTGCCGCCGCCGCTGATGAGGGCGACCTCGCCGTTCAATTCGAATGCTGATGCGGTCATAAAACGTTTCCTGCAATCACACCCGGCAGCCCACCGACAGCGGGGGCGTGTCCTGGTGCTTGTACATGACAAAGTATTCCCGGTGGCCCAGTGCTTCAGGCTTGCTTGGCGTGCCCGAAGCCACGTCGATCACCAACTGCTGTAACTCGGCTGCAGCCGCATCGAGCGTCTGCTCGCCGCTGAGCACGCGGCCGGCGTTGAAGTCCATGTCGTCAATCATCCGCTCATAGGTGCCCCTGCATCTGGCTGCCAGCCTTCTACTTGCCGGTGTCGGAATTTTTGAACGGGGCGCTTTCTTCTGCGCCTCGTTGAGTCCGAACTCAGCGACCTCGATTTGCTCACGCTCGTGTTCGGTCAGCACAATGTCCTGTTGGCGAAGCATGTCACGGGCCTGCTGCTGAAGTTTCTTCATTTCGCTTCGTTTAAGCATGGTTGGGGCTTGCGGCGGGTTGGTGTTTCTTGAGTTGGTCGTTTAAGGGAAGCGGAACGTGACGTGCCCTGCTGGACATGGCATGCCATCAGGCTTTGCAGGATAAATGAATCGTTTGGATCTCAAACGGCCGAAGTGTCAGATTCAGACGATGGTCTTTCACGGGCACGGCTTCCAGCAGCTGCTCCGCGAGATCGCAGGCATGGACACCGGCGATGGGCAGGTTTACTTTCAACACCACCTGCTGCGGCTGGGGACTGCAACTGAATACACGGAGGATCAACCCCTGCTCTTCGTCGCGCTCGGCAGGCTTAAGTGTGCTCAGCATCACGTCGCCTGCTTCCACGATCAGGGGTTGAAGTCGCTGCGGCAGGGGCTTATGTGGTTGCGCCAGCGGTTCGTCCCGCCGCCAACCATCGCGCTCGCCGAAGTGACTTCGCCATGCCGAGCGGTGTGATGGTGTGGGGTGCCAAGCGTCATCCACTTGCTCCTCAAGGGCCACCGATGCATGCGGGCGTTCGGCCCAGGGCGGAGCGGGCGTCAGGGGTACTGTCTCCACAAACTGCGGGCTCAACCACTGCGTCGCTTGTTGCGGCAAGCGTGCTGCCTGCCAATCGCCCGTGTGAAACTGCATAGCAAAGTCATACTCCAGCTTGCCGGGCAATTGGGCTGCCGGCGTCTGCCAACTGCCACAATAAAACACATACGGCACCGCCCGCAGCAGTGTCACGCACAACGTAGTAGCGTTTTTTGCATTCGACGCCACGCCATATTCATGCAACCCGTGGCCGATGAACGCCACGCCGCCAGCGTCATCCGCAGCATCTACCCAGTGCCGCATCGGATGCGTGTCCTGCCCCGGCTCGGCTTCGAATCGCCCAAGATCCTCGCGGGCCACCACAAATGCTCGCTCCACATCCACCGCTTCCACGGCAAACGGCAGCGGCACCGCCACGCGCACGCGATGATCCTGCACCGCATTGTCGAACATCAGATTGACGTCCAACCGCTCGCTGGCCGCTTCCAGGGTCACCTCCAGCACCACCGGGCAAAGGCGGGTTTCACGCTGGCGTGCCTCGCGGTTCGGCGCCAGGCCCGCGGGCAACGGCCAGCCGTAGGTGATCCGCAGCTTGCCCCGTAGCGGGCCGTGTTCGAGCACTGCCACCTCGGCGTGAACCGCATCGGCCGAACGACGCGGATCGTCCGCATCGGCAACGGGCTGGAACATGTAACCGCCACCGGCGTCGCCGTCGTCCAGCAGCGCCAGCAGCCCGGCATAGCGTCGGCCGGTCGGGTGATGCGTCACCGTCAACGTGCCGTCGGCCTGCGCTTCGACCGTCAGTCGACCGTTGCTCAGACTCGCCTGCTGCGCCACCACCGGCTCCGCGACCGCAGGCGATGCCCGGGTCTGTACGTCAAACGCCCGCACTTCCAGCGGCGAGGCGTCAGGCAGCTTGGCGAACACGCGATGCTCATGAAAGGTGTGCGTCTGCGAATCCATGTCGTTGGCAGCGGGCTTCATCACCGCGTCCTGCCGGCGAAGCACGCGCCGTGACAGCAACTGCGTCGGCCAGGCCGTGCCCGTCTCATCGACCAGCACCAGCGAATCGCTCGGCTCGAGCAGGTTCAGCATCACCTCCACACCACCGCCGGCGCCCGCCAGACCCACCGCCCGGACGACAGACGGCGACGGACCATCCACCATGCGCGCTGCGAGCGTGCGACCCGAGTCGGCGACAAGCATTTCCGCCAGTTCCTGCGCATGACGGAACCGCTGGTTCACGTCTTCATGCACCCGGTCGTCGCTGCAGCCGCAGATCGAATCGTGCGCGTGGTTCTGGAGCATCTGCTCCCATGCCAGGCGAAGCACCGGCCGACGATCCGCATGCCCCAGCGCCCAACCCAGGCTCGCCAACGGCTCGGCCAGCGCTTCAAGCAGCCAGCCCGCGTGGCTGTTTTCGATCTTGTTGTCGATGCGACTTGACCACGTGCCATGCAGGTGCACGCCTTTGAGCTGTGGGTCGCGCAGACAACCTTGCCACACCGGCAACGCGTCGCCTTCCACTGCTTCTCGCAGCCGAGCCTGGTAGTCGGCCAACGTCCCGTGGTGAAACGTCCAGTTCGGCCGAGCGTCGGTTAGCGTTTGGAGGATCGCCGGCAGATCACGCTGCACCCAGATGTGGTCGATGCCGTTAAACAGCAGCGCCAATCCCGCCGGCCCCGACGCCCGCTGGCATTCGCCCACCGCCTGATCCACCCGCGCCAGCAGCGCGTCGCGCTGCGACACCGGCGGCAGCAACATCGCATTGTGATAGCCGCCCGGCAGACGCGAGGCGAGCAGTTCGCTTTGGCCGTCCGGTCCAAGCCAGCGGAACGTCAAGGGCCCATCGTCCGCCAGCGACTCGGCCTTGCCGCGCGAAAAGAAATAGCTGTCGATGCCAAAGCCGTTGAGGATCTGCGGCATCTGCTCGATGTGCCCGAAGCTGTCCGGCACGTAGCCGACCTGCTGCGGCGACACGCCCAACTGTTCGCAGTCGACTCGCCCGCGCAGCAGGTTGCGAATCAGCGCCTCACCTGAGGGGAGCCAGAGGTCGGGCATCGTGTACCAGGGCCCGACCGCCAGCCGCCCCGCCAGCACCAGCCGATCGAGCTGGTCGCGGCGCTGCGGCCGAATCGCCAGGTAATCCTGCAGCAGCGACGTCTGCCCATCCGCCACGAAACAGCCAAACGCCGCGTCGGTATCCAGCAGGTCCAGCACCGCGTCCAGCGTATCGCCCAGCAGAAACTGGAATTGCCGTTGACTGAGGTACCACTCACGGTCCCAGTGCGTGTGGCTGATGAGGAAGACGGAGCAATTTGATGCGCCAAAGGTGTTGTTACTTTGGTCGTTGTCAGACATTAAAACAGCACCTGCGAGGGATTGGCCGTGCCCGTGAGCGGGAGAGGCAGTGGTCGTGATCTTCCGAGCCTTAGAATCAGCATTGTACACTCGCATCCACTGAAGTCCGCCAGTCTTGATATGCTTCACGACAGCCTTGGAGTTCCTCTTCGTTCATACTCAGATACGGAGGGAGCAGGCGTGTGGGGAACGCTGGGTTTCGCAGGTGAACTAACGCCTTGTCGAAGGCGCCATCGATCATTTTGCGACTACAATGAGTAAACATACGTTTACCCAGACGGCGAAAGACCTCGGTAATACGAAACAATTGTGGCAGGTCGCGCTCGACGCCCGCATGAAAAAATCGCATTGCCAGTTCAGGGCAGAGTACACCTAAGCTGCAAAGCAGTGAGCACTCGCCACGCGTGCATCCTAAAGCAAAATTGGATTCCAGTAGAAAGTGCTGAAGATCGGGCGCGTGCTCAAGCAGATCGGCAGTTCGGGCGTAGTCGGACGTGCTGTTTTTGGTAGCCACGAGGTTCGGTACGACGTCAGCAATCCGGCGGTAGTCCTTGCCTGTCAAGATGCGCCTGGCGCGAAGTAGGTTGTAATGCAGAAACTGGCAGTCAGGGAATTCACCGCACACCGTCTGGAAAAAGAGCATGATTTCCTTATCGTCCAGCGCCCCCCAACTGGGCAAAGAGATTTGGAACATGTGGATGCCGCGGCCGTGACACCACGCGATGCGGTCAATCACCGTCTGCATCGAGAGGCTGATCACGCCGACCTGCGGAGCCAGGTCACGCCCCACGGTCTTGTCGGCGAACACCTCCACGACCTCCTGAAACTGGCGATCACCGAGCGCATATCCTTCACCAGCCGTCCCCATCACGTAAAGGCATTGATAACCTGAATCGATCACCGATGAGATGTGGCGATCAAAGTTGTGACTGTCGAGTTGAAAGTCGGTCGTCCACGGGATCATGCAGGCGGCGAGATTACTTTGCGGATAACGAGGCATCCTTGATTATAGTCCTTATCATCCGTTACAAAGTCGAAGACATATTTACAACGGCTCGTATGCTTGACGAGGAGCGTTGCGCAACTACAAATTGGCGTAATAGTGACAACCCCGCCCCTGCATCGCCGTATCTCATCGTGCCGACCTACCTCGGAACAACGAAATACGGCTCGTGCAGCAGACAGCGTGTTTCACTGCGGATAATCGGGTAGCACCACCTCGTAATTGTCACCACGAACAAGCTCTGACTGGTCTCCTCGTAACTGGATGGTCGTGGCGTGCCCATCGACGAAGACGCTGTTCAGTTCATGATCGCTGGCGTGATGCATCTGCGTATACTCGGTATGCGGAGCCATGGTAGGGGCGAGCTGACTATCAATGTAAGACACCGTGAAGTCACCTGCCATCACCAGTCGCGATGGGCGTAAGATATCGCTGAACCGTTTGCGCCAAAGCACCTCGGTCCCGCCGGGGCCGATCAGTTCAGAACTGGTTCCGTGGACCTGGTCCAAAAAACCTACATTGAAGAGATAGCTCGAGCCGTAAACATTATTTGAGTAAAACGGTCTGCCGATCCATCCCGGGGGAACTACTCCTGCTGCACCAGGGCCCCATCCCCTGTCCAACGGACACTGTGCCGCGATGTCGGTGGCGTAATCGTTCAGTAAACGCCTGCCTGGCTCACCACTGGGAGCTGGGGCGCCCCACATAAAGGCGCGGTTGTTCCAGTAGAGGGAGGTGGCCGGACGTGGGGTATCGGCGAGCCTCGCGTAATGCGGAATCATGTCTCTGCTGTCGACACCGTAATTAATCGATGCGATGCCCATCTGCCTTAGCGTCGAGGCACACTGGATTTTCTGCGCAACCAAGCGAGCCTGCGACAGAGCGGGAAGCAACATCGCAATCAAAATCGCAATGATGGAAATCACGACCAATAGCTCGATGAGCGTAAACGCGTATAAAGGACGTTTCATGGCTGTACTCCTTAGTCCATGCTGTCTTGCAGGTTGCTTGAAAAGCCGTCTGCACGCTGTCGCGCGCAGACGGCGTAATTTTATCAGGACGTAGCCCGTGCCGGTTAGGCAAGCCTCTTGCGACGCATGAGAAGCAGGCTGCCCAAGCCGAGCAGCGCGATGGATGCCGGCTCCGGGATAATTTCAAACTGCACCAGGTTGAAGTCGCCCGCCCCCGCCGCCCCGCTGGAGTTCAGCCCGAAGTGAAAACGGTTGAACCCCATAAGGGTAGTAGGCGCCAGGTCGGAAAGGGCCAAGTCGCCGTTGATGTAGAGATTGGCATCCTCCGTAACGGGGTTGTACTTCAACTCGTACAGCGCGAAAACAGCATCACTCAACCCGGTGTCGTAGTTGGTGCCGTTCACACTGACGATGACCTTGTTGTTGTCAGCCGTATTGTTTCCAAAACTGATCGCATACCGCTGTCCGGTTGTGGCGATGAAATCGACCGTCGGCGATCCGGTGAGGTTGTTGTTGTTCCCGTGTACGCGCACATTGGCGCGGATGATGAAGCCCTCGGCGAACGCCTCGGATCGTTGCTCCTCGGTCAAGGGTGCGTTGTATGTCCTGGTGCCGGCAGTCGTCGACGTTTTCCGGATCCGCCAAGCATCCACGCCGTCCACGGTCACTGCCACGGCTTCTCCCGCCGCCACGCCACCGGTGGACGACATCGTGAAACCTTCATTCACCGGATTCTCGTCACCGATGTGTTCGTGGATGACCGCACCAAACGCCGTCGCCTGCCCTGCGGTGAGAACCATCGCCATTGCCATTCCTGTTACTGTCTTGCAATTCATCAGACATCCTCCTGAAATGAGATTGAAAGTCGATACACCGATTTGCCGTTACACAGGTAACAGCTCAATTTTCGATTAGTCGTACACCGGCCCGAGCGTGCCGCCTTCATGAAAGCCGGCCAGTATTGTCGTTCGTGCGGTGCCATGCACCGCCGCTTCGCCAACCGTGATGCAGGAGCGGCGGGTGCTCATGACGATGGGCCGACAAGACGACCCGGGTCGCTTTCGGCGAAACAAGCCCGGATCATTGACCACTCGCGCCACCATGGCGTGCGAAACACCTGCTACCTTGGCAACCTCTCGCACTGCCATCGCTATAGTGTACACTCTATGGCGATTATGGCAAGCATTTCGCCTTCTGCCTGCCAAATAATTCTTGAAACCAGTATGAATCAGGCTAAAGTTTCCTAAATTGTAGATTTTCTCGCAAAAAGAGTGTACTCTATTGCCATGGCAGACTCCCTTCAAGATTCCACCGCCTCGCTCATCCGAAAGCTCGTGCTTGAGCGGCTGGATATGGAGCACCCCTCCCCGCTGCCCATTGCATCGGAGATTGCTGCACGCGCTGGTGTGAGCCTGATGACAGTTCGGCAAGCCATGGCTCGCATGGCCGCGGCCGGTTTAATTGAACGCCGCCAGGGCAGTGGGACATACGTTGCGCCTGCCGTGCTCCGGGGCCGCAAGTCGATCGCGCTGGTCTGGGGCATGTCGATGGCGTCGCATGACCAGGCTTGGTTCCCATTGCTATTCGCCTGGATCCAGCAGGCGGCCAAGGCACGCGGGTGGTCCATCCGGCGGTACAGCGTCCTCGGTTCGGACGACGAGCCCGACCACAACCTGGAGCGACTGCTCGCTGACGCGTGGTCCTTGAAGTATCGGGGCTTGATCTACCTACCCATTCCCAGCGTCTCTGCAGCCCTCGAAGCCAGTGGACTTCGTGCTGTGAGCGACATCAAGATGCTGGCGATCTGTGCCGACCTCGGCCGCGACTCGATCGTGATCGACCAGTTCGGCTTTGGCGAAGCCGCAGCAGAGCGACTCATCCAGCAAGGGGCCCGACGCCTCGCTTTCATCGGAGGCCGCGACGGCCAAGCCTCTCGCGCTGCAGACTACTCGGGCTTCCGTCACGCGCTGCACAATCATCCCGAGGCAAGGACGGAAGACGCGTGGGCTCGCACCGCATTATTGCGCGACCCCGTGCGGGTGGGCTATGAGGCGTTCACCAGTATCTGGGCCCAGCCTGACAAGCCCGACGGGCTTGTCGTTGCGGATGACGTGGTCATGTACGGCGTGATGCTGGCAATGCTCGAGCATGGGGTGAAGGTGCCCAAGGACTTACGTGTCGTCGCGCTCGGAACCCAGGGGGCACGATATGACGGCTACCCGATCGAACCTCCGCGAATCACCTTCAGCCCACGGACATTCGCGTTCCAGGCGGTAGACGCCCTGATTCGGATGATCCAGGACGATCTGGATCACACGCCAGTCATCAAGGTGTCGCCCGACCCGGTCGCGGCGGACGTTGACGCCTCGACGGGTCAGGAGTCGCAACACAAGCGAACGCAGTCTCGATCTAATGCCTTGCCGCAGGATATTCAGCCGCGACATCCCGTCATGTTTCAGGCTCTGGCTCAGCGTGTCCGAACGCCTGACCTTGGGCCTGTGCTCACTCACTAGCCCGCTCTTACTTGAAGGGGCATGGTATGAATCGCACGACTATTGCTGGCCTTGCGGCCATGTTCGGTTTCTGTCGCGATCCAATGCCTCCCGGGGCAGTGGCGTCGCGGTCTATGCACAGGAGACGCCCATTGATGCCTGCCTTTTTTCATCCGCTACTCGCTCTGGCCGTTGTAGCCGTGTCGCTTTCCGCCCTGACGCCGAAGGTCTGCGGGCAGCACGTGCTGTACGACCCGGCGATCGGAGCGAGACCGATCATCGTTGCCGACGATGCGTCGGAGGCAGAGTTGACCGCAGCGAACGAACTGGCCTCGCACTTGGGTGGGATGGTCGGCGTCGAATTCCCGGTCGTTCCCGAAGCAGCCCACCCTGCGGAGGAGCCGGGCATCCACGTTGGTTCGACCCGGCTGGCGACAGAAAAAGGCCTGCTGGAAGGACTCAACGAGGAAGCGTGGCGAATCAGGACCGTCGGGCCCGACCTCGTCCTCACTGGCGGCGGGCCGCGCGGCGTGCTGTACGCGGTGTATCACCTGCTCGAGGATGACTTGGGTGTACGGTGGTGGACGCCATGGGAAAAGCATCTGGTTGCCCGTGAGCGGATCGAAATCGAGGAAATCGACCGCCAAGGAGAGCCGGCTTTCAGCTATCGCGCGATCAACTCGGTGATGTCTGCGACCAGCCCGTTTGCCCTCACCGACGGCGGCGCGTTTGTGACGCGGAACCGACTCAACAGCATGGGCCCGGTTCCCATTGAGTCGCGCTATGGGGTTGATGGCGGATTGATTGCCTATCCCCGTCCCTGGGTGGCGCACACGCTTAACCACCTGCTGTTCAGCCGGGCGACGCCGCAGGATCGGCCAGAGTTCTTCTCGCAGCGAGCCGATGGCACGCCCGACCCAGGCGTCGCCGAACTGATGAACCCGGGGTTGCGCCAGTTCGTGGCGGACCAGCTACGCGATCTGATCGCCACGGATCGGCGGCGCGCCGAGGAGGCGGGAGCCCGGCCGCCGTTGCTGTATCACGTCTCAAAAGCCGACAAATACGTCACGCAGTCGACCTCGCCGGCGGCGGTGAAGCTACGACAGGAACAGGGCGCCGAGTCGGCGGTGCTGCTGGACTTCGTGAACACGATCGGCACGAAGATCGCCGCCGAATATCCCGACGTCCGGATCGAAACGTTGGCGTACATGGACACCGAAACGCCGCCGCGGTCGATGAACGCGGCGCCCAATGTTGTCGTCACATTAGCAGACACCCACACCCGCATTAGTCATTCAATCACGCATCCGATCAATCGTCTATCCTACGAAAAGCTGCGAGCCTGGTCACAACGGACCGATCATCTACGCCTGTGGTTGTATGGGTACACATTTGCGACTGGGTTTGAGCTGCCACTGCCTATCGAATTTACCTACGCGGAGAACTATCGCACTTTTCAAGAGGTGGGCGCTGAAGGGATCATGGTTCAGTTTGAAGCCCCCCAGGCGACACTTACGGGTGACATGGGGGATTTCAAATTCTGGTTGATGGCCAAACTGATGGAGGACCCGTCGCGTGATGCCCAAGCACTTATGGCGGTTTATACGGACGGTTACTACGGCCCTGCCGGCCAGTACATCCTCGAATACCGCCAATCGCTACATAACGCGAGTCAACGTCACACAATGGGATATACCTGGCTAACCAGATTCCATGGCCCGACGTATCATTACCTGAATTCCACATTCATCTTGGATGCGCAAAAGCGTTTCGACCAGGCCGAGGCCGCAGTCAGTGATTCTCCCGAGCTTTTAAAACGTGTACGCCATGCGAGATTATCGCTGGATTGGGCGACCCTGCTTCGTCATCCGTTCATCATCCGCGAATGGCAAGCGAAAGGTCATGAAGCATCCGCTTGGCCGATTGATCGCCATGTTGTGGCCGAGCGCATGAAGCAGACGGTTCGTGATATCTTCGCCGCCAGAGCGCCAGACACCGCACCTGTGCAAACGCAGATTACTCAAAGAGTGAATCAGATTGATCTTGTCGCCGCCTTGCGTACAGATTGGCCATGCCCGGATAGGTTCGACTTGGCCGGTGGTGAAGTTCGTGAGCTTGCCCCTACCTTGTTGCAAAGCTATGGCGGCGGTGCCACGTTGATTGAGGATGATCAAGCCGTCATGGGAGTGACGATGCGTTGGCCACTTCCTGCGAGCATTCAAGATGACACTTCATTGTTGACTGCAGGGCTCTGGGACGTTTCAAAAATGCCGCTCCAAAACGTTACTGAGAGAGGCGAACCTTTTCGTGCTCGCGACGTTGATTCGACAAATTCAGGTTTCTATCGAATCGCAAAAGACTTAACACTTTCAGATAGCTCCGTACTATTCCTCGCACTTCCCATCGATTGGTTCCTTCAGACTTCAGCAGATCTGCCTGGCATGCAGCGTCGCGATCATCAGAAAGTCGATGTGTGGGCAGAAATGCGATTTAAATTCGAGCCAACCGAAGCCACAGGTGGCTTTGGCTATTTGGATCGCATTCTGATTGTGCCTGGGAAAACAGTGGAATAATCCTCCAGCACGTACCCGGCCATAACACTGGTCTCACACGTGGGAGCCGGCCACCTGTTTGCAGCGGTAACGTCATGCCGGCCATCTAGACCTCCACGGGTCAAGGAGTCGTTCGGATATGGTTACAGACCATCAAGTCGATCTCGCGCCAACAGAATGTATCGTCGCCTATGAAGCTCCCGGTGAGTATGCGAGCTTCCCCCAACTGGTGCGGACGGATCAGTCTCTGGTAATCGTATTCCAGATGCAGTTGCTTGAAGGTCTCAAGGAAAAAGACCTGCATCCGCACCATCAGCCCGTATGCCAGCTCCGTTATCTCGAGTCGCGTGACGACGGCAGGACATGGTCCGCGCACAAGACCTGCCCGGCGTTGGGAAAAGTACTCGACATCAGCTATGGAAGCGCTCCACGGACTGACGGTGGTACGGTCTCACTGACGTTTTCCCAAGACCGACCGATGAAGGCGATCATCGAGCACGGTCGAATAGGGACGCGACCCTATCATGTGAAAAACGCCGATCCATCCCAGCAGCATCCGATTGACGATCTTGGGCCTTACGACCACGCTTTACCCTTCGGCATGACGAGGCTGCCGAGCGGTGACATCGTCGCGGCATGTTACATGCTTCGCGACAAGGCGAAACCGCCGGGACAGAGCGGCACCGTGATGTTCCTGACCAGCCAGGACCAGGGGGTGACCTGGCGATACCTGTCGGGTATTCAGAACAACAACCTCTTCACCTTCTCCGAAACCGCGATCCTGCCCGTGGCGAACGGTGAACTCCTGGCGGTGCTCCGGACGGATTGGGGTGATACGCCTGCCGAGCAACGGCCGGAAGATGCCAGCAGGGGCTACGGGTATTTTCTGTACCAGTCCAGATCGTCAGATGGCGGGAGGCAATGGTCAAAGCCGGAGCAACTGCCCATCTGGGGCCACCCTCCGCATTTGCTGCGTCTTCAGAGCGGCAACATTCTGATGGTGTACGGCCATCGTCGTGAACCGTACAGCATTCGGGCTGTATTGAGTCGTGACGATGGCAAGAGTTGGGATATGTCAACTCTGCGTACGCTGCGAACGTTTTGCCCCGGCCATTATGATTTGGGCTATCCCGTTGCAACGCAAGTCTCGGATGGCGCGATCATCTGTGCCTATTATGGCTACAGCAACGATGACATGAGCCTGTACTCACCGCACAGCATCTATGTAAACCGTTTCACCGAATCGTGGTTGCTGCCCTGAAGTGTCCTCCATAAAGGCCAGAAAGGTTATTGGTGTAGAGAAAACTCCAACTCATCCTCGCAAGATGAATCGTTGCCGATAGCGTGCCGGCGTCACACCGACCGCTTTGCCAAAGGCGCGATAGAAGTTGGCCAGATCGCTGTAGTGCAACTTGTGAGCGATCGTTTTGATCGGCCACGCCGTTTCGCGCAAGAGGCGCTGGGCCTCCTGCAGGCGCAAGCGTTGCACATGTCGGCCGGGCGAGACGCCGAACACCGCGCGGAAGCGGTGGCTGAAATGCCCGGGGCTCAGGTCCATCTGGCGGGCCATCGCTTCGACGGTGATCGGCTCGGTGACGTGCTGACGTAGCCAGGCATCCAGCGCGTCCCACGCCTGCGGCTGGGCGGGCAGCGCCTGCGATTCGACCGTTTTCAACTGGCTGAGGATCAGCGTCAACCACGCCACACGCATCTCATGCACCGCCTGCGTCTGTGGCTCAAAGGCGAGCGTCAGGGCACGATGGATGTCGCCTCGCACCTGGGCGTGCGGACGAAGCCGCACCGGCTCGTACCCGCTGCGCCGATGCACCAGTCGTTGCAGCACGCCCGGCAAATCCTCGGCCGAATCCTCGATCGCAAAATGCTGCACCGACACCCGGCATTGCGGGGTGATCGGCTCGCCTGCGAAGCGCGTAAAAGGATAGATCAATACCCCCGCGCCGACAGCAAGGCGAAGCGTGCCCTGGTCCTCGAAGCGCAACTGCAACTGCCCGCCATGGACGCACAGCAGATCGAAGCGATCCCACCGGCAGGAGGGAATCGGCCGACGGGGCGTGAACGTACCCCAACCGTGGTCAAAGAAGCCGATCATGCCCCTATCTGACAATAAACCGCAGGAAATGACAATAGCGATGGTTTTTAAAAGCGGGATAATGAACTTCGTAATTGCATCGCTCCACCACATTTGACAAGGACGCACCATGCCTCAGGATTGCCAGGAACTCGTCGAAACGTATCAAGCGGAAGGTGTCATCCGCGTGCGAAAGCTGTTTGACGCTGATCGCATGGCCGGGATTCGCCAGGCGCTGGATCGCTACAGCAAGCAGATCGCCCCCACGCTGCCAGCGTCGGATGTGACGTTTGAAGCCGACGGCCAGAGCGTGCGCAACCTCTGGCGGATGGAGCAGCACGATGCGTTTTTCAGCGACTTGGCTGATGATGCGCAACTGCTTGAACTCGTCCGCGAGCTGGTGCAGGGCGAGCCGGTGCTGATGGCGGTTGAGACATTCAACAAACCGGCGAAGACCGGTTCGGGCGTACCGGCGCACCAGGACAACGCCTACTTCTGCCGTACGCCGCCAGACGTGTTGACGGTGTGGGTGGCGGTGGACCCGGTGACGTTGGCCAATGGGCCGGTGTCGTACGTGCGTGGCTCGCACAAGCTGGGGATGCTGCCGCACAAACCCTCGGGGGTGGCGGGCAACTCGATGGGGCTCGATGCGCCATACGACGACAGCGATCCGTTTGTCGGGACGCTGGAGCCGGGCGATGCGCTGATGCACCATTGCCAGAGCATTCACTACAGCGCGCCCAACACCACTGACCAGTCGCGTTGCGGGCTGCTGATGGTCTTTCGTGCCGAGCATGCCAAGGTAGATTCACAGCTTAAAGGGCAGTACGCCCTGGGCGGCCCAGCAACGTGAGCGTCGTTTAGCGTGTAGCGGTTGTTATGGAGTGAGAGCGATGCGAAGCAGTCGGGTCATTTACAAGTGGGCGCAAGGGCTGCCGTGCCTGGGCGTAGCGGTGCACTCGACCGACGCCAGCATCTACGAACTGGTGTCGCTGATGGGCTTCGATGTGATCTGGATGGATCTGGAGCATCACGCCCACAGCGTGCAGACCGCCGAGGGCCTGATGCGGGCAGCCCGGCTCGGTGTCAGCGACATCATGGCCCGGCCGGCCAAGGGCGAGTTCATGCGTCTCGGCCGACTGCTGGAAGCCGGGGCCAACGGCATCATGTACCCGCGTTGTGACGATGAGGTGGAGGCGAGAGAGGTGGTGCGCTGGAGCAAGTTTGCCCCCTTGGGCGAGCGGGGCCTGGGCGGCGGCGGGCCGGATGTGCCCTACGGCTCGATGCCGATCGAGCTTTACATCCAGCAGGCCAACGCCCAGACATTCATCGCCATTCAACTTGAAAGCCCGGCGGCGGTGGATCGCGCGGAAGCAATCGCCGCCGTCGACGGCGTGGACCTGCTGTTTTTCGGCCCCGGCGACTATTCCGTTCTCACCGGCGTACCGGGGCAGGTGCGTCACGCGAAAGTCGACCAAGCGGTGGCCCGCGTCGCTGAGGCCGCCGCCGATACCGGTCGACGCTGGGGCACGGTGAGCTTCGGGGTGGAGCACAGCCAGATGCTGCTGGAGTTGGGGGCCGCGATGATCGTGCCCGCCAACGATATGGACATGCTCGGCCAGTGCATGCGCCAATTGCAAAGCACCTATGCGAGCTTGTCCTTTTCGTTTGAGAGTCGATTGTGCGAACACCTTGCCGATCAACCTGCTTCCAAACCACCAAGCCGCCCCGAGCACCAGGAATGCGTGAGTGGAGCGAAGTAGTGCCAACGGTGTTGGGGTCTACCAATTCGCGTCATCGTTTCCCCACTTGGTTCTGCGGCAGGACCACCGCTCGCCGAGGTCTTGAGGGCGGTATCGCTGATGCATCTATCGACCGAATTATGGTGCTGGATCAGCCGCCACGCCCAGGCTGGACTGCGGTGCAGCCAACGGCAGAATCGCCGCAACGTCTTGATCTGGCTCTCGACGGTCTGCAGGGCGATTTTCTGACCCTTGGCTCCGGGCCGGCGGCTTGCAGGCCGACGCGTCCAATACCGGACGATCTGCCGCAGCACGTCCATGTTCACTTGAGCCAGATCCAGATCGTCGACGGCGCATTGCAGCCGTCGGGTCCGAGCCGCTTCCCGTTGAGCATGCTCGGTGCCGACGTCCTGCTGCTCGACCACGTAGGCTTCCATGGCCACGTAGAGCTGCTGCCCCGAAGGCGAGGCCGCCAGTTCGACCTGCCCGATACTCTCGGCTGTGGCTGCCTGCTCGGCCAGAAGGGCCGCCCCGCTTCTATCGTAAAAAATCCGGGGGCTAAGCTGGCAGCGACCGGTGATGTGTTTATGTAAGTCAATAAAAAAAGCCGCACTTGAGTTCAAGTGCGGCCTGCGTGGAACGTGGAGCCGAACGGGGTCAGCTTTTTACGCGTTCGCCGTCGCTCGAGATGCCATGCAGACCTTTGTTTTTAATAGGTTTGAGGCTAAAATCGGTTTTGTTGAAGCAGTGGAAAATCTGCTGGCGTAAGACACTTTTCTAAGACACCAAGACGGATAAGACACCGACTCCGCGCCGGCACAGTACACAGCTACTGCTCCGTCCGATCCGCCTGACCGAAACCGTCAGCAACTGCTCTTCCCACCCGCGCTCTGCCTGCACTCAAAGCACTTGGGGCCACAGGCGTGCGTAACAACTTGCCACAGTTGGCGCAGTTCAATCGGGCCCCTTGTGCCATGAGCCGACGGGGGGTCGACCTCGATGTCGCCTCGGTGCAGGGTGACTTCGCCCGCTTTGAAGACCTGCGGCAACTGGACCGCTATGAGATCGAAGCGGTGGTTCACCTCGGCGCGGTGACCGGCGGTTGCAGTGAGCATGACGCGATGGCCGTCAATGTCGAGGGCACGCGCTGCCTGATGCGATACCTGATCGACTGGGGTTGCCGACGGTTCGTCTTTGCCAGTTCGATCGCGGTGGTCGGCTTGCAGTCGGCGGACTTTCGTCCGCGCAGCTTTCCTATTGCCGACGAGCATCCCTGCGATGACCGCGACGGCTATGGTTTCTCAAAGTATCTCATGGAAGAAGTCTCACGCTATCACCATCGACAGAACCCGCAGATTGACGTCACCAACCTTCGGCTGGCGGCGATCCGCCCAGACGACGTGCCGCCGCCGACCGAGCACGGCGGTCCGCCCGGGCCTTGGGCGCTGACGAAACTGGCGCGGATGAGTCTGCGTGACGCGGTGGACGCATTCAAGGCGGCGCTGACTGCTGCCGAGCAACCCGGCGTTCGCGTGATGAATGCGTCGGCTGAAACCGCATGGGCCGACCGACCCACGGCGGAGGTGCTTCGCGCCTGGTACGGGCCCGATGTTGACCTGTCTTATTACGAACAACCGGGCAATGAACGCCGAGGCGTGTTTGACGTGCGCCGCATCCGCGAAACACTCGGCTTCACGGCACGCGACATACCCCAAACGTCGGCAAGCAGCTAATCCCGCTTCCCGAACGCGTCACGGTCCAATGGCTGATGCTCGCGCTGCCATTCAAAGATCGACGGCGCTTCCGGTTGCGGCCGATCGGGCGTGGTGAAATCGGCGTAAACCGTGTTGCCCTCCGCGTCGACCTGACCGCTGCCGCCGATCAACGGCTCGGTCAGGCCGTAGAACGCGTTGTCTTTCACCTCCCACCCGACACAGTCCGGCGTCGCCAGCCAGATCGGCGCGCCCACCGGCGAGCGAATGGCGAAGACATTGCCCTGGATCACATGATCGAAGCTCCCGTCTTTCCCGCTCACGGCCTGCCCGTGCTCAATCACAAAACGGTTGTGAAGGATCATCCACGCTTCGTTCATACCGCCGAACCACACGCCGGTGCGAGGCGAGCTGACGTCGTTGTTATACACCACGTTCCGCGGGCCTTGCGGGCCGTGCTGCGTCGCCGTGGCCGAGGCGAACAGCCCGAAGCCGTAGCCGCCGGTACCGGTGCGCGACTCGATGATGTTCTGCTCGTACAGGTTTTCACTCGTCCAGCCGGCGTGCCATTGTGCATCGCTGCCGTGAAAGTGACTTTTGCGGATCACGTTGCCCGACGCGGCCCACTGTACGTTGGGGGCGTGGCGCATATCGTGTGTCGTGATATTTTCCATCAGTCCGTCATAGCTGCGCTCGAAGCCGACGTACGCCGCAGCGCCGCCGCCGGTGAACCACGTCCCGTCGAACATTGCGTCGCGTACTTCAATGTGCTTGCTGTCGATCACGTGTACGGGATGTCGCCCCGCCTTGTGAATCTCCAGATTCCGTGCCCACGATTCCCATGCGTAAGCGAAGCTGACGCCGTTGACGAACACTTCATAGGTCTGCTCGATTGAAAGGTCTTCAACGCCGACATTGCGCACCGGCTTGATCTGCTGAACATACGAACCGTCCACGGTAGGGAACGCGATTCGTAGCGGTTGGTTGAGATAAACCGTTCGGCCTTCCACACCGACCACGCGATACTGATTCTGACGATACACTCCGCCGCGTTGCGGAACGGTGTTGTGTACTTTCCTGTTCCACCGATCCGTCGCCGGCGCGGTGATTTGAAGGTAATCGCCTGCCTCGAACGTCGGCTCGACCTTGAGAGTCACCTGCGTCTGACCCCGTTTTGCATCTTCCGCTAGCTCAAGTTGGTCGCCTGTCATGCCTTGGCCGAGCACGACTACCGCCGCGGGCTGAGCGTTGTACGAGGCCATATAGACATGTCCCGCCGGCTCGTCCTCGCTTGTGCGAACGTGATGCGTCTGCTCGACCGTCGGCTGCCCGTCTTCATACCGGGCAACGACCCGCACCTCATATTCGCCGGCCCCGAAGCGCGAATTGATCGCCGCCACCGGCAACTGGACCCAGGAGTCGCCGCGTCTCCGCGCGTAATCACCCATGACGCGCATCTGTTGATCGTCAACAAACAACTCAAGCGATACGAGGCCCGGCTGCGAGACCAACGCTTTGATCAACGCGTTCGCGGGCAACTTGTGATCCGAATCGTGCGGCCGATAGCGCAGGCCCGGCTCGGAGGTGAACAGTCGGCTCTCGCCCGCTGGCGCGTGATAGCGGAACCGTATACGCGTCTGCTCAGGCCCCGCCCCGCGAAGGACAATGTTGTCCGCCCCGATGAACACGGGATGATCCAGCGTGTACTCGCCGGCTTCGAGCAGCAGCACGCCGCCGCCTTCGCCCGCGAGTTGATCGATCGCACGTTGCAGTGAAGCCGTCACGTTGCCCCCCGGTTCACCGCCGAAGTCGCTGAGCCGATGGGTGACGGGCTTGTCGGGAATACCGTCTTCAAGCCCCGCCCATCGCCAGTCCGGATAGACCAGGCCATCCGGGCCCACCACGTCGGCGTCCGTCAGGCGATCGTGCTCGTTCGGCCGAATGCGATACGTCCCCGGCCAGGGCGGACCGGCCTCCTCAGGCTCGGCCAGCGATCGCGGCGTCACGCCGGCATGGCTTAACGGCACCCATGAATCAGGCATCTCAGCAAGCGCGGTGAACTCACGAACCAACCGCCCCGCATCGTCATAAACACGAAGAAAGCTCAGACGCGGATGGTTGTGATCGGAAATCTCAAGCAGCTCGATACGCAGTTGGCCGTCATCGCCCACTTGAACATCGAAGTCCGCCACCGCCGGCCGAGCGAAGCCGAACTGCTCGTTCAGGTTCAGGCCCTCAATGACAAGCTCGCCATTGGCTCGAACGTCGAACGCCCGCACCATTTCTTCGCTGTGAAGCTCGGCGTTGCCGAGCTCGACCTTGTATTCACCGGGCGACAGTGCATTGAATCGAACCGTCATCTCGCCGTAAAGATGGGCCTGGAAAAGCGCCAGTTCATCATCAGGAATATGGATCGACTCGGTCGTGGCCTTGAAAAAACGAGGCTCACCCTGCAAAGCGCCGGCGGCTGTATCTTTCTGCCGAAGCGTTTCCAGTTGCTCGGCGGAAAGCGCGCCGCTGTTGCCGTCGCGATCGCCGAAGACGCGAATATTGTCCATCAAGCCGCGAAACGGCCGATCGCCCGCGTAGCTGTTGCCCACCGTGAACGGCTGCGTCACCACGCCGATGGGCCCTTCCAGCGGCTGACCGGCGACATCGACCGCCTCCACCGCACGATGTCGCGTGCCGTGATAGAACCGCACCGGATCGTCGCCGCGCGTCCCGTCATACGTTACCGCAAAGAAAACCCACTCGTCGGCCTCACGATAAAGCCCCGCCGAATCGAAAGTCACCTCATTCACACGCATCCGCAACGCGCCTTCGTCGCTGGCAATCAGCGAAAAGCCACGGTCGGTCTGTCGCCATTTCAGCAGGCGCGCGTAAGCATTCAACGGCTCGTCGGCCGACGTCCGGAACCACCCCTGCAAGGTGAATGAAAGCAGGTCACGCAACGCATCGGCCTGTTCCACAACACCGCGTCCGCCCTCCTCCGGCCGATTGCTCACGCCGCCCATCCCCGTCGCAGCCATGTTGTCGAACGCGCAATCGCCAGGCAAGCCCGTCACCCCCGCACCATCATCCGACAACAACTCAACCACCTGATCGTCCGCATCAAGAAACTTAAACGGCGCATCCGATTGCCCGCTGCTGCGCACTTCGTCCGCACGCTCGGCGTCAAAACGATACTCCAGCACAGGCTCGGGCAAAGGCGACGCAAAGCCCGCCTGCGCGAGGCCGGCAACGGTGAGTAGGAAAATAGGCCAACGGATTGACGGTTCGTTCATGGGACAACTCTCTACAGGATATCTGGTGACCGGAATCCCGCCTGCTCGTCGTTCATCGGGCGAGAAGCAGGCCGGCGAATCGTATCGCGATCTACTGGTTGGGTGGGCGAGGGATGTAATGGTCGATCAGGTCGCCATCTTCGTTGATGACTTTGTAGTCCTGGGATTGATCCTGAATCGTGACAAGTATCAGATGCCGGACGGATTCCGCGCGGGTGAGATACCAGGTGTCCTCGACGGAATGCACCTCGCGCAGCCCCACGCCCCACGCGCCGTCGCCGATGTAGACGATGCCGTCTTCATGCTCTTCGTTGTTTCGAATTGGAACCGTGCGTTTGTAAGTATGGTCATGGTTTTCGAACGCCACGCGGATGCCGTACTGTTCAAACAAGGGCACCCAGTGTTGTCGAACCCTTCCGCTGACGTACTCGCTGAAGTCGCGGGCCGAGGGATAGGCGGGGATGTGGTAGACGGGGAACAGGTGGGGGACGTCTTGGCGGTCGGTGAGTTCTTCTTCCAGCCACGACGCCTGCTTGCCATGTACCGGGCCCGCATGGTCCGTGTCGAGCAGGATGATGCTCATGTAGTCGCCGAAGTCCAGCGTGCCATAGCCGGGGTGGCCGGGAAAGGCGAAGAGGTTGAAGTAATAGGGCGCGATATCTTCACGAAAAGCATCCGTGTCTTCGTAACCTTCTTCCCCGCGACCTTCGCCGCGGTATCGGCCACCGCGTATTTCGTGGTTGCCGATGCCGACGATGATCGGCACGACCCGGCCGTCTTCGTCAATCAGCGTGTTGTAATTGACCTCGAACCACTCATACCAGCGGTAGAGGTTTTCCTCTCGCCCGTCGGCATACGCAAGGTCGCCGCCCCAGACAATGAAGTCGAGATCGTAGCGCACGGCCTGTCGGTTGGTCTGCTCCATCCACGCCTTCCGCGTTCGCGTATCACCACCGGCGGCGAAGCGAATCGGACGGTCAGCCTCGGCAGGCATCGTGCGGAACGCGTAAAACCGACTGCTCTGCCCCTGCTCGGAACGATAGATGCGAAAGCGGTAATTCGAGCCTGGCTCGAGGTCGATCAACTCCACCGTGTGAATGTGGCGGTCGGAGAAGACCATGGGGTGGCTGACGCCTTCGGTGCGGCTTAGGTCTTCACCACCCCTCGGGCCGTACTCGATCATCACTTCGTCGTCCGGGCCTTCAGTGTGCCACTGAATGGTCATCGTCGTGGTGGGATCGCGCTGCCAGGTCAGGTAAAGCGCCGCGGGTTTCTGAACGTCTTTCGTAATGCTCAGGCGAACGCCGAGGCAGATGTCCGAACTGCCGGCGGTATGGTTGGCAACCATCACGGCCAGCACGTTGCGTCCTTCGCGCAAGTGCGATACGTCAATCTCGAAAACGTCCTGCTCCACGCTCGGGTTGGTGAAGCGGTCGGCTTCCGTGCCGAATCCGATCTCGCCGTCCGGCATCAACTCGCTTCGGCCGATCTCTTCGCCGTTGAGGTAATAGATCGCCCCGTCGTCGATGATCTGATCCAGCCGCAGGCGAACGCCGTCGGTGCGCCCGGCATACTCGAATTCCTTGCGGAAGTAGTAGGTGATCAGGCTTTCCTGCAACCGCGTTTGCAGATGCGGGCTCGGCCATCGCGCGCCGCGGTTGCCGGGCGCATAGCCCAGCAGCGCCGGCCCTTCGGACCAGTCGCTGTCGTCGTAGTCGGGTTGTTTCCATGCCGTGCCGAGGTCTTCGTCGCCATCGTGGTACCGCCACTCGGCGTCAAAATCGATCAGCACGTCGCTCTCGGCCGGCAGGCCTGCGAGCACGGGCAGGCTGAGAAAAAGAACGGCCCCAGACAGTGCCGCGGTCGTCGTGAGATGCATGATGGCCCGGTGAATGTTCATGGAATGCGTTCCGTTCTTTCAACACAGGTGGCACGGCCGCGCACGAGGGAATCGCCGAGGCGGTGATCTCCCTCACAATTCGATTGCGATAAAGTCGACGCCAATGGCTGGCCACCATTCAAGGACAACGAACACCGTTACCGGATGTTCGGTTCCCACATTCGGCG
Organism: Phycisphaerales bacterium AB-hyl4; assembly: GCA_041821185.1. Classification (NCBI taxonomy): domain Bacteria; kingdom Pseudomonadati; phylum Planctomycetota; class Phycisphaerae; order Phycisphaerales; family Phycisphaeraceae; genus Natronomicrosphaera; species Natronomicrosphaera hydrolytica. Next base: position 155,326 of record JBGUBD010000006.1, on the reverse strand, counting down.
GTCGTTCATTACCACCGTATCCCGCAGCGTAGCGGCGACGTGGCCGTCGAAGTAAAGGATGTTGGCGGCGCCAGCAGCCGGGGTGCCGCCGTGGCGATAGGCGGTCTCGAACCGCGTCGTAAACATCTCGCCCGCGTACTCATCCTTCGCACCATGACTGATCTGAAAGTGCAATGAGTCCGCCTGGTGAATCTTGCGAGACGCGGACATGATCCGATCCTGGTGATGTCCGAGATAGTCGGCGGCCCATCCGTCGTAGGCGCCATCCACATATTCCTCGTTCATGGTCCGGTTGTAGCCATAGGATCGATCGATTCGGGCAATGCCCGTCTCGTCCTCACCTGCAACAGCCTCCCCGCGAGCGTACGTCGCGTCAGGGCATGAATAAGTCTCCGGCCAGCGCCAGTTCCGCACGGTGTGGTCCACGCCGATGGCGCTGCGCAGATGCGGATTGGCATACCAATAGGAGCGGTTGGCCGCGGTGCGTTCGCCGTCGGTGGTGATGATCGGCGCGTACCAGCCGTCGTAGTCGCTGGCATAAATTTCCTGGGCGACGCCGAACTGGCGGAGCATGGACATGCACTGGGCGGCGCGGGCCGTCTGCCGCGCCGAGCTGAGGGCGGGTAGAAGGATGGCGATAAGCAGGGCGATGATCGAAATTACCACGAGAAGTTCGATCAGCGTGAAGGCTGCGGTTGTTTTGCGAAACTGATGGAGCGACATCCGACACCTCATTGGAATGAAAGGCGCGCCTTCGGCGGAGGGGGCGCGCCGGATGGATCACGAAGTCGGCTTGGGCGACGGAAACACCGCGCTTCCGGGTCGGATGTCTTAGTTATCGGCTGACCGACGTCGCCGCCCAAGTAGCAGCAAGCTGCCAAATCCTGCGAGCATGGCCGAGGCCGGCTCGGGGATGACGCCGTTGATTTCGAAGTTCGTGAACCGCATGTCGTAGCCGCCCGTGTTGATGCTCGGCGTCCACACGTAGAAACGGAACGTCACCGGCTCGGTCACCTCCGTCAGGTTCAGGTCGTAGCCGGTGGGCGTAAATTCTGCAGCGGTGCCGTCCGGCGTATCAACGGTCCCCACGTGTACCCAGTCCGTTTCAAAGTCGCCCGTCGGCTCGCCGACGCTGTAGTACAACGCAAAGCTGCGATCCTGGCTGGTGCCCCCTCGACGGTACTCAAAATCAAAGCGGGCAATTGACTGGAGCGCCGCCTCCGGCGTCAACGTGAACTGGCCGTACACGCCGGTGGCGATCGCCTCGGCCTCAGTGGTCGGGGCGCCAGCCACTTGCGAGGCATAACGCACGGAAACCGCATCCATCGACTGGAAGTTGTTCACTTGCGTATTTTCGCCGGCTCCGTCAGCGTTGAAAGAATTTCCGCTCACCCCCTCGGCCTCGAAGCTCGGGGCGAAGCTGTCGTCTTCGAACGTGTAGCCGAGAAGCAGGTCGGCGTCAGCGGTGGCGGCGATTCCAAAAGTGCTGCAAGTGGCGATAGTTAACGACGCTAGAAACGTTTGTGGACGCATCATGGTTCCTCCTCGATGTGATTTAAAAGATCAAAGACCGGTAGAGTATGTCACAAGCGTCCCGTCGGGAATATAGCATTTTGTGTATAATTTCTTTCGATTCGTCCCACTTGGCCGGGAGATGGCATGAAGAAAGTCGGCCTGCTTCTAACCATCTTTTCGACCCACACGCACGAGGCGATGCGCGGCATCGCCACCTACGCCGGCCGATACGGGGCGTGGCAGATTTACACCCGGCCGCAGACCACGTTCGGCTTCCTGCCGGACCTTGAGCATGCCGACCTGGATGGGTTGATCGCTTACCAGCAGCCGCACACCGACGTTGAGCCGCTGCTCCGCCGTGGCGTGCCGGTGGTGAACATGTCGACGCGCGTCGTTCCGCTGCCGCAGGTCAGCGTGGTTTCGGACAGTCAGGCGCTCGGCCGACTGGGGGCGGCGCATCTGCTGGAGCGAGGGTTTCGCAAGCTGGCGTTTTGTGGTTTTGAGAACGAGCCGTTTTCGCGGGATCGTCTGCTGGGGTTTCAAGCCGGCGTGCGGGAAGCGGGTCTGGAGCTGGCGGTCTGGCTTGACCCTGGTGGACCGAGCGCCGCGCCATGGCCGGCGGAGCGGTTGGCCGCGCTCGATCGATGGCTGCGATCGTTGCCCGCGCCCGTGGGGGTGATGGCCTGCAACGACACGTGGGGGCAGCAGGTGCTCGCGGCGTGCAGCCGGGCGGGTCTGACCGTGCCCGAGCAGGTGGCGGTGCTGGGCATCGACAACGACGATGTCATCTGCAACCTCACGAATCCGCCGTTATCGAGCATTGATCGCAACGTGTATCAGCTCGGTTATGAGGCGGCTGCGCTGCTGGACCGGTTGATGGCCGGCGAGGCGCCGCCAACGACGCCGATGCTGTTACCGCCGAGGCGCGTGGTTGCTCGGCGATCGACGGACGTGCTCGCCATTGAAGACGAGCAGGTGCGTGAAGCCGTGGCGTTCATTCGGGCGAACTATGCCAGCCCGATCGCGGTCAAACACGTTTGCGACGCCGTCACCTCCGCACGCAGTTCGCTGCTGCGCCGCTTCCAGCATCAACTCGGTACGAGTCCGGCGAGATTGATCAATCAACATCGGATCAATCAAGCGCGCGAGCTGCTCGTTGAAACCGATGCCGACATGCCGAGCATCGCCACCGCCTGCGGGTTCGCCAACGCCAACCACTTCAGCACGGTTTTCCGCCGCCTCGCGGGCATGCCCCCCACCCAGTACCGCAAAGAAAGTCGCGGCCAGAACGTGCAAAGCTGACGCGACAGATGAAGCGTCAATCACTTGCCGTTTGCAGCGAACGTGACGCGCGGATCGGCTCGAAAGAACGGCGGACCGCCGCTCGCGGGTCGTCGAAACAGGCAACGACCTGCACCGGCAAGGGCAGGTCCGCCAGCCGGGCAAGCCGGGCGATCACCAGGTGCAACTGCCAGAGGTGACTTTCATACGGCGTAAGCACCGCCTCCGGCCGACGACGCGGCGAAGCGGTCGGCTCGGCTTCGGCTTCGTCGGCCTTGTTCAGCATCTGACCAATGCACCGGCCGGGCACGACAAAACTGCCCGGCACCGGCTCGCGCAGCAACCGTTCGATCACCTGCTTCACTGCCTCGGTGTCCACGACGCGGCCCGACTGCACCAGGCGTTCAAAGGTGAGCCCGATGGCGGTGCGCACGTTGAGCATCAGGTCCGGTTGACCGGCCAAGTCGAGCAAGGCGGGCACGCAGGCCGACGTACCGCAGGCACGCAGCATCGAAACCGCAGTCAGCCAGTTGGGGACGAGCCGGTGGTGATGTTCAGGCCTGGCGCTTTGCTCAACGCCCGGCTTGAGGTTTGTGAGGTGACGGTCGGTAAAGTCGTCGTAGCCATACTCGCGGGTCGTGATCGCCCGAATCAGCCGCGGCTCGGCGGTGGCGTCGCCCCACATGGCGGCGATGCCCGCCGACAGCCAACTGACGTGCGGGTTGTCGCTTTGCAAATGCTCCAGCACGGCCGACCGAGCGCGCTCCGGCGAACGGTAGAGATACCACAGCGATGCGTGTGCAACCCCTCGCGCCAAATGGTCGAGCCCCTGCTCGATCTGCTCGTCGTCGATCGGCGAAGCCAACGCTTCCGCCTCAACGACAAGATCGTCGAACACGTTCGTGTTCGCGCGCTTGACATCAATCGCGCCCGTTTCGGCCAGCCTGCTTTGCAACTCGCTTATGGGCAGGTCGCGGGCGGGGAGGCGATGCGCCACCGCCAGTGCCGCGGCATGGCCGGCCGCTTCACCGACGCGCTGCATGTCCCGTTGCATGCGGCAGGTCGAGTGCGCGTCCATTGTGACGCCCAACGCTCGCGAGGCGATCCAGACATTATCCAGGTCGCGCGGTACGATCATGCCGTAAGGCATCTCACAAGCCAACCGTGTCCGCCACTGGCGGCAGAGCCAGACCCAGAACAAACCTTCATCGCTTTCAAACTCAAAGTCGATCGAATGGTTGTCGTAATGGGCGCCGGTGAAGCCGATCACATCCGCGAACTGCCGACGTTCGATCAGGTCCGCCATGGTGAGCATGTACCGCGTTTCGATCTGTCGGCCCTGCCGCAAGCCAATCGCCGGCGCGATGTAGGTCGGCCGAGTCCAGTTGCCATAGCTGTCGCGCAGGTATTGGCAGACGCCGACGACGCGCGCCCGACTGAGGTCATCCGGATCGGTCGGATCGACCCAGCCGGCGTCATAGTTGGTGTAGCGCAACAGAACGCGCTGTTGCTTTTGCTTGTCCTGCGCTTTCAGACAGCCGGCCGACTGGCTGTAAGCGTGCAGCAGGCCATCGCCCTCGCGCCCCAACTTGAAGTGAGCGCCGGCCAGCGCACACAGGTCGCCGTCGCCCGTGCCGTCAATCCATCCGTCGGCCTCGATTCGACAAGGCCCCTCCGGTCGACTGGCCAGGATCGCCTGCACCCGTTGCCCCGAGCGTTCGACGTCGAACGCCATCGTCTGCGGCAGGAAAGTGACGCCCGCTTCGCGCATCATTTGTTCCAGCGCGGTCTTTTTCGCGTCCGGGTGGAAGCCGTGTACCTGCTGCGTTCGGCCGAACACCGCCATGGTCTCGCGCACGCGCTGGTCCAGTTCCGCCTGCATGCCGCCGGGCACGCCGAAGTAGTAGAGGTGAATCGCGCCCCCCGCACCAATGCCGCCGGGGAATGGCAGTGCGTCGAGGCAGATGACACGTGCCCCCGCTCGACCGGCAGCGATCGCGGCCACCGCACCGCCCGTCCCGCCGCCGACGACCACTACATCCGCGGTGAGTTTGTGCATGGAACCGACAGGCAGCGCCCCCTCCACGGGCAAGTCAGAGGAGGCCGAGGCCGTTGACGGGTCGGCCAACGCGGATGCGGCACGCGCGCCAAGTCGAAAGCGTTCCGCCAGCGTGAACACAGGCTCGGCGGTCATGGCCGGCGAGGCCGGGGTGACATTGCCCGGCAAGGCCGGGTTAACAATGGCAGCGTCGGCGGAACGCTCGTACGTCGGCAACGCCACCGCACTGACGTGGCTGACCACCGCTTCTTTCATCACCGCAGCCGGCATCGCCTGATATAGCGCCTGCAACGCAGGGTGAATCGCCGTTCGCGGCGCGTTGGAATCGCCCGGCAGGTCAATGCAGAACAACCGTTCAGTTTCCCAGAACGAACGACGCCACGTAAGCTTCACCCCCGCCAACGCGTTGGACAACGCGAGAGGCGCTTCGATCGACGCGGGTAAGTCGGCTGGCCAGGAATGGTGTTGCAGGAAGACGTGCAGCAACTGTCGGCTCGGCCGACGAAATGCAGGCGGGTCGGGCAGCAGCGCCAGCAACTCACCGTGCTCCGTCGCGTCAATCCACTGCCGCGCGGCGATACGGCGTCGGCCGGCCTTGGTCGCCACCGTGATGCCGACCAGCAGATCGTCGGCCATCTGCACACCAACCACGCCGGCGTAATAGAGCACCGGCAGCGCGTCGTCTGCAAGCTGACTGCTGGCGACGATTTCGGCAATCGCACCATCGAGATAGTCGTCGTCGGCCGACCCACGCCGTCGAACCTCATCGACCAGCGCATGCCAGAGTGGATGCTCCTCACGACCGGCCTCGGACATCAATGCCCGCCCGCTCTCCCACAGCAGGTCACCGCCCCGGTCGATCAGCAGCACACGCCGACCGGCGGCGTGAAGCGCACGCGCCGCGGCAAAGCCAGCATAGCCGGCCCCGAGTATGGCCACATCGTGAACGTGATCAAAACAGGACTGCCATGTTTGTGTCGGCACGAAAGGACTCCATGGTGCGGGGGGAATGGGTTGCTTTCATTCAACTCACACTCTATCCCTTTTACACGTCGCGAAAAAGGCACGTCCGCAACGGCCCGCCGTGCGCCCTCCCGCCGTGCGCCCTGAAGATTGCGCGGGTTTATTGGAAGACCGAAGACATGCGCATAGATCACTAGTCGGATTAAAACCGCCACAGTTTTCACAACGTGGGGCGGTTATTCAGCCTCAAAGATACCACCGACGCGGGGTCGGGCTATGCCGAGGATAAGACGGACCTCAACGACCTGCCCAATTGGCAGCGATCGGGGGGCGAAGCCGCCCGCACGATCGCTGCACACGCGCCGTTTCAACACTTATCGCTCCGGAAGCATGGAACGATAAACCGGCTCTCCTTCACTGTAATGCACGTACTCGATGTGCCCGGCAGCTCCGTTGGCTTTTCGTGCCGTCTCAGAGATCAAACGGAGTTCGTCCCGCCATCCGTCGCCGTGCACGGTCAACCGTGTGGCGCCTTCGTCATTGTGCTTTTGAATCCGGATGGTGGACCCGGGCGGCTGCTCTGATCGGGGGACAACGACTGTGACATACTCGGTGGCCCGACGAGCTGAAGACGTTGTGGCCTGCAGTTTAAAGGAACTCCCCCACTCGCCTTCGTTCGGCCCGCCAGGGGAATAGGAATACCCCGTGTGCATGATGCCATCGCTGACCGTTGGCTCGTCAGTCTCAGTGCCTGCCAGCCAGAGGCGGAGCGACCCGCCGGGGCGGGTGAATCGCCATTGGCCGTCGCCGTACGGTTCGATTTCACCTTGATCGTCATAGTTTGCAAAATGCATCTGCCATTGAACAGATGCTTCCTGACGCAGCTTGATCTCATCCCAGATGAGGATGTAGGTTGCATCGCGCACGAACAGAACATGCCGGCTGACCAGTTCCGGATCGTCGAAGTAGGAGCCGGTCGCGTCGCTGACGAGATACATCAGCATCTCGTCTTCGTGTGTGCGGATGATCTCGGCCTGGCGCTCCCGGACCTGATTGCGTTCGTCGAGGGTGATCGTGTTCTGGCTGGTGGTCCGCCAATCCCATTCGCGTCGCAACGGGCTGCGATAGCTGGCCCGGCCGGGCACAGCGATCATGTACTCCCCATCGACGAATAGTGCGATGGCATTGCGATTGGGGACATCATGCGAATAGCCGGTGCGGGCGGCGCCGCCGCTTCGAATGCCAAGCACGACGTCGTTGGCCATGGTCCAGCCGCTACGGAGCACGGCGACCCCATTGTCGAACGTCTGAACGCGGGGCCAGTTCAGGTCGGCCGGTGCCGTCGGTTCGGGCAGCGCATCGTCATCGGCCATCAAGCGAAACAGGAACGTAAAAAAATCATTTGGTGCCGACCACTACGCGATTCAACTCATCATTGCCGGATCCTATCGCAAGGTGTTTTGGCACAATTACTTGCGTCGCCATAGCGTGTGATACGTCTATCGGCACCGTACTTCATCAGTTCATTTGACGCCAATTTCAGTCTGAATCACCCCCCTTTCCGCAGCCGCTCGACGAACTGCCTGACTTCCTCGTCGCTGAAGTTGCCGGGCATCTTCCCGGCTTCGCCCGGAATCCGCTAATGGTGGGCCAAGGCAAATAGGTGTGGCTGGACTGCAGCGGACATGGAGCCTGTAGCCGTCAGTCTCGCAGTCCAGATGGCACACTTGTCTGCCTTGGCAGCGCGGCAGGGTCGACGGCCAGAAAATCTGGCAGCGGATCCATGAATTCAATAAACACGTCACTGAACGTACCCTCACTGGCTGGCTCGATGCGCAAGGCCCATAGCTCGTCCTGCGACGATGGCTCTCGGCTGACCGAGAAACGATGTGGCTCATTGCCGTGAATGCCATCACGCACCTCGACCGTCCGCCCCTGCGCATCGATCAACGATGCTTTTGAAAACGTCGAGCTCTTACCGCTGACTTCAATTTCAAACGAAGCTAGTTCTGCCGGCACGCGAAAGTAAAGTTTGCCCCCGTACCGGAACAGGTTCAAACGGTTTCGCGTGCTGCGCGGCTCGTTGCTTGCGTCGCCAGCCAGGCTGCGTCCGATCAGTGCCAATGGACGATCCGCTTCAACGATGCTTGCATTGCCATTCCATCGCATGGCGGTGTGAATAGTGATCGTGCCGACCTCCTCGGCAACCACACGCACGTGATCAGTCTCATCGGACTTTACAAGACCGGTTGCGATGACCTCACCCGAAGCGTTGACCACCCCGTAAGGCAGTGCGTCCTGGTAGTTGCCAATCTGATAACAGGTGATCTTGAGATTGACCGCCTGCCCCGCTTCAAGATGCAGGGCATAATTGGCGTTTCCGCGGACAATTATCGCGTGGTCAGGTATACTGTCATGCGGTTCGAACCCGGCCGGCTCGAGGGATGGAATCGCCCTGCGTGTGGCCGCAACAAAATCTACGCTTTGTTCGATGCGCTGAAATCCCCGTTGCCCCTGCCAACTGGCGTTTTCAACGTCCGCCGCCCAATTCAGGTCCGCAATATTCATGCCTTCAACCTGCCGACGGAACGAAATCAACTTATTCAGCACGTCGTGCCGACGTGCGGACGATGTCGATTCATCTTCAAACACCGCCGCCACCGCAACGACTTTGCGAACGTGAGCCAACCCTTGACGCAGGAAATCCACGCGAGCAGCGTAGTCGTCGTTCGCGCTGTCACGCACCGCCGCCTCGGCAGCATCAAGTATCGTCGCCGCTTCGTTAAGTACACGGGCAGGATAAAGATCGGGCATGATCCGCGCGAAGTGGAATCGGCGGTTCAAGTCCATCGCCTCCACCAGATGCAAAAGGCGCACGCGCTGCCGGGTGGTGTGAGCCTCCCAATAGTCGAAATACTCGCGTACATGCGAAGCGGCGGGCCCGAACGCCTGGTAATACTCATCCAGTAGCGTGTCCGCGGGTAAGCTCGGATGGGAGTGCATGCGCATCAATAGGTAGAGGTTGGGCGCCTGGGTCGCCCACTGACCGGTCAACGTATCGAAATCGGTGGCGATCATGTTATTTTCAGAAACGAAGCTGAATATGTCCGCAAACTGCCTGGCGTAAATATACGGAGCGATGTATCCGTCGAGAAACCAGTTCGGCCGATAGAACAAGGTTGCTCCCGTGTCGGCCCAGCCTTTCCATTGCTCCTTGACCCAGGCCTGTGTCTCCGGTGCGCGGGGGAACCAGCCGTCGTGCAACCCCCACGGGCAAAACCCGACAATGATGTTTGAGTTCAACTGCACGTCAGATGAAGGCGCTGTGAAATAGTTCAAGTACGCATACGTCGTCATCACCACGTCGGGATCGACTTCGACAGCACGTTCATAAATCGCTTGTGCAAATCGTGCGTACCGCGTACTGGCGCTGAACGGCTCATACGCTCCGCGTACGCCCTTTGGAATTGATCTGATATTTGGTTGCGGACTGTCCCAGGCTTTGCAGTCACTACAGGTGCAGTAGGCGCGTAGGTCGTTTTCGCAGATATTCAGCGTGTGATCGTCGACTTGCGAAGCACGCTCTGCTTCCCAGCGGCGTATGATTTCTCGATGAAGCTCCGTGTTGGAGACACACATCGAGGTTCGTCCGCCTCGTCGGCCGTCGGGGCCGCGCGAGCCATCTTCCAGCAACATGAACCATTCGGGGTGCTCTTCGCCGTACTCATCCCACCAGTTGCTGAAGGCGTGGCCGTATGGACGACGTCCCTGGAAAAAGCCCTCGGCAGATCGGCCCATCCGGTGTCGACGCATGAACACGCCCAGATCGCGATAGTAGTTCCTCGCCCCATCATGGCTGAATCCGAGCCCGGGCTGCGCGGGGCGTTCGTTCCAACGCACACGACGCCGTTCGAGTTGCGGCCGACCTTTGACATTCATCTCCGGCACATGAACCGACGTTCGCTCAGGCACGAACGTGCCAAGATCGCCCGGCCAAAGCCAACGCACCTCCAGCACCTGCTCCAGTAACTCGTACACGCCCCAGAGCGTGCCACTGTGCGTGGTGCGCTCACTTAGGGGGTCGCCAGGTCCGTCGTGCCCAGCGATGATCAACTGCCCATCGCCACTTTGCAGCACGAATACTTCTGATTCCAGGGCTTCAAGCTCAAGGCCTGCCTCGTCGGCCTTGCGCGTCATGCCGATGTATACGCGCGACATCTGAGGATCAACGTCCGACGCGTCCGATTCGCGATGGACTGCCAGACGAACGCCCGTTGCCTGCTCGACATGATAAATCAGTTCATCAGCGGCATATTCAGGAATCGGCAGCGCATCGTCAGGCAACACCACGACAGCCTTCGCATGGCCCTCCACAACGATCGGCGTGTCTGCGTGTGCAGCGATCGGCCAAAGGGCCCACAGAAACAAGGTTGCTGAAAGCAGCAGCGCGCGATTCATGCGATCGATCTGGATCATTCAATTTTCACTTTCGATATCGTGTTGAATCTGGTTGAATTTTCATGTCCCGGGATGCCGGATATAGCTGCCTCAGGGCGATGCGATATGAAACATGCGCACGGGCCGCCAGATGCCGCCACGCCCGCCTGATGCATGAACCTGCACGACGATCGTGTTCGTTTCACCCGCTTTCAGATTCGATGCGGGGATGGTGAAAGGTTGATCCCAGATGGCCTCTGGCGTACGGCCGGTGGAGGCGCTGGTGTGTTCGCCGACAAGCTCACCGTTGATATACACCCATGCCTGCTCATCTACCCCGTCGAATTCGAGCATGGCAGACCGAACGTCAACATCCTCTGGCAGATCAATGCGCGCACGGTACCAGCCGTAGCCGTGATAGCCTTGCTCCCACCACTCGCCGATATCTTTGGACGACCATCCATCATCATCAATTTCCACAGCGAACCATTGTTCAGCCTCACCCTGAGCATCCGGATCTTTACGGAAGCGCCATGTCTTGGGAATGACATCGAGATACGTGTACATGTCCGCATACGCGTCCGCCGTGGGCCATTCCCAGCCAAGCAACGTCCAGTAGCGTGCATCGTGACGGGTTGTGTTCAGTACGTTCACTGCCAACGGATATGTCAGATAGATTCGACGCAACGTATCGAGACGGTGATTCAAGAGGTCGTTGATCGCCGGATCGCTCGCTGCCCGGAAGTTGCGGAAATGCTCATTGAGCACAATAAATGACTCGGCTTGAACTTCCGCGTAATCAAGCCCGGCTTCCAGAAAGTCGATGCGCTCGCGAATGGTTTCATCGCCTGATGTCGCATCCCTTGCCTGTTCCAGTAGCAAGCGTCCCTCCGGAATGAATCTGAGATATGCCTTCGGTCCGTCAGCGACAAACGCGTCACGCGTATTGCCATAATATCTGCTTATATTGGATGCGGCGAACTCATTCGTCAGCGCTTCGATCTTATCGAGGTACTGTTCAATATAATTTGCGGCAGGGCCAAATCCGGCCTCGCACCAATCGCGAATCACATCATCGACGTTCTGGTCCGGGTCCCACAGCATCTGACTGAGCACATAGTAGTTGATGCCGTGCGTGGCCCAATGAAACACGTTGGCGTCGAAATCGGTGGTCAACATGCCGTTGTCAGCAAACAAGCGGATATCTTCAGCCAACTTGCGAGCATAGTTCAGCGGAAAGCCGTGGCCCGAGTGCAAAAGGTTCGGCCGCCAGCCCAGTCTCGTCGCCCCCATTTCCCGCCATCCCACCCAGATGTCACGAAGTTCCTCGCGATATGCATCGCTGAGGTAGCCGCCTGCTGCCAATTCAATGTAAAGGTTCGGATGAACTTTGCGCTTAACCGGCGGGTGCGTGTACTCCTGATAGGCAAATGTTCCAAGCGTCGCATCAGGATGCTCAGCCGACACCCGTTCGGCAATGCGATTAAAGAAATGGAGATATCGATCGGTCAACGAGTGGTACTCGCCCCAGAAAGGGATTTCGAGTTGCTTGCCCGGCACGTCGAGCGCCTTGCAGTTCTCGCACATGCAATGCGGCTCGCCAACACCATCGTTGGGTGCAATATTGATCGAATCGCGCGTGGTATTACGCCACTCTTCAATCTTTACATGCGAGATTTTGTCAACCAGTTCATCATTACTCAGGCATAAATGAGCCTGGGCCGGCCGAACAGCTTCACGGCTGCCGTCCGGCCCCATGGCGAACCACTCAATGTGATCGTTCGCATACCGATCGTACCAGCGCGTGTAAGCATGGCTGGCGGTATAGTTGGTTCGCCGACCCATTCGCTGCGCTCGGTACCAGTTGCCGGGATTATGAACGCGATCACCCCGATATGCATATTCGCGTAATAGCTCTTCATACAGACCGAATGGCAAACCTAGTCGCGTCGCCTGGTGAGACAAATTGGCCATGTCACTCGGATGCAGCCCGGGATGTGTGCTTCGCACATGACGCTTTTCGATGCGCGGCTGAAAACGATAGTCGATGTCACCCATGTCGATTCGATCCAGGTTCGGAACAACCGTCCCCAACTCGCCAGGCCAAAGCCACCTTACACCGCAATACCGTTCGAGAAATTCGTAAGCCGCGAACACCGTACCTTCATATGCCTGTTTGCCCTGATCGCCCTCATCGCCGCCTTGAATCATAAGTCGATCCCCCACGGAGCGGATGAGGATTTCCTCCGGCTCCAGTTCGAGAGGCTCGCTCAATGATGTGCGCCCAACCAGTATTAGGGGCGCGTCGTCGTCGCCGGTAAACTCAGAATCCAGCCGTACTGGAATTGATACGTTCAGTATTTCAGACAAATACTTTTTTAATATCTCGGCGGCATCGCGAACGGGGGCTTCGGCTTGCTCTGAAACAACAATGCTCGCGCCTCCGCCCGACGTCAGGGTGTATGCTAGACCTGAATACACCGGCATCAGCACCGCAATGCACCACGTAAGCGCGCAGATATACGATCGCATCGATGGAATCCTTCCGCAGTATGAAATTGTCGTATCAGTCAAATAGGTAGGATGACTCGGCGGTTTATGCGTCTCGCAAGCCGAACGAGGTCAATTCGAATATGTTCCGCCAAACCAGAAGCGGCGAGATACCGGAAAGTCCAGCCAGGGCCTGTCGTTTAAATGCTCAATGGCGTAATCAAAGGTGGTGGATTCGGCATGACCATCAAGGTAAACCACATTCAGACTCTGGCTATGCAGGGGATCAGCGCGCCCGATTGTCTGGCTCACGATGGCTGCGTAACTGGTACGTGGGTTGATCCACCACTGATTGCCTAACTGGCTATAATCGCTGGACGGTGCTCCGTCTGTAAAAAATGCCAGGTCGCTCGGCGACTGTACGTCATCCATGCGCGACGGTCCTCGCGAATCATGGTATACATCACTAACGTCCGTGACATACTGATTCACCGAATAGTTCGCATGATAGAAACCAAATCGTGTCGGTAGAATCTGCTGCATCGTCTGGCAAGTGAATATCGTATCTGTGCTGTCATTGGTTGTCGGAGGTTCCGTGAGGCCCGCATACGGTGCGAGCCAATTGTTCCATACCGAGCGAAACCACTTACCATCGTTATCATCCAGGTACATGTAGCCGGCGAGATGAATCTGGCGCAACTGGCTGGCGCACTGGATGCGTCGAGCGCTTTCTCGGGCACTGGAAAGTGCGGGCAACAAAAGTGCGATCAAAACAGCAATAATCGATATCACAACGAGCAACTCAATTAATGTGAATGCGATATTATGACGATTCATGATTTGATAATTGCACATGACAGAATTCTCGGCAAAAGGGGCGAATGGTCACAGTTTCGACCGAAACAGCATACAATTACGTTGTATGATGCTCAGCAATGTAGCTTTCAATCGTGACTTTGATTTCGCGGATGGGCAACTTCTTTTCCATCATCTGCGCGAGCACACACGGCGCGAAGCTTGCCATTTTTTCAATGTCATATCCAACGGAGGTAATCCGGTTTCCTGAAGATACCACGCTGCTGACATTATCAAAGCCGACTACCGCCACATCGCCAGGAACACGCAGACCCGCCGGCTCGAGAATGGCGATCGTGTTGCGGGCGACGGCGTCGGTCACGCAGAAAACAGCGGTGGTTTTCGTTTTGCGCACTGCTTCAACAATCGATTGGCCGTCCACCTCATCTGTGCCGCCAGCGCCGCCGACGCCCGTTTCTTTGATGGTGAGTTCGAGCCCATATTCCGCACAAGCTTCGGCAAACCCTTCGGCTCGCTGTTGCAATGAGATGGAGACGCTGTCTTGGTCATCGACCATGGCGACCTGTTTATGACCGCGGCTGGCGAAAAACTCGGCAACCTGCCGGCCCGCGTCGTAATGATCCACCGAGATACTGCTGCATCCCTTGATTGCAGGCGAACTGCCGAGCACAACCTGCGGTATGTTGTTTTTCGCCGCGTATTCGGTATAGCCGTCGCTCGGGGTGGCCTTCAGAAAGATCAGCCCGGCAATGCTGTCATCATCAATCATTTGCCGAAAAAACGGATCCTGTTCGACGTGATCCATCGCTGCCAGAACGCTGACAGGCGACTTCTGCGCTTTCAATTGCTTTCGGATGCTGAAGAGATACTTGGCTTGGAGATCGCTGAGCGTTCCATCGCGTCGAAGGCTGCTGGCGGGATAGACCACGCCGATGGTTGCCGCGGGGATTGCGTCAGATGAACCGTTCTCACCGTCGAGTTGACGGAACCGATACCCCAGTTCGCTGGCAAGCTGTTTGATGCGTCGCCGGGTCTCCGGCTTCACGCCCTTGCGGTTGTTGATTGCAAGGGAGACGGTGCTTGGGGACACCTTGGCTTGCTGAGCAATGTCGGCCAGAGTCGCCATCTTGCACCTTTCACACGTGAAACGCCCACCATGAACCCAAGCACAGCTGACTATCAGACTCCAGAGTAGCGTGCCGAGAAAACATGTCAATGGTTTAATTCAAGAAATTCGATCAATTTTGAGTCCCATGCAATACCCCAATCGGGGCGAGACTATCCGCGATACCACCCAAATAGCATAAAATCCTTGTATTAAACACGGGATCGGGAAAAGTGAAAATTTCCTTGACGCCCTCCGCCCCCTTTGCCATAATGAGTGATAATTCAAGTTTTTCATTATATAATCGAATTACTTTAGATTTTATTCGATTTCAGGGCGGGACGACTATCGCGGGTGCCTGCACACCAATGGGGGGAGGAGCTTGGCACAGCATCCGGCTGAACCGGCTCGCTTAATGATCGGTCGGGATGCTTGAAACTTCCCTGCCTTTGTTTCCAAATCGTCGTGATATTGGCCTTGTGACGTTTACTTGCACTTGAACCATCATTTTGAAGGAGGAACAGTATGGCTACAACCAACCAGTTCGGAAAATGGGCTCTGTCAGCCGGCGTGTCATGTGCGCTGCTTGCAAGCGTTGTCGCTGACTCGGCCGATGCTTCCACGATCGGATACTGGCGTTTCGGCGACAACCCGAACGAGCCTGGTTCGTTGGTCGCGGACTCGGGGCCGAACGAGCTTGATCTGGCATTGGCCGGGGGTGCGCCGTTGCCCACACAGGTTACCTTGCCCGCCACCGGCCCGGGCAGCGCGTTCCCGCAAGCGGTGCCGTTGACGCAGGACAGCAACACGCAGGCGGCCAGCTTCGACGGCGGGGGGTATTTCAGCCTTTCTGACACGAGTGACTTCGAAATCACGAATCAGATGACCATTGAAGCCTATGTCAATCGCAGTTCAATGGTTGGAACTCGGTTTCTCGCCGCTCATAACACAACCTCAGGAAACAATCGAAGCTGGTTTTTCGGTGTAACCAACGCAGGCCAGTTGCGATTCGGCAGCAGTGCAGACGGTGTTGGGAGCACTAACCAGAACAGCACATTCGCGTCTGAAGATACGCTTGAAGCAGGAAAGGATTACTATGTGGCGGCGGTGTACAACGCCGGCACGGTCACGTTCTGGGTGCAGAACCTGACGGATGATGGCGAACTGGCCAGCAGTGTGGTGACCGGTTATGAAGCCTCCTTATATGATGCAGACAGCACTTTTCTAATCGGCAACTGGAACAACGGGTCAGCGACTTCGTGGGAGGGGCTGATCGACGAGGTGCGACTGTCGAACACAGCGTTGAATGAAAACCAGTTGTTGGCCGTACCCGAGCCGGCCAGTCTGGCACTACTCGGCGCGGGCGGCCTGCTTGTCCTGACGCGGCGTAAACGGCGTGGGCAGACGACCGCTTGAGGGCTGAATCACAACCGTGCACGCGGCAGACTCTTCAGGGAAGAGTTTGCCGCTTGCGTCATATGGAAACGCCTCCATCGAACCGCTAAAGCTATTTACAGAAGAATCAGATCGAAGCCGAGGTTGACAGGGCCTGATGGATGCTCTCGATGCGGGTCGCCCATGCCGGGGTGCAACTCATCACCTCAATCAATGCATCAGCTTACACGGCGACCGCCACCGCGCCTGATAAAGCGCCTAAAAATAAAAAAGAACCCTTTTCAACAGCCTTTAAACGACGATATGAAAAGTGGAGTGGATTTTCGAATCCCGCCCTCCCTGTGCGCAACCGGCCTGTGACGAACATGACGAACCAGAGAACTTTTTTGGCCGCTCAAAGTCGCGGAGGGCTGGCTTCGGCCATGGCTGATGCCGATGCCTCTCCTGTCGCCGTCACGCCCGGTTCCGGCGGTGTTCGGAAACTATGACACCCGCCACAGAGACGCAAGAGAGGCGATTATACCCGATGCCCAGGTTGTTCCATCCGCTCTTGAAGATGATCACCCATGCCACCCACCGCGAGCTGGCTGGCCAAGTGCAGTACCTCAAGGTCGAGAACGAGATCCTGCGCAGCAAGCTGCCCAAGCGGATCACGGTGACCCCGGCGGAAAAGGCCCGGCTGGTCAAGTTCGGCAGGAAGGTGGGCAGCGCCATCCGCGAGTTGATCACCATCGTGACGCCACGCACCTTCGCCCGGTGGGTGAGCGGTGGCGCCAGCAAGCCAGGGGCATCGAAGCGCAAACCCGGCCGGCCGCGCACGTCGGAGGAGATCCGGGACATCATTCTCCGAATCGCCGAGGAAACGGGCTGGGGCTATACGAGAATTTTGGGCGAACTCAAGAAGCTGGGCATCCACAGCGTCGGCCGTACCACCGTGCGCAAGATCCTGATCGAAGCGGGGCACGATCCCGGCCCTACCCGCGGCGAGGGCACATGGGATGAGTTCCTCAAGATTCATGCCAAGACCTTGTGGGCCACGGACTTCCTGAGCAAGAAGGTGTGGACGCTCGGCGGCCTGGTCGACTACTACATGGTGTTCTTCATCAACGTCGAGACGCGCCGCGTGATCATGAGCGCCGCCACGGCACATCCGACCAATGACTGGGTGACGCAGCAGGCGCGGAACTTCGTGATGGAGGCGGAGGAGCAGGGCTTCGAGATTAGGCACGTGATCCACGACTGTGACACGAAGTACACGCAGCGGTTCGATCGGGTGTTCGAGTCAGACGGTGTTGAAGTGCACCAGGTCGGGCCGGCCCAGCCGAACATGAATGCGTTCGCGGAACGGTTTGTGCAATCGATCCAGCAGGAAGCGTTGGACCACTTCGTCGTGCTGGGCGAGAAGCATTTGAATCACATTGCCAACGAATATCTTGTCCATTATCACGAAGAACGGCCACATCAAGCCTTGGGCAACGCGCCGCCGGTGGAACTGAAGGTGGCACAGGATGGCGAGGTGGTGTGTCGCGAGCGGCTGGGTGGGCTGCTGCGCCACTATCACCGGAAGGCGGCGTAAGGCGATCATGTTGTGCACGTATTGTTCAAAAATAAGGTGACCGCGAACGAGAGCGATCGGGATCACCCGGCTACGGCATCACCTGCCCACCGAGCCCCACCGTCGTGGGTGCGGGCAGTTGGTGCATCCCGTTGCGGACGCGAAACAGATCGGGATAGCGGTCGAGCCAGTCGGCGTTGGCGGCCGGGGTGAACTGGGGCGAGTTCAACTCGACGCCGTTCATCGTCGGCACGCGTGCCGCAAACAACGCGGCATGCAACGCGCTCAAGCCCGGATTGGTCAGGTCCTGCAACGACATCGCCATGCCGTGCTGCTGAGCCCACGCCGCGGCGACCAGCGCAAAACTGTGCCCTTTGCATGTCTTCATCGCAAAGCCCGACCAGCCCTGCTCGCGGGCCAACTTCATCGAGTCCAGCGTCATCAGCCCCTCGTCCACCATCACCGGCTTGCGGGCCGCGACGGGCGACCAATCAAACGCATGCTTTTGAATATCCCGCCCGGTCGGTTGCTCGATCATCTCCAATGCGCTGCAGGCGTCGCGGTCGATCGCGGTCAGGCGATCGAGAAATTCGAGCACGCTCGCCGCGTCGGGATTCGCTTCGTTCGAATCAATGGTCAGGCGCGGCTGATTGATGCCCCAGTCTCGGGCGGCGCGGTACACCTCGGCGACGCGATGGGCGTCCTCGTCCGCATCCCGGCCCATGATCTTGAGTTTGAACGCGAAGTAGCCATGCTTTTCGATATGCGGGCGAACATCCTGCTCCAGGTCGTCCGCCTTGCCCACGATCCACCAGGCCGGGCTGTGCGTGCGCGGCGGCGCGCGGAGCATCTTCCGGATGGCGGCGAAGGTGCGGCCGACACCGCCGAATGCCGTGTCGGCCTCCGGCAAAGGTTGATCGGCCGCGTAGAGATCGAACGCGCTGACGCCCAGCGCCTGCCCCACGGCATCGTGCACCGCCGCATCGAAGATGCTTGCGCATACACACCGCGCCAGTGCCGGGGGTGTGGCCGGCTCGATCGTCGGCGTCTGCTCGATCGCGTCGTGGTGCAGCCGAAGGCCGATGGCCAGCGGATGCGCCGGTTGATCGCTGATCCGTGGCAGACGCTCCGCAACGTGATGGCAATACGCCCGCATGGCCGCGTCACGGTCCGCGTGTACCACTGCCGGGTCCGGCCAGGCCCATAAGTCACTGAGATAGATACAGCCGCGTCCCTCGGCCTCAATCTCCCCCACGCGCACACGCACCACCGCGTCGGCCTGTGTGATTGACGCGATCGGCCCGGTGCTCAGCACCAGTGGCCGCACGAACGGCTGATGGGATAACGCTACACGGGCTTCGCGTACCTGAGCGAGGCCGGCCACTTGAAGTGCCTGATCGGGCATGTATCACCTTTCGGGGAATTCACTCGGCCCGACTATGCCGTCGGCGGACCAAGCGTTTCGACGAGCACCGGCTTGCCTTGACGGGCTGATTGGATCGCCGCGATCGCGACCTGCGTCGCACGCACCGCCTCGTCCACGCCGCACACCATCGGTCCCTGGCCAGTCACCTCCGCCACGAAACGGTGCAGGTGATGGGCATGCCCCTTGTCAGGCTCGGCGGTGAACTGCTGCAACGGATCGCCCGCCGCTGCAGCTTCTTCGCAGGCCGTCCGCTTCTTCGCCAGCCAGCCAGACAAGCCGCCTTCCGTGCCGACAGATGAATGGCGATCGTTGAGCATTGCATACGTCTTGTGCGGCGGCGCATCATCAATGCCCACCGTCCGCACCTCCAGCATGTGATCGACCGCCACCGCCGCCCCCTGGCCGAACACCTCGTACAGCTCCTTGGGATAGCCGAACGTGCCGTTGGCGAACATGCCGATCGTCGCTATCGCGCCGTTGCGGTAGCGGATCACCACGCCGCTGTTGAGCATGCCCGAGTCCAAGGCCGTCACCACCTCCGGCTCATCATCCATAAACCAGTTGCACATATCGGTAAAGTGCGTCATCTCAAAGAGCATCGGGCCGTGAGGCGCCTGCTCCTTGTCGAACACCCAGTTTTTCCACGAATGCCAGTCATCATTGACCCGTACGCTCATGCCCGGCACGCCCTCCTCGGCCAGCCCCATGCGCGGGGACTCGCGCTCCCATCGCCAGGGCACGGCGGTCGGGTTTTCCATGTGCTGGCGGAAGATCTGGTGTGCTTCGATCATGGCCGGGGCACTGCGACGGTTGTGTCCGATGCAGAAGGGAATGCCGGCGTCGCGGACGATCTGCTGAATCTGGTAGCTTTCCTCCAGCGAACGGGCCATCGGCTTTTCCACGTAGATCGGCTTGCCCGCCTCCGCCGCAGCGCGGATCACCGGCAGCCGCAACCGCTCCGTGGCGGCGAGCACGATCAACTCGACATCCGGGTCACGCACGACCGGCGCGAAGTCCGTGCTCGTATAGGCCGGGCTGAAACGCGCCTGACACGCCGTCAACGTCTCGTCCGAGACATCACAACACGCCTGCAATGAAAGCTGCGGCGCGGCCACGATATTCGGCAGATGCTGACTCTGCGCCAGCGCCCCGCAACCGATGACGGCGATGCGAATCGGACGGGTCTGAGGCACGATAGTGGGGGCTTGCATGGGAAGGTCCTTGCATTTCGTTCAGGAGGGGTTCAAGGCCAGCGGAAACTGCCGTCATCGATCGGGTCTTCCTGGTAGTGACCGTACGACGTGCTGTTCACCGCTTGATGAAAGGTCTCCCACAGGTCGGCGCCCTCCACGTCCTGGTCGAACAGGCGCTGCGCCGGGTCGCGATTGCTGATGTTCAACCGGTAAGGGCCCGGAATCGTGTAAGGCTTGATCTTCTGAATCTCGCCCAGCGCTGCGGCCACGGCTTCGCCGATGCGCTGCCGGGCTTCCACCGGCGCCAGGGAGCAGGCGTTCTGCGCGGCGATGCCGGTTTTCACTGCAGCGGTATGGATGCCGGGAATCTTTTCACGCACTTCGGCGCAGATCTTGTCGTCGCCGGTCACCAGCACCGTCGCACCCCTTTGGTGCCTGCCAACGCAGCGGCCATGGTGGTCTCGCTGAGCTTGAGCCCGTCGTTGACATGCCACATCGAGTGGGGACACACCGACGCCGGCGTCCCGGCCATGGCATGCTGGCCGACGCAGATCATCGCGTCGAAGGTTTCATCCAGTTGCGACAGCCAGGCATCGAAGTACCCCGGTCGGCCGTGAATGATCCGGCAACCGGCGGGCAGACGCTCGAAGTCGACGCTGTGGCAGGGCCCATGGGCGTCGTTGATGTAGATTTCGCTCGCGCCGGCATCCAGCGCCGCTTCGCAGGCGGCCACCACTTCGCCGGTGAATAGCGCATTCATCCGATGGGTGTGCTCGCGGTTGGCCGAACGGTCCATGTCCCGCTGGCCGTAGAACACCCAGCCGGCCACGCCCTCTACGTCGGTGTGCATGTAAAGCTTCATTGGGTAACCGCTTTCCCTGTTGACACCACGTTATCGTTGCAACGACTATACAACTCCTTGCTTTGACGCAATGGAGAATCGTTGTCGTGTACAAGTGGCCTCGTGTCTGACACGAGCTATCACAGAAGGAGCACTGGCGCATGTACTGCCAGAGTCGCTTCCGTATGGGAGACAACGCTCTGCCTGTATTGAATGGGACAACTGGTTGACAGCGAGCACTATGACCACATCAACCGCCCGAAACAAGCTCGAGTTCACGAGTCGTAGTTTTGCCAGTTGCGGCATCACGAACGATGATTATCCATGTTCCCGCCGGATCGTTGACCGCGAAGGGAATCGTTGACTCGCCCACACCATCCGCATCACAGTCGACGTTATGCGAATACATGCGATATGGCTCGTCACTGTTCGGCGGAATGGCTTGCACGTGAACGACATGCCGATCACCAGTGCCTTCCGAAACGCCAACATTGATCGTCAATCGAGCCGATTGACCTGCCTCGACCGACGCGGGGCCTTCCACATCAAGGGAAACGATGCGGTACGGCAAGAGTGCGAACAAGTGTGGATAGCCACGCTTCAGTGTGATTCGCCACGTATCGGTCGGCTCATCATCCACAAGCTCACCCGTTCGCATGTCATACACATACGTCGGCTCATCCAAGCGAACGGTCGCCTCCTCATCGGGAATCGTTCCCATGAAAGCGTCGCGGAAAATATCCTGCTCAATGCCAAGATAGCGCGACGCTCCATTCCTGAACAACGACATTTTGGTATTGCGAGCTGCTCCTCCATTCGCAACCAGTCTTGCGTGCGGACGGACGTTCGATTCACGCAGAAGACTCCCGAACAGTGCCAGAAGCGGATCGGCCTCATGCCTCAGCCGTAACTCACGGACTTGCTTGAACGAAAAGTTCAACATGACAGCCTGTCCGCGCTCATGCTGCCTTCTCAAGACCATCGGCGTATCGTCGGCGGTCAAGAGCGGCTTGGCGTCCGCCACTTTAAGGCTCGGCTCGATCGCGTCCAGCATGATCGACTGACCGCGGACGACAACCTGACGCTCACTTGAGCCTGCCGACAACGCTTCAAGGCCGGCGACTGCGTCTATACCAAACAGATCATTGAGCGGCCGAGCGTCTCTCAACCCCCCGTCCTCCCGCATGATGCCTGTTCGCCCATCAGCGATAACCGTGCCTCCTAGCTGAACAAATTCTCTGACATGCTCAGCCAACTCATCTGACAAGCAGGTCGCCAAAGGCAAAAACAGCACTTCGTATTGATTCAAGGTGTCCGGCTGTTCGATGAGACGGGAAGCGGCCACATGCCGGTAACTGTACCCAAGATCATCCAGCAGCCGAATCACGCCTTCATGATTACGAACCCAGGCCTTGTCGCCCGCGAAGATGGAGCCAGGCGCTACGGATTCCGCAAGCTTGGAGGCAAAAATGTCAATCGGGTTGTATAGAATCGCAATTTTCGAATGATCCCGCTCGGCCTGAACCAGCAGTCGCCCGAGGCCTTGGCGGATCTGCGCAAGCGACGCCGTGAATGTCTCACCGTGTGGCGCCAGCGTCAGGTCGGGGTAAAACGGTGAGGTGTTGTTCCCCCACATCGTCCACCACCATACCGAGTTGTGGCCTTTGAAAAGGTTATGCCATGGGATCGCAGCAAAACCTTCTTCCATGCCTGCAAGGTGATTCTGCCATTCACCGGTGAATGCGTTCTCGCCTGATAGTGAACTGACAATCTCCCCCTGCGGTGGGCGGTGCGAATACACCTGATTCAGATCCAGGTTCCGCGTGAGCCGATCAAAGTCATAGCCGGCCATCCAATGGTAACGCATAAAACCATCGAAACCGACACGCGCGTTTGGATCACGCTTTCGAACAATATCGGCAAAGGCTTCATGCCTGTGGGCGAATGCATGGTCCATGAACACTTTGTGGTCGAACCACGCCACCGCCCGCCCCGGCTCGCCGGCAGCTTCCTCCAGCCATACCGGCGACCCGATATCATCAAAGCGACGATATTCACGATCCCATGCTTCATTCAATGCATCGATCGTTTCATATCGTTCTTCGAGCCAATCGCGAAACGCATCCATCGTTTCGGGATCGTCCGCCACTTCCGAGGGCACGGAACGGAGAATATAGTTTTCATCGCCGAGGGTGTACGCCGCCGGCTGGTATGGTGCTGCCATCCGACTCACATGGTCGACAGCACGCTCGTGTTCGCTGATCCACTGCGCATCGTAAAGGCTCGGTTTTCGTTTGTGATCATCCGTGCCTTCACCGGCGATCCGGGTGATATAAGGAACGGTGCGCATGCCGGTCTCTGCCACTTGAGCAAAAAGCCTCGCTGGCGTATCACCGGTCACCCGGCCGGTCGGCGCACGCATGTGCGGCAGGAGCATGCCTTCGATTCCCAGTTCATTCGCTTTCTGAGCGGCGTGCCTAAGGCTAGGATAGCTTTCAGGCGCGGCCCCCCAGATGACAGCCGAAAATTCGTCATACGGGTATGGCACAGGCCGAGTGAATGCCTGCTGGTGCGTGTAGAGCGGCGTGTCGCCCCGATAAGCCGTCACCTTCAGATGATGCGGTACAGTGATCGGCCGAGAAAGCGTCAACTCCACCACACCTTCCTCGCCAGGATTTTTCTGCTCCTTTTGAGTGACAAGGCGACCAAATACGTCCCCCACTGTCCATACCATCCGATCCGCCGGGCTTTCCTGCCCCGGGTCGAACTTGTACTCGACCTGTAATACGCCTTCGCCAGGAAGGTCGACCAGGGGAACCGCCCCATCGAAACGTTCATCTTTGGGGGCAAAAGATAAACTCCCGAGTTTCGTGTCGCCTTCAACGCGAAGCGCCGTGCTTGCGTAGCCGAGCGACCGCCCCTCGGCGTCTTCAAGGGCAATGTCAACAAAGTAAGCCATCTGGGACGCCGGCAGCGCGGGCACACGTACCCTCGCCTGATCGAGATCAATGCTGCGATGTTCGAGTTTGTATGTCGTTCCGAATTCATCCTGAACACGAACACGAGCGGAAAGCTCATCATGCTCGTTGAGCTTCGAATCCACATCAAGCGACAGGTCCAGCGCCTGGCCTGCGGCAATGCGAGCGTCATGGCTCGCGAAGCGCACATGATGAATCCACTCGCGCCCGGCCGCAGCGGACATCACAACTCCGTGCAGCGCAAGCACCCGGTCCATCGTCACATCCAGCCCGGTTTCATTGATACTTTGCGGCACGAGCGCACTTTGGCGTGCCCCCAACCCCGGCTGGAACACGATCACCTGGCCTTGGCCATATCGGTAAGCGCGAAAGGGTTCGTCCCCATCGGCGTCGGGGTCCTGCCGACGAAGGCCGGGAATGTCACTCCAGGGCATAACGTCCAGAACAGAGGCAAGAATTGAGTCGTCGCGTGTTTCGGTCATCTCATCAGGCCACGCCGCCATGCGGTCCCACCGCGAACGCTGGCCGGTGATCAACAACGTTTTGCCGCTGTAGACCTGCTTGAGAATGGCTTCTCGCACGCGCTCCGGAACGGCGGAACCATCAAGGCCTGCGAC
This sequence comes from Phycisphaerales bacterium AB-hyl4, assembly GCA_041821185.1. Taxonomy (NCBI): domain Bacteria; kingdom Pseudomonadati; phylum Planctomycetota; class Phycisphaerae; order Phycisphaerales; family Phycisphaeraceae; genus Natronomicrosphaera; species Natronomicrosphaera hydrolytica. Next base: position 130,655 of record JBGUBD010000006.1, on the reverse strand, counting down.
GAGAAACAGATCATGATCCGGGTTCGTTGCAACCCGCATCGCTTCACGCTCCGCCACCGGCGTGCCAAGCGTGTCGAGCGTCGGGTGATAAAGCCACCAACTTGTATCTGCCAACGCACTTGGTGTGTCGAAGTAGATGTTCTGCACATCAACATCTAATCGTGCACCGAGTTGCATCGTGTCGTACGCCGTGTATCGAGGGGTCAACAAGCCAATGCTGATCGGGCCGTTCGGCAGTTTCGATGCCCACGGAAATTGCGGATCGGGATCAGCAGCTTCCCATCGCTCGTACTCCCGATTCAAAAGATCGCCACGAACGTCGCGTAGCTGAGCAACGCGTCTTTCGTCGATCGGCAATGTGACCGGCTCTTCGTCGACTTGGCCGAAGTCATATCTCGCCAACGCGCTGGCCATGGCATTTCCATGACGGCGAAAATACAAGCGGGTCTCATCGATTTCCGGCAGATCGGGAGACTCATGAAAAGCAACCGCGAACTGACGCTTGTCCTGGTTGAGTCGCAAATCCACACTCTGGTTGTATCCGCCGATGCTGCGGACAGTGGCGCTATCAAAGCCTTCGTGCGATCCCAGCAACAGGCCCGCCGGCCCCGCGCCCGAGCGCCCTGGGAAAGTGTCTTCAAGAAGCACCCATCGCTCCTTCTGCAAATCAAGCCGATGTGTGCCTTCGGACCGCGTACCCGTCGCGGTGGTCGCTTCACGCTGATGGGGTGCGGAGAATGTCACCGGATAAGCGTTCAACAACATTCGGACCGGGCCGTCTATCTCCTGCTTCAACTCGTAATGGCCGAACATCATGAGCATATCGCTGTCTTTAGCCAGGACGAACCGCGCCACCGCACGAGCCACGGGGGTGTCCCAGACAAATTCAACGGCTGCATCGTCACCGCCTTCACGAATCACCCGAAACTCGGGAACGACTTCCTGAATGTTGTAATCACCGAACGTCCATCGAATGAACCCATGCCGAAACCAGTTCTCCGCCGAGGGCTGGGTGATTCCGAGAGGCAAATAGCCTTGAGCTCTCGGTGCGTGACGCCAAGCGTTTGGATCCGCCTGATCCGGGTTGTCCGGATCACGAACGATATGGTATTGCAGTGTGTAATACGTCACCGCGTTGGACAGCGTGACGTCCAGGTACGTGCCACCTCTGGATGGTGCGGACTCACTGGTGAATACTGCCGCTGCACTTTCGTCCAAAGTAGACTCTGCATGAGCCAACGCGCCAGACAACACAACGCTTACAGCCATAGCCCATGATGCGTATCGATACCTCATCAGTCATCGCCTTTCCTGTAGGATGTGCGCGCAACGATCTATGTTATAGACAGCATGCGACATGTAATATTGAATCATCCGCAGAACGATCACACAACTCGTTTATTGTGTGAACTGGTTTTCCCAGAAGGGTCCTTTTTCATGATCATTGCCAAAAGTAATATCACGCATTTCGTCTGTCGACATGGTTTGAACATGGCCATCGGCATAAGTCGCCGCCACACGATTGCCATAATAGGCATTGGCTGGCGGATGCATTGGATTAAACCGAAACCACCGATACCAGCCGTAATCGCGTTCCGGATAAGCAGCATTCCACACATGTCGTAAGATCAAAAAATTACTCAAAGAAGTGACCGAACTCGCATCATCCAGGCTCGCCCCCCGCCGGGTGTTCGTGGGATTATACTGCGGCATTGCCCCCTGACTGTTGACGCCGTAGCTGGGATACGCCCATGGCGAATACACCTGCTCTGAGGGGTCGCGGTTATAGGAAAAGCCGTAGTCCGTAGCGGGGCTAAAGAAAACTTCATCGGATGAGACATAGCCGAAATAGGTGATCACGCGCGTCCAGGCGGCAAAGGTGCCGGGAAGCGCATTCAGATCCTCATCCTGGTAGCCGTACGGAAGCCGGCCGTAATCCTGGGTATACATTGTCAAAGCGAGCATGATTTGCCGTTGATTGCTCGAGCTTTTCATAAGCTGAGCTGTGCTTCGGGCACTGTTTAATGCAGGCAGCAGAAGTGAAATCATCAATGCTATAATTGTAATTACAACGAGCAATTCGATTAACGTAAACCCACGCCGACATTGGTTCTTGTTTCGTAAATTTATCATTGCACCGACTCTCCTGAGATAGGAAATACAAGATTCTTACCTGCCGGAACTACGCGTGCTGACGGCCGCACCTGCCTGGTCGCCGGACGATTCGCGCCGCTCCAGTTGCTGCAAATTAGGCTCGACAGGTGGATTCCGCTTGTGCCCCACAGTATCGCGCCAGGCCACGCCCTCGCATACCGCAACCTGGATGGCTTTGGCACGCCCTTCAATCATTTCGTGCAGGTGGGTCGCTGCCATATGCCCAACTTCATGATTGCCTCGCTGCGCGTCGCAAGCAGTCAGCGGCACGGGATGGATGGCCGGCGTACTGTCATATAATGCAGCAAGCGCAAGCTGGTCGGGAACTCGACAATCCACCTGATATGCCCGGCGGAACACTTTGCTGGCAACGCACTCGTCGGGAACGATCAGCGCCTCAGGCCTATGGTTCGGCTCAAGTAGATCGTCCAACGGCGTATAGTCGACGCGGCCGGTACTATTGGGCAACGCGACGACCAATTGATCAAAATTTAACCCCAGCCACGCCGCATACCGCTGCAAAACTAGCGAGGCATCGCCCACCCACGGCGAGGACGTGAACTGCACAACGCGAATGTTGCGATACCCCCGCTCGATAAAGCCGGCCAGGAGTGACTCGAGCAGAAACGCTGTATGCAGATAAAAAGCCGAGACGCCTAAGCTCAACAAGTGCGGGTCACGAGACAGCAGCACGGTCGGCGGGCCTGTTCGAAGCAGGCGACGAATCTGCTGCTCAGGAATCAAACGGTGCCCCAAAAGCAACAGGCCGTCAAACCCCCCCTCGGCCAAATGATCGCCCACATCCTCCGCAAAATGATCATGACGGTAGTACATCGTCCGCACCGCATAATCACACCAGTGCAGCGCCTTGCCAATCCCCCCCAGCAAAGCTTCCGCAGAGGGCCTTGGCGAGTCGGCCTCTCGCAGATACGTCGGCAGCGCCAGTACCACTTGCCTCGCAGCGGTGGAGGATGCGCGGCTGCGCACGAAATTCCCCACCCGAGGCTGCTTCACAATCACCTGATCTTCAACCAGTTGGGCAAGGCCTCGCCGAACCGTCTGAACGCTGACCCCCAGCGTGTCCGCCAATGCCTGCTCGGACGGCAACTGCTCACCCGCGGCAAACTCGCCCGAGCGAATCTGCCGAAGAATGACGTGCCGAACCTGGTCAGATTTGATTCCCATAGCCAATCCCCGTGTTCCCGCCTGCTACAGCCATCCACACCGTGCCACGACTACTACCATATCAGATCGTATCAGAGTGTCAATCTTTTTTTGCCGATATCTGGCCCTGTCGGCAATTTTTCACTTCCAGGCCTCGCCTGACGCACTGCGCCGAGCGACTCAACAGGCTTGCCAGCCAATTTTTCACTGAATAACAAGGGCTACTACGCCACATCCACCTGAATCTGGTAAAAATCCTTTGACAGGACACGATGCTGTGGTACGCTATCACAAAGTATCAAATGGGCCTGCAATAACTCAGCACGATCTGGTTACTGCTGCAGGTCGACGAATCGTGCTTTGTGTTCACTGACACTTTTCATTTCCTAGACGAAGGAGGTCGTAATGAGAACTTTGAAGATGACATTGGCGATGGCGGGCATACTGGTGACTGGCCCGGCCGTGGCAAGCACCGTGCAGCCAGATGAGATCAGCGGCCTGCAGATGTGGCTTCACGCCGGGCAAGGCGTCCAACTCGATGGGCAGCAGCGCGTGCAGACATGGGAAGATCAAAGCGGCGCAACCGTGTTCAGTGCCAGCGAGGCGGACGAGGCATCGCGCCCGACTTTGAATCCGACTGGCGGACCTGCGGGGAACCCGACTATCGAGTTTGATGACCATCGTCTTGTCGCGGAAGGTGTTCAGGATACGGCCCCGAATGAAATGACGATCTTCGGCGTGGTCTCGACCAATGATCTTGGCAAACGGCAAATGATTTTCGACACCAAGGCGCATGTCACAAACAACTCGGGGTTCTATGTGGCCTTCCGCGAGTGGGCGGGAGAGCATGTGGAATTTCGTGTGATTAACGAACATAATGATAGCATGACTCTCCGAGTCAGTTCGGATGATTTTTCGGCCGAGGATGACATCTCCGTGGGCGATCACATGATGATCATGGCCCGAATCGACAGCACAGGCGCCATAACGCTCCGAGTCAATGATGCAGTGCTGAACGGTCAGATGGATAATCCAGGCGCCCTCGCCCACAACCGGCACCTGGGCATCGGCGGGGTATACAACAGCGCTGCCGACAGGTTCGACGGCACCGTCTCCGCCGCACTGTTCTACAACCGCGCTCTGAACGACACCGAGGCTGACGATGTATTCCAACACCTGTACAACACGCACATCATCCCCGAGCCGGGCATGGGCATGAGCATGCTCGGCCTCAGCTCGCTGCTGCTGTTGCGGCGAAAATCGAAGTGGCAGACGCACGCATAATATTGAAATGCGTTTGCAAGTAATCCAGTAAAAACACCTATTCGATTCTGCCCGACCTATGGCTTGGGCAGAATTTTTTATTTGAGACTATAGAAGTTGTATTGCACCGCACTGGCGTTACGGTCGCGGTGACTAAAATCAGGCGCGTCTGCGAGGCGTTGCCGTCCGAAGCATTGGAGCATTTCTATCATGATGTGCGAGGTGCATGATGTCTTCCGTTGAGCCTGACTCCCCTGCCGCGTTTGCTCTCGATCCGAGCCAGCGTCGATCGCCTTGGGACGAACACAAAGCACTTGTTGCGCAGGCGACGCCGGCCATGGCGTACCGTGGCGGTGACTTTGCCGACTGGAAAACGCAGGCGCGTCAACGGCTTGTTGATCGGCTTGGCCTCGATCCACAGGAGGAGAACCGCGCGTTCGAGGTCGCCGTTTTGTGGGATCGACCCCATCGGCTGGGCCGTATTCAAAAGCTCCTCCTTCGCGCCCCCGGCTTTGCGGACATGCCGATGTACTGGTGCGTGCCTGCCGAAGCGCAAGCCCCCCTGCCGGTGATGATCTGCCTTCAGGGTCATACCACGGGCATGCACTGTTCGATCGGCGTCAGCTTTGAGGATGAAAGCATTCCCGAGCCGGCCGGGAACGATCGGGAGTTCGCGTTGCAATGTCTTGAGCGTGGCGTCGCCGCGTTGTGCATCGAACAGCGAGGCTTTGGTGAACGGCGGGACAATGTCGAACGCAAATCCGACTGCCAGCACATGGCCATGCGGGCACTCATGCTCGGCCGAACGCTGGCGGGCGAGCGCGTGGCCGACGTGAATCTCGCCTGCCGCTGGCTTGCGGATCAGCCGACGGTCGATGCGTCGCGCATCGGCATCATGGGCAACTCCGGCGGCGGCACGACCAGCATCTACGCCGCCGCGCTGCTTAAGGCGATCCACCTCGCCGTGCCGAGTTGTTCGTTCGGCCGCTTGTATGACACATGGTTTACCGGATCGCGTTGCGTGTGCGGCTACGTGCCGGACATGTTGCATCACCTCGACCTCCCGGACGTACTTGCGTTGCACGCCCCTTCGCCCGTGCTCGTGGTCGGTGGCGAGCAGGACTACCACTGCCCGGGGCCACCACTTCGCATGGCGTTTGATGATCTGCGTGCTCGTTATGCAGCCGCCGGCGCTGCCGACGCCTGCCATCTGGCCGTGGGCGCTGAAGGGCACCGCTTCTATGCCGATCTGGCTTGGCCGAAGGTTTGCGAACTGTTGTAAAGCTACGACAGCGTTCCGGCTGTCCGAGATTCGGGGATCACCTCTTCCCTGTGCGCAACCCAATAGCCTCATGATCCCGGACCGACCACTTCACACCCTCTCCACTTCCCCACCGGACAGTACTCACCCGCCAGCCGCGTCTTGTGCTTGAGCCAGCAGCCGCAGCGGTCGCACTTGCAGTATCGCTTTGGATTCGCCTGACACGGCACCGCATGTTCACACGCCCGGCAAATGGCTCGGCGCTGCTCGATGGTTGCCTCGTCGGCGAGGCCCATGCCGACGGCGCTCTGCGCGATTTTGGCCGCACCTTGCACCACGTATTTAAGGCTCTCGCACGCGCAGCCCATCAGATGCCCTCCGTCTCGGAGGAGCAGGCGGGCCATCAGCAGCTCTCCACGTCGGCGATCTTGCTGTCCTGCTCGGCGCCCACATCCGGGAGCACGCGCACCTCGCGCTTGGTCTGCGTCAGTTCGCCGCCGCTGAGGGACACGTCGGTGACCACCTCCACCGCCACCGGCTGCGCCGGGCTCCACTGGCCGTTGGCATAGACCAGCACATCACCTTCCGACGGCGAGCCGCCGACGTCGGCCAGATCACCGAGTTCCTGTGGGACGTGCAAGCTGTCGGCCTCCTCGGGCACTGGGACCATGGCGGTGACATGGCCGAACGCATCGCGACGAATCCGGCCCGGGGTCCACGACAGCGAAGCGCCGCCGGCGTTTTCGTTTCCACCGGAGACATGGATGCTGTCAATGTCGGCGTCTTCATCCTGCCACGTGCCCGGCCCGCCATGCTGGATCGTGCGCGTGTCGCCGCTACCGCTGACGCTGATCCAGGGATTGTGACCATTGAGGATCAAGCTGGAGAGCTACGTGCAGGATGGCGTGGTGGACGACTACGCCGACCTCGCCCGCCTGGGGCACGTCAGCCGGGCCCGCATCACGCAGATCCTCGATCTGACCCTGCTGGCGCCGGACATCCAGGAGGCAATCCTGAACCTGCCGCGGACGGTGAAGGGTCGCGATCCGGTGCGGGAGCGGCATGTGCGGGGGGTGTTGGCGGAGATGGAGTGGGGGCGGCAGCAGAAGAGGTGGCACCAGCTACGCAGCGCGGCAGGCATCGACGGTACAATGGAGCGGAAGCAAGACGCCGCTTGAGGAGCCATCGATGATCCGCCGCGATTTTGAAATCCCCAAAGAGAAGGTCGCTGATTTCTGTCAGCGTCACCGCATCCGCAAGCTGGCGCTGTTCGGCTCAGCGCTGCGCGAGGATTTCGGCCCGGACAGCGACATCGATGTGCTGATCGAATTCGAGCCCGGCGCCGAGGTGGGCCTGATCAAGCTCGCGGGGATGGAATTGGAACTCGCCGAACTGCTGGGCACAACCCATCGCGTGGATCTGCGCACGCCCGAGGATTTGAGCCGACACTTCCGCGACGACGTGATGCGGTCAGCCGAGATCCAGTATGCCGCCTGAAGATCGCATCCGACTGGAACACATGCTCGAAGCCGCGACGAAGGCCCGATCGCTCGCCGAGGGCCGGCAGCGCGACGATCTGGACCATGACGAGCCGTTCCTGATGGCGCTGATCAAGTATCTGGAGATCATCGGTGAAGCCGCGGCGAAAACCACCGATGAAACGCAGCGTGCCCATCCCGCCATCCCCTGGCGACAGATCGTCGGCATGCGGAACCGGCTGATTCACGTCTACTTCGACGTGAACACCCATCTCGTGTGGCGAACCGTCGATGAAGACCTGCCACCGCTTATCGCTGAGATTAAGCGGATTCTCGCAATGTATGGTTGATGTGGAGGGAAACATGTGATGGACGAAACCGAAGCAAAACAAGTCCTTCGCCAACTCAAGGATTATCAGCGACGAGTAACGGCGTCACCGGCAGCAGCTCTACAGGCACTGCAGAAGGCCGGTCTCGTCACGAAGTCCGGCAATCCCACCCCGCCTTACACAGCAAACTGCAGGCTCCGACTGCGATTCACCTCGCGGATGAAGTAGGGATTGCCCATCGCTCCGGCACACACCAGGTCCACCGGGCGGTCGAGCAGGGCTTGCAGGTCCGACAGCAGGCCGCGGAACCAACCTTTCTTGATTCACCTTACACCTGATCCGCAGTCACGCACACGGCATAATCGATACCCAGTGCCTCAAAATGCTTGCGTGCACAACGGATCTTGTATCGCTCGCTTTCGCGCAAGATTTCCTCGGCAAGCGTGTCTTTATTCTCCCGCACAAGATAAAGGATCGGCTCGTCTTGCTCATCTTTCTTGATGATCACCCAGTCGGGATTGTAGTCGCCCACAGGCGTGGGAACCTTGAAGCCATTGGGCAGCTTGGCGAAGCAAAGAACGTCGCTGCGATTCTGCATGTCCATAGCAAAGCTGTATTCCACACTGGAGTCAACGGCGACGGGTTGCGTCAGGCTTCGCAAGGGTTCGCCGTCGTCTTCCGGCAGGGTCACGATACGATCGAGGCTGTGTGAAACTTCCTGGCCATCAAGCTCGTTCAGCTTTCGTTGCTCGTAGCAGGAACCGTCGACAGGCTCATAGGTCACACCTTCGACAAGCTCCGCGGAGAGCGTGTGACGGATCAAACGGGTGCAGTCTTCGAGATAGCGTGCCGGGTGTTTGCTGAAGTTCGCAAACGTGCCGGAATCCTTCAAAATCCTCGACAGGCTTTTTCGGCTCAGGTCAATGCGAGCCGACAGGTAACTCAACGGGTCGGGTAGTCGCTCCGCAAAATCAACCTGCTCGGCCCGGTTCTCACGCACCCGCCCTGCCGAGATGCCCTTGGCGGACACCTTGAGGTCGCTGGTGGTGATCTCGACCTTACGGCTGATGTTGTGGACAGCGAAGTGGTCTTTGACAGACTTTGCCGCATTTTTCACCAGCTTCTCCGAGTTGAGGTCAAGCCGATAGCGGGTCCGCCGCGAGACCTTTTCCCACATGGTTTGGAAGGCGGGGTCGTCGAGCAGTGACTTGTTGAGCTTGATTTTCGTGCGCGGCTTGTCGGGCCGGACGTGGTGTTCGATCTTGTGCTCAAGCAGGATTTTCTCAATCTCGGTACTGAATGGTCGGAAGTTAGCGGACAACTGATCTGGCATGGACTTGAAGTCCGGATCTTCGATCACCCGCGGGACCGCACTGTCCCCAAATGGTCCCCAAAGGGCCTAAGTTTGGGGGGCGCGGGGGATGCGGTCCCCGCCTTGCCCATCTCCACCTTCCAGTCGTCACGGTAATTTCGTGTACCGGTGGCCGTTCTACGCATCCCCGTCGAAAAACGGGGTATGAACAAGCAGCACACCCCACCGTCGTCAACCGCATCCCCGCCCTCCGGTCCGCTCACCATCGAGGAGGTGGCGGCGGCCCTCGCTCCACTCGCCGATCAGTTTCCACCCATCCTGTCGCTGGAGCAGGCTGCGAAGCTCAGCCATTACACGCCCGGATCGCTGAAGAAGCTGGTCAGTCAGGACCGCTTCCCCGACAGCGCGATTCGTGCTCGACCGCTGCGGTTCTGGCGCGATCGGTTCGTGCTGGAGATCGCCAACCACGCCCCCTCGCCTCGCCGCTCGGCCAAGCCCTTCGAGGAACCGGCCAAGGACGCATCCGCCGACTCTGCCCGCAAGGAGACACGCCAGCGATGAAGCTCGCCGACCGCCATGTCTGTGAGGGAACGGTGCCCCGCATCACCATCGGCCGGCGGGTCTACCGCCGCGCCGACGGCAGCCGGTATGCGAGCAACACGTGGACTGCCCAGTGGTCGTACGAGGGCAAGCATCATTACGAGGCGCTCAAGACCCGCCGCAAGGATGCGGCCGTGCGGAAAGCGTTTGCGATCTGCGAGCGGATTCGGGCTGGCGAGGTGAAACCGAAGAAGTACGCGCTCACCATCGCAGAGATGCGAGAGAAGTATCTCGACCTCAAGCGAGGGGAAGGCCGAGCGCCGAAGACGGTTCAGAAGTATGAAGCCGGGCTGCTGTCGCTGGTGACGTGGTCGACCACGGTCGGCCGGCGATCGGCCACGAGCTTCACCGCCGACGATTTCTGGCGCTACAACCGGTGGCTGGCGGACAACGGCGCCAGCGAAAAAACACGATACGACCGGCTCATCCTGATCAAGCAAGCGTTCAAGTGGGCGCACAAGCAAAAGCTGCTGGCTGAGAACCCGCTGGTCGGCGTCAGCCTCAGCGAACCGGCCCCGACCGAGCAGCCCTGCTTCACGCCGGATCAAGTGTCCATCTTGCTGCGGGAATGTGACCGTAACGGGTGGCCGGTGGGTTGCGCTGAGGGAGGAGTAATCAGAATTTCACAACGGGATAATACGTGATCCCGCTTGGGCGCACCTGGCGCAGCGATGAATCACGGCAGTCGGAGCACTGCCATGGCTTCACAACAGATCGAGAATCTTCGGCCAAGCCAAGTCCGCGTAGAAGCGATGCCCCTCGGGACCCACGGTCAGATGGCAGGCGTCGGCTGCTCCGGCCGCCCTATACCGAGTACGCAGATCATCAAACGCCTGCCGAAGCGGTGCCCCCGGGCAATGGTAGTCCTGCTCGCCGCCGACGACGACCACCGGCCGGGGCGCATGCAACGCAAGCACGTCCGGAAGGTCCAGGTGGTGAAGCATGCCCGGCACGTAGCCACACACGCAGCGCGAACCCGTAAACCACGTGTCGTACCACCGGCCGAACGAACAACTTGGTACCGCGAGATGGATCGCCTTCAGCAAGGCGGCGGCGTAGATGCTGGTCGTGCCGCCGCCGGAGTTACCCATGATGCCGATGCGCGACGTATCGACCGCTGGTTGATCCGCAAGCCAGCGGCAGGCGAGGTTCACGTCAGCCACGCGTTCGCCCACCAGTGTTCGGCCGAGCATGAGCGCCCGCATGGCCATGTGCTGGCAGTCGCATTGGCGTTCGACGCTGTCCCGTCGTTCACCAAAGCCACGCTGCTCGATGCACAGCGCGGCCACGCCACGTTCAAGACATTGCAACGCGAAATCCCGATCGTTCCCGGCCGGCTCGGAAACACTTTCATCCTCGAAGCGCACGCCGATCGAACAGTGCATGCCCGTGGTGTGACCCTGAAGGCAGATCATCACCGGTAGCGGGGCTTGCGTTTCGGCAGGCAAGCACCAGTACATCGGCATGTCCGCAAGGCCGGGGGCGCGAAGGAGGAGCTTTTGGATACGGCCCAGCCGATGGGGCCGGTCCCACACGACGGCGACCTCAAACGCGCGGTTCTCTTCCTGCGGATCAAGGCCAAGCCGATCCACGAGCCGTTGACGTGCCTGCATTGTCCAGCTGGCAAAGTCGCCGCCACGGTACGCCATGGCCGGCGTCGCCTGCGCAACGAGCGCTTCGTGTTCGTCCCAGGGCAATCGACGCTGGCTCGGATCGAACGCAGACGCGGCCGGGGAGTCAGGCTCAAATGACGACATCAGGCACCTCGCACATCATGGTAGCAATGCTCCAATACGTCAGGCGGCCACGCCTCGCACACGCGCCTGATTTCATTCACCGCGCCTGTGATGACAGCGCGGCAAAATCCCAATTCTGGGCGCATAAGCGAAAGAGCACTCGCCGCTCAGGTTGATCGTGTGCGGAGATGTGACAAGGCTCATCAGAATTCCCAGGTTCCATTGCAGCGGGAAACCAGCGCAGTGACGTCAACCGTGTACATCGCCCGCCGGCCTTCGTGGATCGAGTCGATGCACACCTGCCGACCGTCGGGGCTCCATCGTGGATGCAGGTCGCAGCGAATCTCCGCCTGGTCGGGCATGGGACTAAAAAACCGGCCAATCTCAAACACTTCACCATCGGCTGCACGAACGAGCATCAACGTGCGACATTGATCCGCCGGATCAGGGTATGTGTCATTGAGAATCCACTGCCGATCCGGCGAATAGCTGCAATGCCCGTCTTCTGACAGCCTCTGCGGCGCAAGCGAAACCGCCTCGGCAGTACGATCGCGGAAACGGAAAAACCCATCCAGCGCCTTGGCCTCGCCTTCCATGCCAGCCACGCGGGCAAAGGCCAACAGATGCGTCTCGTCCCGCCAGTCATAGTGCGAACACATGCCCGCATCGACCAGCGGATACGGCTCGCCGCCGTCAGCATTGAGCGTCAACATACGCGTGTGCCAGGGGCCTGGCTCCGCACTGGACCTCCAACGATGCAGCACGGCCAGCCGTCGACCGCCCGGGGCGAACTGGGCATGATTCAACCAGTGCGGTCCGCTTCCTTGCACCTGCTTCGGCAGGATACGGCGTGCCTGCTCGATCGAGAAGACCCGTTCGGCCTCGCCATCACGCAGATCCATCATCCACAGCCCATCGTCTTCGGGCGCAGCGTCCCCAGCAGTCGGGTCAGGCAGACCGGCGTATCCGTACCCGGGCCGTAGCCGATGGAGCCTTGCAAAGTTCAACGAAGTGGCGATGCCACGCGTAGGGCAAAGCGTGTAAACAGGGCGCGGCAATTCTCTTTGCTCGCCGGTTCGTACATTCACGATGACGGCGACGAACCGATCACTCCGTCGATCGTTAAAGACGATGTGCTTTTCATCCAGCCACTGAAGCATGCACCCCTGCTGCCAGTTCCAGGCGAGGGTTTCGGCGAGGGGGATAAAAGCACAACTGCGTTCCAGGTCGATCAGGCCGACAGTGAGACGGTCATCCGACTTCGGCGCACGGTCCTGAAACGTCGCCCGCCCCGCCAGCATCCACCGGCCTGACAAGTGCCACGGCGACTTATCGTAATAGCCAAAGAAAAAGTGGCCTGCCTCGGGTGTTGCGCAGCTGATCATCGCGGCTTCGGTGGTTGGCAGGTTAGTGGCCATGCGGTGACAAGCTAAGGCATTTAATGCTCCAACACAAGACCGACACAGAATAAATTGCGCCTCTCAGGCTTTCCGCATTTTAGCGCGAAACATGAAAAGCATACTTAAACAAGGAAATGAAGCTCACTCTGCGCATGACACAGCCGGAAGCATGCTGGATTTCAGCAGGTCTTCCCAAAATGATTTGACTCTGCGCCGGTTCTGTGATATTTATAGTCGATCTGGTTTGGTTTTGTGTTGTTGCATTTTCCGGAACGTCTCTCCGGCGATAGGGGTTGTGATGGCAATGGCTCGCCCTGAAATTGCGAATCGGACTGACGCACTCGCTCAAGTGCGGATGTTTCTTGAGCAGGAGTTGAGAGGACGGTCGGTCGGTGAGGCGCTGCCGCCCGTCAGGGTGTTACAGCAGCATGCTGGCGTGGGGCGGATCCGGCTCGAACGCGTGCTGAGCGAGTTCGAGAAGCAGGGCCGAATCGAACGCCGGTCCCGCTCGGGCATTTACAAAACCAGCGATGAGCAGGCGAACCCCACCTTATCGATGATCGAATTGGTCGTCTGCGACTATGGCAGCGATGCCCTTCATGGCTCGTGGTTTGCCGCGGCAGTTGTTAACACGCTCTCAAAAGAAGCGGGCGAGCGGGGTTTGGGGCTGCGCTTTCGGCAGTTTCCGCTGGGGGCTCCGGTCTCCAGTTACGAGGAACTTGCGGCCGAGACGTCATTAAAAGCAGCGATCCTGCTCTACCCACATGCGCCCGATCTCGCCGCCATGTTTGAGAACCATGGCGTTGCGACGGTAGCGCTTTGCCCGCGCATTCTTCAGCGCAACGCCGCCAACGTCCTGTGGCGCCCCAGGAAATGCGTCGCCCTTCAACTTGAACATCTGTGGGAACTCGGCCATGAGCGAATCGGCTACCTTGACCACCTCAAGCCTGAGCCTGATGTCATCAACACCACGATGCTGTTTCGCCGGGAGGCGTTTTACCGTCTGATGGCGGAACGTGGACTGCGCATTGCTTCGAATTGGGTCCAGCCGGCCGACGGCGATCCGACCAATATCAATAAGGCCTTGTCCGCGATGTTCGACGGATCACGTCCGCCCACCGCCGTGATTGCCAGCGACAGTCAGTTGCATGCAGTCTACCGCTTCGTCGGCTCCCGCGGCTGGCAGGTGGGGCGTGAGGTGTCGGTCGTCGGCACGGATGATCTGCCCGAGTCTGTGCAGGTGCATCCCAAGGCCACCACCGTGCGAAATTCGCGAGAAGAACTTGCCGCCAAGGCTTTCGAAGTGCTTCAGGATCGCGTCGCGGGCGGAGGGACGCCTGCAAACCTGTTGGTCGAACCCCGCCTGGTCGTGCGGGAATCCACTGCACCGGCAAGCAATCCAAATCGATTATGAATGTTTTCGTTGCCAGTCGTTTTGGTAATGAAAGTAGCCAGTCTGGATCATGTAATAAAGAGGATTCTGGAATGAGCAACTCACTTCGTACCCCAGCCACGGCTTCTAACGCAAGCCACCCCCTCATGGAGAACAACAGCATGTTTCGAAAAGTACGATCAACACTGTACATTTGCTCGGCGACCGTTGGCCTGATGCTCGCAAGTGGCGCCGCGCCTTCCACGGCGTTCGCAGCGGTGACCTTCGATCCGGTCACCGACGAGCTTGCTGCGCCGACTGTGATTGATGATTTCACCGAGGATCTGTCCAAATGGACGACCAGTGGATCCGTATCCATCCAGTCAAGCAGCGACTCATTGCAAGTGGGCGATCCATCCGCGGGCTCGGCCATTCTTCGAGAGGATTACCGGATTCCGTTGCCGGAGATCGGTGAAATCCTTATCGTCGAAGCGTCTATTCGAGGTCGGGCGCATCTCGGCGGCCAGTCGGTGATCCTGTCGAATGGCGACGGCGTTTCTGGGGCCATGATTCGGGCCAGCACCGGTGATGAGTATGATGCACGGCCTGCGGCAGACTCGACTGCGGACAACCTTCGCACCACAACCGAGGATTATGTCTTTGGTGATCCTGACACGCTTCGCTTTGTCTTCGACAATGTCAACGGCGACCGTGTCGTTTCGCTGTACGTGAAGAAATACGGCGACACCACCTATACGCAGCTTGAGTGGGATGCGAACCTTGGCACAAGCAGCGGACCCGTAACGCAGGCAAATGCCTGGTCCTCCACCGACCCACTGTGGGTTGAGTATCTGACAACCGGTGGCACTCGTATGCTGCGTAGCGAGTACGTCCAATACGAAATCATTCCCGAACCTGCCTCGCTTGCACTGATGGGGGCCGGCGGGCTTCTGCTGCTTTCCAGTCGCCGGTTCCGGAAGCGCGTCGCCTGACCATAAACCTTATACGCCGTGTGTCTCTGAAAAGTGATTCGCGGCGATTCAATGCGAACATGGACCGATCGCACCGGAGTGAGTGCGCGTTGCGGGACCACCTATAAGGAGTTTGTCATGTCTGGCATCTGCACGTTACGCCGTTTACAGGGGCCGGCGTTTACATTAATCGAGCTTCTCGTCGTCATATCAATCATTGCGATTCTTATCGCCATTCTACTGCCAGCGTTGCAGGCGGCCCGCGGTGCGGCACAATCCGCGGTCTGCATGAGCAACCTACGACAGATGACGCTTGGCACGTTGATGTACGCGGAAGACAATCAGAGACAAAAGCCTCACTTCGCCAGCGAGCACGGACATCCCGGGCCGTGGCTGACCTATGAAGGCGGCTATATCACAACCTCCATCATGCATTGCCCGTCAATCCTTCAAAGCGCCCCTGAGGATTTCGACGTACAGATGCGGGAAACGTACGGCATTCCGCACCATCACAATGCCGGCTTTCGCGACCCGAATGTTCAGCAGGAAGTGCAGGATCTGCTGGTCAATCATTACACCCCGAGTGGTGCAGGCATCTTGTTACGAACCATTGACTTGAACAGACTTGAGCAACTGCAGGATGCAAGCCGATTCATGTTCTTTGTTGACACGGTCAATGCTGCTTCCGGTCGACAGTCTTACCAGTGGTCGCGAAACACCTTTGATTCCGGATTCTTTTACCGTGGCATTCACCTTCGGCACGGTGGTGCCGCGAATGCGGCATTTCACGACGGTCGGGCTGAAAGCATGACGCCGGATCGCCTCTTGAGGTTCAGGCGAATCAACGTCAACTTGTTCAGCGTCCGGGACGACTCACTGAATATTGTTGTCCTGCCTTAAACGGCTGATGGACAACATACGTGGATCGCGCGCCACGGATACGCCTCGGGCTCGCCTGGGCGTGCTCAAACGACGATTTTATAAATATCTCGGCCTTCCCATGAAGGCATGCTATTTTAAGAAGGATCATATCTATGTCGACTCGGTTATTGCGCAAGCCAGGGATTGCCAGCATGATGATCTGTTGGATGATCTGTTCAAATGCGATCGATGCATCGGTTGATGGCGGCGACCTGTTGACGCTTGTTCAGGATGGACGTTCCGAGGCGACGATCGTGATCGCCGATCAGCCGCTTGTGATGGGGCCCTCGGATCAGCCCCAGTTGATCGTCCGGGAGGCGGATTCGAGACATACGCAACGGGTCGCGGCTGAGAAACTTCAGACATATATCAGCAAGGCAAGCGGCGCGACAATCCCGATCGTATTAGCTTCGGAGGCGCCGGCGGAAGGGACTTTGATCCTGGTCGGCCGAAGCGAGTTGACCGAGCGATACGACATACAGCCACCGAGCGAAACAGAAGGCGTCCGGATCAAAACGTTTCCACGCGGCGTTGCCCTGGTCGGCGAGGTCGCCCCGGTTGGTACGAACAACCTGGACTTCGAGCACGACCGCGGAACGATGCACGCGGTTACGATTTTTCTTGAAAAATACCTCGACTTCGGGTTCTACTTTGACAAGGAAGTCGATGGCGACGAAGACTTCGGCGTGGTGATTCCCCAATCCACAACGATGACAGCCCCAGCGTCAATCGATCATCAGGATGCGCCGGCATATAGCCATCGGTTCACATACGGGTTCTTCGGTTCGGAAATCAAGATGGGTAACCCTCGGCTGATGCCCATCGGGCATACCGACGACGGCTGGCGGCTCCGGTACCGGGAAAGCAACCCGGAGTATTTTCGCCTGAGGCCGGATGGAACGCGCGATTTCCGGTTTCTGTGTTACAGCGAGCCGGGCGTCATCGACCAGCGCATGGCTGATTATGCCGCCTGGTATGAAGAGGGGAAAGCACCACTGGGACATAACCCCAGCGCACATTACATTTCAGTATCACCTGCCGACAATCTGGCAGATTGCCATTGCGAACGGTGCAAGGAACTGAGTAAGTCGGAATTTAACCCGGTACAACGGTTTTCGCATCAGCCGCAAGGTTGGGGCAGGCAGTCGAACGTCTACTTCAAGCATATCAAGGACCTGGCATTGCGAGTGAAGGAGCAGTGGCCTGAGCGACGAGTGGTGACGCTGGCTTATCAGGGCTATACGCTTCCACCCGAGTTTGATTTGCCCGAGAACGTGGACATTGTGCTTGCCGTGCTCGCTCCGAGCCACATTTACAAGGAGCCGGAGTCGCGGCCGATCAATGATGAACTGATCAAATCATGGAGCGCGAAACTCGGCGGTGACCGGGATCGGCTTCTTATCTGGGATTACCCGGTCTGGCCTGGCCTCTGGACGGCGGCGCCGATCATCTACCCACATGTCAAGCAACAGTGGCTGCACGACTACAGTGAGTATGTTTCGGGCGAGTACCTCAACAGCAGAGGACGTTCGCCTCAGGAAGCTCACTGGTTCATCAATGTATGGTTTCGGATGCTCTGGAACCCGGACCTGAATGTCGATGAACACCTGACCGATTACTGCAAGCGATTCTTTGGCCCGGCAGCCGAGCCGATGGAGAAGTTTTATCGACTTGCGATAGACCGCTACCAGAATGTCAGGTGGTCGGAGAACGCGATTGATTACTCGGCTGGGCTTTTCAAAGGGCTGTATGGCGAAACCTATACGCCGGAGGTGCTTGATCAGCTTGAGAGTTACTTTCACGAAGCAATGGTGGCCGTCAATGCTTCGCGCGGCAGCACGCTGAGAGAAATCAAGCCTGAAGACGGGTGGGTGCATACCAACACCCTGGCCACGGACACCCAGTACGGCATCGAGATCAAAGCCAAGGGCTCTCCCGTCAACAACCCAACCATTCGTTGGGGCGATGGTGAAATTCGCTACCGGGGCGAACTGTACAACGGGCTCCGCCTTGTCGTTGAGCCAGGCATCGATGGCCCTCGCGCCCGGCTTTATCCGGTCAATCTCATTTCATCCGAGATGTCGGCTGACAACCCCCAAGGCGGAAACACGGGATACCGCCAGGCATCGAAATGGCTGCGCAACTATGCCAGCCCCGGAGCTGATTACCGAGTAACATTGACCGGGCGAACGGCTGATGACGGAAATCCCATGGTGGTCCTTTACTATGGTCTTACAGGCGATGGTAGACATGGCAACCAGTTCTTTAGCGGTCGACGCGTCTTTCCTTCGGACGGACAGTGGGCGACCGTCACGGATGTGTTCACCGTGCCAGATGACGTCGAAGGTTTCAATCGCATCGATTTCTTTCGACGGGATGGCGAGGTCTGGTTTGCAGATGTATCCATGCATCCGGACCTGCCCGAAGATGGCCTTGATGTAACTGATCGGATTGAAGGTTCGTTGCCGATGCTGAAGGCTGGTGAAACAGCATCATTTCAATTTACGGGTGACGCAAGCAATGATGATGCATCGGTACGCATCGCGTTGGATGTGCCTGAGCGAAATGCCGTACAGGATGACATCTACAAACGGCGTGTGTACTGGATGCGGGAATGGCTGGAAAACTTTTCGCCAGATCCGCTTCAACGTCGTGGAAGGATGGGCTTTTTTGTGGAAGCTCGACAAGCTCACCGATGGGTCGATCGCAACCGTGTTTATCATGCTGTTCGCGTTGATCAAAGTCCTGAAGCCGACTTTCAAGCATCGCAATGGCGCGAGGCGGCATCAACCCATCTCGTACAAGGCAAGGATGATCTTCGTGCCGGGCGAGATCCGTATGACCGACTTGGTTTCACGGCTGACTTTCCAACAAGGGTTCAAATCGTACACGACAACGAGCATGTGTATCTAGCCTTCCGTTGCAGTCAAACCCACGCTCCCACTTCAGAGGACGCGGTGGCCATGGCTTTCTATAACAATGACAAACTGCTATTTGAGGCCACCATCCACGCAGACAACAGCTTGGCGAGCGACACCTCGACGATCAGGTCAGAAACCGTGGCTGGTCAAGGGTGGTGGGGAGCGTTTGTGACGGTTCCCGCCGAATTGCTCTCGACAAATGGTCGTTTGGATCGCGTGCGGGCCAGTTTCACCCGAACCCGGACCCAGGCGCCGGATGAAGCTGGTCGTGCGACCGGTCAGGACGTCGTCGAATTACCCTTGCCGGTTGGAGCAGAATCGCCGAGCACCAGCGATGACATCATTTCCTACACATGGTCGCCACTTGTCGAAGGCAATCTCGGTTGGCGGGGCTACCCTTGGCATCGCCGCGGGACGGTGATATTCGAATAATCATGTGGCCAAGCAAGATTCTGCAGCAAGTGCCGCGGACATGGTCACCCCCACATCGCTGGCTCGAAGAGCGGCGTATCGAACTGGCAGCGCGTCACCTCCTGCACACGAACCTGCCCATCGCGGTTGTAGCACAGGAGGCGGGTTACGCTGACCAGTATCACTTTAGTCGCGTCTTCAAGCGTGTCACCGGCTATGCCCCGGCTCGATATCGCCGCACCATGCGCAACAGCGAAAAGTGAAGATCACACCCTCATTGGGCGCGACCCACGCATGCGTTGGCACCGAACTCCCTATGGGCAACCCGCCGGCCACCTATTCCAGAACCGCCCGCTTCACAACACATTACCACTTCCCCACTGGACACCACTCGCCGGCCAGGCGGGTCTTGTGCTTGAGCCAGCAGCCGCAGCGATCGCACTTGCAGTAGCGCTCCGGGTTTGCTTTACATGGCACCGCGTGCTCGCACGCCCGGCAGATCACGCGGCGCTGCTCGATGGTTAAACACATCGACCGCGTCGCGCAGACTCATTTGTGTCAGGCCTGCCAGCGCCCATGGCCCGGGCGTGCAGTCGGGTTCGGTCTCAGGCGGCTTGCCATCTGGATAGATCGCCGCCAGCCGAAGGTTCGTGGCGTCAATCTGCGGGTTTTGGCGATGGAAATAGCGTGTGACTTCTTCCATGAGATACTTTGAGAAGCCGTAGCCGTGGCGGTCATCGCAGGGATGCTCGTCGGCGATGGGAAAGCTGCGCGGGCGAAAGTCCGGCGACTGCAGGCCGACCGCCGCGATCGAACTGGCAAGGACGAACCGTCGGCAACCCCGGTCGATCAGGTATCGCATCAGGCAGCGCGTGCCCTCGACGTTGACGGCCATCGCGTCATGCTCACTGCAACCGCCGGTCACCGCGCCGAGGTGAACCACTGCTTCAATCTCATAGCGGTCCAGTTGCCGCAGGTCTTCAAAGCGGGCAAAGTCACCTTGCACGGAAGCGACATCGAGGTCGGCCCCCCGTCGGCTCATGGCCAACGGCGTGGTCCCACCGTTGGCGTTAAGCGAGGTCGACAACGCACGGCCGATCAAACCGCTGGCGCCGGTGATCAGGGTATAAGGCATGGTCTGCTCCTTGATGCGATGGCCGGTGCCGACTTACGCGTCGCTCCATTTGATGACCGCGCTCACGAGGTCGGCAGCCTGGTCCTTGAGCATTCGATGGTAAAGAGCCACCGCCTCGGTTGGCTCAACGCGGTGCGTGATGGTGTGCTGCCAGGGCAATGCGCCGACGGCCATATTCTTGAGTACCGCCTGCCGGCAAGGCGGGCCGCCATCGTCGCAAGGAAAGTACATCGTCAGTCGGCGAGCGTGCGGTTCGAGGAAGCGCATCTGGATGGGATGTTCGCCATAGTTGCCTTGCCAGACGAACGTGCCATACGGCCGACACAGGCGAATGGCCGGGTCGATGCACTGGGGGAGACCCGTCGATTCAAACACCACGTCTGCGCCGTTCGTCCCATCGGGCAGCAGATCGGCGATCTGTTCCTCGGCGGGGCGTTGCGAGCTGTTGATGAGATGGTCGGCTCCAAGCGCGCTTGCCCGTTCGAGACGATCGTCGTCGATATCGACCGCGATCACCCGGCAACCGCGATGAGCACATGCCGCCACGACGCCAAGGCCGATCGGCCCGCAGCCGTGGACGACGACGACGTCGCCCATGCGCGGGTTGGCCATGTCCACGCCCGCCAGTCCCACCGCCGGCATCACGAACAGGCTCGCCGTCGCCGGGTCGACGCCATCGGGAAGTCGTGTCACGCCCGCCTTGCCCGGCTGCACGACCGCGTGGCTGCAATGCGTACCGGAAACGGCAGAGATCGCGTCGCCCCTGTCAGACATCATGCCCACGTTGCTGCGATAGTACACGCGTTGGCCCGGCGCAAACGCCGATACGTTGTCGCCCACCGCTTCGATCACCCCCACCGCCTGGTAGCCGGTGCACAGTGGATAGGGACCCCACCTGATTTTGTTTTGCAACAGCGCCAGTTCCGTACCCGGACTCACTCCGCTATAGACCGTGCGGATCACGATGTCCTCGGCCGTGGGGGCAGGCAGACGCACGCGCGTCAGTGACAGGTTCTGTTGGGCATCGCAGACGATGGCGTTGGCGTCCATGAGCGATCCTGGGCGGTACAGGTTTTTCTGCGACAACGAACCATGCCGGTGGAAAACGTTCGCCGAACGGCTGCCGGAAGTGACGGCGGTGCGGTCGCGACGAATCCAGCGGCTGGGCGAAGCTGACCAGTGGATTGCGCTGGCCAATGGCGGCGAGGCGGGTTCGCGTCTGGCGGGTCGGCTGGGGATGCCGACCAGTCCTGACACGTTGCTGCGTGGTCTTCGAAGTCTGCCCGATCCACCGCAGGCTCCGCCGCGAATCATCGGCGTGGACGACTGGGCGCTGCGGCGCGGCCAGCGCTACGGCATGATCGTGTGCGATCTGCAACATCACCGGCCGATCGACCTGCTGCCGGAGCGATCGACTCAAGCGGTGCGTGACTGGCTGGACGAGCACCCGAGCGTGCGGTTGATCAGCCGTGATCGCGGTGAGACATACAGGAAAGCCGCGAAATCCCATACTTCTGGAACGCTTCCGTGCTGCTCATGCCGTTCTCGATCGCGTGGCGCACCGTCTTCTCGCCACGTGCTTTTTCCAGAGCCTTTTCGATCACCTCGGCTTCCACCTGCTGCGGGATCACGACGACGCCGTCGAGGTCGCCGAAGACCAGGTCGCCCGGCTGCACCGTCACCTGCCCCACCTCGATCGGCACGCGATAGTCGACCACCTGCGTCCGCACAGACGAATCCTGCGCGAACCGCCCTCGGCTGAACACCGGCCATTCCTGCTCAGGCACCTGCGGCGTGTCGCGATGAAAGCCGTTGACCACCGCGCCGACCGCGCCGCGCTGCCGCGCTGTGGCGGTAAGGATCTCACCCCAGTAGGCACAGCGCATCTCGCCGCCCGACGCCAGATACACCTCGCCCGGCTGAAGTTGATCGAGCGCTTCGGTGAGCTTGCCGAAGGGTTGCTTCTGCGGGCCGTAGACATCGATCATCAGCGCTGGCATCGCCCGCCCAACCAGCTTCATGCCTTCGCGCATCGGCTGAATCGGCTGCGGCAGGAACTGGTGCACGTATCCCAGCGTGTCGAGAATGTCGCCCACCACGGGCGTGTAAAGCTCCCGGCGGATTTCGGACAGCCATGCGTCGTCCTGCTGTTTGGGAGGTTGCGTTTGGGTCATGTGTTGGCCTTACCATGATTTTAGCTGCGCCCGCTCATCAAAGCCCTCGTCGGTGCCGACGAGCGCCTGGCGGGTGGGCCGGTTGTGCATCAGCGCTTTCAACGTGCTCGGCTCCAGGGCCCGAACGGGGGCGAACTCCTTGGAACACGCGTAGGCGATGCAGCCGGTCAACAGATGCGCGGCGGCGGGATCGTCCGGCTTCAGCCCCAGCGAACACACCAGCAGCCGCCCCTCGCCCACGCGCACCTCGAACAGCGCCGCCTGCTGCCTGGCATCCTTGAACGAGCTGACCACCTCCACGATCGGCTGCACCGGCGCGTCCAGCTCATCAAGCTCATCAAGCTGCACGGCCGCGCCGCCATCGATCATCTGCTGAAAGTCCCAGTCGCAAAAGCCGGTGTGCGGCAGTCGGCGGGTGATCGGATGATCCGCGATGCACGTGGCCACGTTCCCCTCCGCCCGGCCGGCACAGGCGACCTGGTAGACCGTCACTTGCGACGGGAAAGGCCCGGCCCCCAACAGCAACACCCGCCCCCCACGCACCAGCGCCTCGAGATCCGCTTCCGACAGATCGCTGACCACGCGCAGCGGTTCGCCTTCTTCGGCGCTTGATGCCGCAGCTTCGCGCAGGGCAGGCCATGCGTCGGCCACCGCGGTGTCGGCCGTGATCGGCTGATCCACCGCACGCATCGACGGATAGACCCACAGCGGCCAGCGATTGTCCAGTTGCAGTGTTTCGCCGGTCAGCCGTACTTCCAGCACCAGCGCCGCCGGCTCGGCCAGTTGCGGGGCGCTGAACGCGATCGTGCCCAGTTCACTGAGCTGCCCGTTGGCCAGTGGCGCAACCGGCCACGCCCCCTGCTTGTGAATGTGTCCCGTCTCATCGCGCAAGCACCACTGCACCTGCGCCGCATCGACGGCCGCTTGCTCGAACAGCGAGACGCTGAGCGTGGCGGCCCAGGATTCCCCGGCCGTGCACACCCAGCGATTGTCATGATCCAGCAGTAGCACGCTGGCGCCGTTATATCGGCGGACGTCCTCGGCCGTCTCGCCGGGCTTCATCTCGTAAAACTCGTTCATGATGCCGCACGGGTAGCCGGTGCGGTGCCAGTGGTGATCGACCGCGCCGAGCAGGTCGTAGCCAGCCACCCGCTGGCACCGCCGAACACCTTCCACAGTGTGCTTGCGCAACCGGCGCATCCACGCGCAGGAGTTGACGTAGTATTCGGCCGCACGATGTTCCAGACCGCGCTCGCGCAGATGTTCCCGTACGGCCGCATATAGCTGTGTGCCGATGCGCGTGCCCTGGTAACGGTGTTCGAGGTCCAGATCGATGTAGCTGCCGTGGATGCAGATTTCGTGCGACAGGCAGGGGCGCTCGTAGCTGCCCAGCCGATCGTCGATGAGCGCCGGGTCGCTGTCCGTACTACGGTAGCTGTGCAGGCCCCAGGCGAACTGGCCGATGCAGTCGCTGAAGGTCTTGAGCCGTTCCAGCCGGCGGGGGTTGTGCAGGTAAGGTTCTTGCTGCGCGTCGTCGCCGAGGTCTTCATCATTCCAGCCATACTCGATGCCGCGCAGCGCTTCGTGCGGGTTGAACATCGCCTCGGGCGCTAGCTCGCGCCGTATGGTCGCCCACTGCTCCAGTTGATCGAGCTTGGCTTCGTCGAGCAGTTCTTCGTTGCCGGCGCAGTAGATGACTACGCTGGGATGCCGTCGGCAGGCTCGCAGGACATCCGCCCACTGTTCATCGCCGGCCCCCATCGGCGGCTCGACCTGGATGAGCATGCCCAACTCGTCCGCCGCTTCCAGGTAGGGCTCGGGCGGGGTCCACGTGTGAAAACGCAGCCAGTTGAAGCCCAGCGCTTGCATCCGCTGAATGTTGGCGCGATAGGTGGCCCTGTCCAGTGGCATCGTGCACGTCAGCGGGTAGTAGGCATGTTCGGTGGCGCCGCGCAGATAGACGGGCTCGCCATTCAATCGAAGGCCGAAACCTTCCGCCTCGATCCACCGCAAGCCGAACATCTGTTCATGGCCATCGGACTGTACGCCATCGACGTGCAACGCCAGTTCGATCCGGTAGCGCTTCGGCACGCGATCCGACCAGCACGCCAGTCCCGCCGCATCGCTGTTCCAGGTATTCACCCCTGCCGTCACCGGCTGCACGCCTTCGTGCATCGCTTCGCTGGTTTCCGGATCAACCATCCGCCAAGCCAGGTTCATGCCACGCCCTTCGCCCGGCCGATCGACGTCAATCCGCCACCGCAGCGAAGCCTCGTTCTCGCTCGGCTGCACATAACAGTCGGCGATGCGCCCCGGCCCGGTCATGCGCAGTCGCACCGGCCCGGCAATGCCAGCCGAGTAGCCCTTGAATCCCCGGGTGATGCAGCCCATCGTCCGCGGCCGAGCGTTGCTGACCTGCAAGCTCAGCCGATTCGTCTCGCCAGGCTTTAGAAAACCATCCAGCACCACCGACCAGCGCGTGCTGTAGTGAGGCTGATGCGCCACGCATCGGCCGTTGACCCACAGCCAGGCCTCGACAAATGTGGGGCCACACTCGAACGTCACGCGTCCGTCCGCCGGCGCATCAAAGCGATGCTCGTACTGCCCCACGCCAACCAGGTAGGGCAGCGAGGCGTCCGGCGCTTCGCCGGTCATCGGGAACCGGATCGGCTGGTGGTCCGGGGTGAACCGCAACGTGTCTGAGAAACCGCCAGCCTTGAGCCGATCCAGATGATCGTCCCAGAAGCCGGGCATCGGCATCGAACCCCGCGCCGCCGCCTCCGGCAACAGCGCCGGCGTCGCGCCCTCGCCCGACGACGCCGCATAAGCGAAGGCCCATGAGCCAGTGAGATCAATGGTGTAGGGAAGAACGTGAATATGCATCAAGTTTCTCACTTGTCAGCGTTGTCAATCAATCAGCGGGCCCACGTCGATCGTGTACATGGCCCGCCGACCTTCATGCACCGAGTCGATACAGACCGCCCGACCATCCGGCCGCCAGCGCGGGTGCAGATCGCAGCGGATCTCCGCCTGATCGGGCATCGGACTGTAAAAACGGCCAATCTTGAAGATGGCCCCATCGCTCGCCCGCACCAGCATCAACGTTCGGCAACCATCCGCCGGATCCGGATACGTGTCGTTGAGCACCCATTGCCCGTCCGGCGAATAGCTGCAATGCCCGTCCTCCGACAACTGCCCCGCTGCCAGTTGCTTCGCCTCGGCCGTGCGATCGCGGAAGCAGAAAAACCCATCGCTCGCCCCATTATCGCCCGCCACCCGCGCATAGGCCAGCAGGTGCTGGTCATCCCGCCAGTCGTAGTGCGAGCACATCCCCGCATCGATCAGCGGATACACCTCGCTCCCGTCGACATCCATCGTCAGCATCCGCGTCCGATGCGGCGACGTTGCTTTCCCCGGATGCCATCGATGCAGCACCGCCAGCCGACGGCCGCCCGGTGCGAACTGGGCGTGGTTCATCCAATGCGACCCGCCTCCCCGGACCGCCTCAGGCAGCAGCCGCCGAGCCTCGGCAATCGAGCAGATCAGTTTGGCTTCGCTGGTTTGCAGATTCATTACCCACAGCCCATCGTCCTCGGGTGCATCCACGTCAGCCGTGGCGTCCGGCACCCCCGCGTAGCCATAGCCGGGCCGGAGCCGATGCAGCCGGGCGAAGTTCAGCGAACTGACGATGCCAGTCCGCGGACAGATGGTGTATATCGGCCGCGGCAAAGTTCGCCGCTCGCCACTGTGAATATTGAGGATCACCGCGACGCACCGCTCGTTCTCGCGGTCATTGAAAATAATGTGCGACGCGTCCAGCCACTGAAGCATGCAACCCTGCTGCCAGTTCCACGCCCTGGTCTCGGCCAGGGGCGTAAACGCGCAGTCGTTCTGCAGGTCGATGGTGCCGACGGCAAGACAGTCATCCGCCTCCGGCGGGCGACCCTGATACGCCGCCCGACACGCCAGCAGCCACCGCTCCGAGCGATGCCACGGCGACTTCTCGTAGTAGCCGAAAAAGTATTGCCCTGACGCCGGCGTTACGCAGCGCGACACACTTGTAGTAAATTCCATCTGACCATGTTCGGACGACAAATTCATTCTCACGGTTCCTACGGCAACATCAGTCCATTCTGGTCGCATGTCACACCTTTATCGCACGGAATTGTATGAAACACAATGCGATAACAACAAATACATACTCGTTATAATCGACATAAGCACGAACATCTCTGGCGCCATCCGCCATGTAGTATCCAACTCGATGATTGCGAATCTACATCTTCATTAGTGAATGCCCTCCTGTCGTTGAACGACTTGGATCGGTCGGTGTAGCGAAAGACTGTGACTGTATCCATTGGGCTGGTGTTGTTTGCCTTCTGCATCATGCCTCGCACACCTCGCTTTCCATGCAGGCACGATCGATCGCATCCGGCCGAAGCGTGGTGCCGGCACCGGATTGCACGGGGGTCACGAAACCCCATCCGCCACGGTGGCCGGCTCAATGAAACACGATCGAAGCCAGGGGATGTACTCCAGCATCGTACACGCGGAATGCGTGACCTACCCCCATGGTTTGTACCACCTCTATGTTAGTCGAACGGTTGCCCCGAGGGGATGCTGAGCCATGCCTCCGGGGCGGCGGTCGGAGCCCAGCGACGAATGCGGCCGAACCGTGTTGTAGTCCACCCGCCAACGCTCGATCAGCACCTTCGCCTCGTACAACGTGTCGAACACCTCACGCTCCAGCAGCTCATCCGCCAGTTTGCCATTGAACGACTCGATATAGCCGTACTCCCACCCCCGGAAGTGGACTGCCCGGCGCGATGAACAGCGTCTTCACGCCCACACGTTTGAGCCAGCGACGCACCGTCTTCGCCGTGAACTCGCTGCCGCTGTCTGAACGAATATGATCCGGCACGCCACGCGTCGCCATCAGCCACGCCAGCCGTTCGAGCACATCATCATGGTTCAGCTTCCGGCCCACATCGATCGCCAGGCATTCCCTTGTGTACTCATCGATGATCGTCAGCATGCGGAAGTTCCGGCCGTCACGCGTTCGCGCCTGCACGAAGTCATAGGCCCACACATGATCCCGACGCTCGGGCCGAAGCCGAATGCATGAACCATCATGCAACCACAACCGGCCGTGTTTGGGCTGTTTTGCAGGGACTTTCAAGCCTACACGCCGCCAGATCCGTTCCACACGTTTATGGTTCACCCACCAGCCTTCCCGTCGCAACAACCCGTGAATCATACGATTGCCCATAACGGCCGAACATCGAAGCCAACGCGATGACCCGACGCGTCAGCGGCGCTTCATCATCACGAACCGTCGGCAGATAACGCTGCGTCGCACGCGGCTGATTCAACAACTTGCAGGCCCGCCTCTGCGAGACCGCAAAGCGATCCGTCAACACATCGACCGCTTCACGCTTCTTGCGCGGGCTCAGAAGTTTCCCGCCGACACCTCCTGCAGCATCTGCTTGTCCAGGCTCAAGTCCGCTACCAGCTTTTTGAGCCGCCCCCGGAAGCGTTCTCCTTCTCCAGTTCCTTCAGCCGCTTCGCCTGGTCCAGCTTCATCCCGCCGTACTCTTTCCGCCAGCGGTAAAACGTCTGCTCCGAGACTTCTTCACGACGAGCCGCTTGCTCAGCCGTCATGCCCGAGTTGATGTGAACTTCGATTGCACGAAGCTTGCCGATGATCTGTTCCGCCGTGTAACGCTTCCTGGCCATGTGAATCCTGCCTTTCCCAAATGCGTCCAGTACAGCGATATCCTCGCATATTTCCTAGACTGGTTATTCGGGGGCAGGTCACGCCAATCATATCTTTGTCATACCCCCGATTACCTGCGATGGAATTTTCGAACAGGGCGGGCGACGCTCTCAGTGCGAAATCAACAAGCGCGATCATGCCGACATCAGCTCATCAAGCTGCGCCTTGATCTTCGGCCACGACAACGCATGCGGCAACTGCCCCTCACACGCCGCCACCGCCCCGGCGACGCCCGCCGCCTGCCCCAACGCGACCGCGTTCCCCGTAACGCGATAGCTGGCATGTGCGAAAAAGTCGCCGCTGATGCACCGCCCCGCCAGCAGCAGGCCATCCACATCGCGCGCGATCAACGCCCGGTACGGGATGTCGTAAGACTGTGCCTTGAACGGCATGGCTTCAATCGACTTCGTGCCGGACTTCACCGGGTTCGTCGCATGCACATCAATGCCGAACGTAACATGACATACCGCATCGTCGTGGCGTTTTCCCTCGGTGAGATCTGCATCGCTGACCACGTATCGGCCGTGCACCCGGCGACCTTCGCGCACGCCAATCTGCTCACCCGTCGCGACAATGCGGGCGTTGCACCACACGCCACCAGCAGCACGCAGCGCGTCAATAACCTGATGCACCTCCGCGCGGGCGTTGATCGTCGCCTCCGTAATCTGCTGCGCATCCATTGCCGAAACGCCATACTCGTGATTCACCATCACACCAATCAGGTCGCCTCGCACGGGAAACAGCGTCGGGTCGGCATACGAAGGCGAAATGCCAAGTCGGTTCATCTCCGCCGCGAGGTTGTCCTTCGCATCCCGGCTAGTGATGTCACCGCCACGACAAAACCCCTTCTCGTTCAACTCGGTAAACTCCATGCCGCCCACCAGACACATCAGCGTCATCGGCTGCGTTTCGCCGCTTCCGCCGCGCCCCACCTCAAACCCGCAACCGGCCTGCGCCGCAAGGTCGCCGTCGCCTGTCGCATCAATGAACACCTGCCCCGCCCACGCCTCTCGGCCGGACTTCGATTCGGTGATCACCACCGCCAGACGATTGTCATTGTCCCGCGCCGCAGCGCACACCCGCGTATGCAAGCGAACGACGACACCCGCCTCGACGCACATCTGTTCGAGCAGGCGTTTCATGATTTCAGGGTCGTATGCGTTGGACTGGTTGCGAGCGCCCGCCGCGTCGAGCCGGGCGAGGATTTCCTGCATCACGCCCGCCTTGTTGCGCATGTCGAGAATCCAGCACAGCAGGCCTGCCGTCCAGATGCCACCGAGGCAGCCATGCGTCTCGATCAGGCACGTGCGTGCACCACTGCGTGCGGCGGCAATCGCCGCGGCGACTCCCGCCGGCCCCCCACCCGCCACAATCACATCCGCATGCTCAACAACGGGAACCTCACGAGCCGACTCTGAAAAATGGGTTTTGTTCATCTCATCCTGCACGTATGCGTGCCTGCTAAATGATGCCAGTGACGTTACGACGAAAAAAACATCTTACAATCACGACAATCATAGAGATAGCGTGAACCGCTGGTACGGCCGGCCGCGATGAGGCATCATTTATGCCGTGGCCGATCACCCTTTCACCCCGGAGGCGCATCATGGCAACGTACGTGTGCGTCGACTACCACAAAGCATTCAGCTACTTGGCCATTCTCGACGAAGCCGCAGCAGCATCTCCGAACCGGACGAGGCACCGTCTCCGTGACAGGGTTCAAGAGGATCGCGACGCATGAGGCAGCTCACTGGTGCGGAGCGAGGCTCTGATCATCGCCGGTTGCCCAAACAACCCGCATATGACAGGCGTATGAGAGCACCGTCCATCGCTCGCATACCTGATCGCACATCAAGGCTCATGAAGGCCGAGGATGTTGCCCTCGACCTCCGGATCCTCGCCACTGCGCATCACATGTCCGTCAATATAGAGGTAATTGACCGTCTCGTTGTGACGTAGGTCGACATGGCGTGCAAAGCCTACGGCACTTTCCGACGCTTGTGGATTGCGATATTCGATCACAATGACCCGCCGTGCCACGTCGTCCAAACGCCAGAACCTTTGATTACGAGGGGGGGTACCAGTGGTGTTAAAAAGCGTAATTTCACGGTTGTATCCGTAGCTTCGAGAGAGAAGATGCGGAGCCCACGTCAGCGGCTCAACCTTATCCGGACAATGCCATACACCGTCTGGCGTGCTCACATATCTAAATTCACCAATATAGGGACTCAGTAACTGATACCAGAAGTTGACACCAGCCTGAGGGGGATTCGCCGCTGGAATATGTTCCGATGAATCAACCGCGTATAAATGCAAGCCCTGACCGATCTGCCGCATGTTGGACATGCACGTCACTGCGCGCGCTTCGGCGCGCACTCGTTGAAGGGCCGGGAGCAACAGACTGATCAGTAGTGCGATGATCGATAGTACCACCAAAAGTTCAATCAGTGTAAATGCATCGCGATGAGGCAGTCGGTTGTTCCTGATGTGCCTTGTCTCACAGTGTTCGTTCATGTCATTGGGCTCCACATCCGAGACATCAAAAATAAACTTGCCTGGATCAACAACCCAGACGACGGTCGCAGCATCTTCTTACCGCGCCGGGTCGATTCGCCAGACGATCGTATCCGCTTCGTTCATGACGATATTGATTGTGTCGCTTTGCTCGATGTCCCTGACGACCACTGGAATCCAGTCGTATTCAATGATCGTCTCCTGAGAGTTGTGCTCGATGACCGTGATAGCGTCCGGATACTGAACGACCCGTTTGAACTCGAACGGTAGCTCGATGGTGACGTTGACCTGCGTTTGATAGCCCGCGTTCACAAGTCCGATATAGAGGCTGCCTTCATGCATTCGCTTCCAGGCAACGATTTCGTTCGGCTCAGCATAGGAGCCTTCCGCCTTGCCCGATAACCATGAGCGATCCATCCGACGCTGTCGCGATTCGTAGTCCACCTCAATATTGACAGACGGCACCGGCTCGTTGGACTCAAGTGCGGGCAAGAGCGTTCGAAACTCCGTGCCCAGATCGACGAGCGAACGCCAGACCTGCGGTGTTTGCGTCCGGATATCCTGCCAGCGATTGGGGGCGAACCAGTAAATGGCTGCGTGTGATCCGCCGGCGATCATGCCGTGCCCCAGCGCACGTATCTCTTTCGGGCTTGGCCTGTGGGCCGCGTCGGGAACGGGCTGCCTGCCTTGCGCATTACGCCCCCATGCCAGTTCCGCGGTTGCACTGGCGACCAGCCAGACGGGCTTGTCCGGGTGTTGTTTTTGAACGCGATCGACGCTGTCGACCAATGGCATGATGCCCCACGGAACAGGATAAGCCGCGACCCAGAGCAGATCGGCCGCATCGCCGTGTACGCCGAGCCAGCGCACGTTGTCTACCAAGACGACAGGATGGTTTGGATCAAGCTCTTTGATCAGTGCATAGCATTGTTTTAGCGTATCAGGCTCAACCTTGGAGCGCGGCTCGTCCTTCAGGTACCAGAACCATAGAGCTGGCTTATCCCGGACGGCTGTAATAATCCGCTCGAGCGTGTCTAATTCGGCCCCTAACACCAAGTGCCGGGGCAAGCCAAGTGCGACACCCACCCCATGGCGATGTGCCAGGTCGAGGTACTCCCTGGCGTCGGCAATATATGCCTCCAGGTCGCTATCCGAGCGGATACGCGCCTCCTCGAAATAGTAGCTGTGGGTCAGGTTGGCATCGGTCTGCCTGATCCCGTCGAACCGCCGCCAATCATCGGAGGGATCACGATATAGGCCGTAGACAAATGTACGCTCGCCGTTCAGCAGCATCATGCCGTCCTGGTCGATCTCGACGACGGAACCAGGATTCTCCCCGTTTGCCTGCGCGATAGCGGGGAGGGGGCAAGCGACGGCACCAAGCACCACCAAACCAACGGCCACGTTAATCCAACTGTTTATCATAATCATAATCTCTTACTGAAAAACTTGTTCACACGTGCAAATACAATGTCAGATGAACATCAGAGGTTTCAGACCAGGCTACTCACTTCTCTTTTCTTGCGCCACAGGATTCAGCGACGAACCAAACGAGGCGGAACAATCATGCCTTATCACAGGCGCGACGACGACGTCCCAACACGAGTAAACTACCGAGCCCCATTAATGCAACTGCGCTCGGCTCCGGCACAACAGTGCCGTTAAGCACGACATCGGACGCGATGCGGACGATATTGGAGCCATCGGTACGTGAGCCGATATCCGTGACCATATATAGCCGGAAATCGATGGGATCTGTCAGATTTTGAAATGCCGCATCCGTCAGATCAAACAATGCGGAGCCGTCTACGTTTTCTACATCGCTGTCGCCCATCAGCGTCGCAGTGTCAATGTCACTCGCATAGTTATCGAGACTGCTGCGAAGATGGACAGTGAAAAACTCCGTATCAGCGCCGCGGGTGATCTGCATGCCGAATTCGAGTGAGCTCAGGTTTAGTAGCATACCTGGATCGACCGTGACTTCGAACTGGCCATACATATCATTGGCAATCGAGTCCGCAATTGTCGCCAGCTTGGCGGCATTATCACCACTATCCACACGAATAAAGTGAGTCTGGCTACTGCGTGAAATTTCGGTGCCGCCCAAAGCGTTGTAGTCCGAGGCCGTCACGTCAGGATGGACGGATCCGGCAGGCGCAGAGGTTTCGACTACGTTGCCACCACTCCAGTTAAGGGGGTAGCTTACAATCACATCAGCGTAAACGGGCGTACTGAGAGCAAAGGTGGCCATGCCCAGACAGAGTCCTGCAGTGCGGGCGATCAAACGCTGTGTGCGTGGAAGCTTCATCTCATTTCTCCTGAGAAAGGTAAAAGGATCAGACAGTTACATGGATACAAAACGGGTGGTAGTAGTGCTACGTTCTTTTTTAGAATGACTAGTGCCGCGTCACTTCTCATTTCTTGCGCCACAGGATTCAGCGATGACCAAACGAGGCGGAACAATGATGCCTCCACAGACGCGGCGATTGGCTCGTACGTCACCTTCGGCCATCTGGCAGACGGCCCGCGCTGCTTGTTTGGCGACCGCGCGCCCGCGCTGGTCGATGGCGGTGATGGAGGGGACAGCGGCGCGTCCGAAGGTCTGCCGACAGCCGCTGAGAACGGCAATATCCTCCGGCACGCGAAGACCTCGGTCGCGCAGACCACGGATCACCCACAATGCCGACTCGTCGTTGCTTGCGAAGATCGCCTCTGGCTTAAGATGTAGCACGTCGTCAAGGCAACGATTCACCAGCCGTGGGCGGTTGAGCCGAAGCGTCGGACCGTGCCAGACCAGTTCCGGTCGATAGGGATGTTCGCTTTCGTCCATTGCCCGCTGGTAGCCGGCTTTCCAATCCAGCATGCCCTCATATCGGCTCTGCGATCGCAACAAGACGATGCGCCGACATCCCTGTTTGAGCAGATGCCACGTGCCAAGGTACCCGACCTTCTCATAGTCGGGGGTAACATAAGACACGCTGTCAGAACTAAGTGGCTTATGAATGAAGATGGTGTTCGGAAGGCCGTTGAAAAGCGGAGGAATGCGGTGACCAAAATCAGGATAAGTGTGGGCTAGGCAAATGGCCCCCTCGACCCCGCGGCCGCAGAACTCCTTGACGTACTCCTCAATTTGCTCAAGACTCCCGTTGACGTACCCAACCAAGAGGCGGTAGTTCCGATCGGCCGCCACGCCCTCGATGGTCTCGAGCATGCGGGTGAACTGGGGGGGGGCTTTCGCGTCGAGGATGACCCCAATCAGACGCGTAGGCTTACCCGCAAGCTGCTGGGCGGCGATGTGCGGCTGATACCCCATTTCATCAGCGATCCGACGAACTCGCTTGACAGTCTCGGCGCCCACGCGCGTGTTGCTGCCGCCGGTATTGAACAGCACCTTTGCTGCCGTGGTACGCGACACGCGAGCTTGCTTCGCGACGTCCGCCATCCGAACTCGTTGAAATGTCGGTTCAACAGAAGCCGCCATCACCACAGCCTTTCGCAACGTGCGGAACCCCATGACGAAACAATCACGAGTCCCAACCATGACTTCCCGCGCAATCAAACTATCACAGCTTTGCGTGACGGTCAAGAAGATTCGGTGCTTTGATGATGGGAAGCAATGGAATCAGTATCTGGCCTGCCACGGGAAACTTGATCCAGCTTGAATGAGAAACAATGGAGCCAGCCTATCCCTCCCCGAGCAGGGCTCGAACCAGCAACCGTGTGGTTAACACTTCAATCAAGGTTATGGGCGCGCCGGCGGAAGCCAAGTCGACGTTGACTGGCGATGTGCCTATGCAAGCCAATAAAAAAGCCGCACTTGAGTTCAAGTGCGGCATGCGTGGAACATGGAGCCGAACGGGATCGAACCGTCAACCTCTGCCTTGCAAAAGCAGCGCTCTCCCAATTGAGCTACGGCCCCTCGCAGGGACGTGACATCATAACAACCGCTGACGACGAAAGCACCTGCAACCAGCCAACCGGCGAAAAACATTACACTACCCACCCATGAGCCAGATGACATCCGCAACCCCTGACCGCCGTGCAACCAACATGAGCCACCCTTCCTCCCATACGACCGGCACGACATCTTCCGCCCACGGCCGACGCGTGATTGTCGTCGGTGGCGGGCTCGCGGGCATCGCCGCGGGCGTCCGCCTCGCTGAGGCCGGCGTCGCCGTCACGCTTGTCGAGTCACGCAAACGCCTCGGCGGACGCGCCACCAGCTTCACCGACCCCGACACCGGCGAAGTGCTCGACAACTGCCAGCATGTCCTCATGCGAAGTTGCACACACCTGATCGACCTCTACCAGCGCCTCGGCGTCGCTGACCGCATCCGCTGGCAACGAGCCCTCTACTTCGCCGGCCGCGACGGACATATCGACACACTCGAGCCCGACGACGTGCCCGCTCCGCTGCACATGCTCCGCCCGCTCTGGCGGCTGGAAAACCTCACCGGCCAGGAGAAGTGGGCTATCGCCCAGGGCATGCTCAGCATCCTCCAGGTCAGCCGAAAGGGCCGCGACCGCTACGCGAACGAGAGCTTCGCCGACTGGCTGAAGTCGCATCGTCAGCCGGCCGGGGCGATCGAAAAATTCTGGTCCCTGATCATCACCAGCGCCTGCAACGAATCACTCGACCGCGTCGCCGCCAACTACGCCATCCAGGTCTTTCAGGAAGGCTTCCTCTATGAGGACAGCGCCTCGGAGATGGGTCTTTCCACCGTGCCGCTGGTCGAGTTGTACGACTCGGTCGAGCGTCGACTGCGCGAGGCTGCGGGCGGCGCCGGGGAAGTGCTCACCGGCACGAGCGCCGACAGTTTCGAATATTACAACGGCAAGGTGACCGCACTTCGGCTCGGCGAGGGCAAGCAGCTTGAAGCGGATGCGTACATCGCGGCAGTGCCTTTCGATCGACTGGCGAAGATGACCAGCGAAGGCATGGCAAAGGCGGACGCTCGGCTGGCGCACCTCAACGACTTTGAGTCGAGCCCGATCCTTGGCATCCACCTGTTCCTCCGTCGGCCGGACGGCGCGCCGGTGATGAGCCTGCCGCACCTGTCGCTGATGCAAAGCCCACTGCACTGGATCTTCAACAAAGGCGTCGGCCGACGGCGTCGCGATGACAACGGCCTCCCGGCCGACCGCGTGCAGCATCTGCACGGCGTGATCAGCGCAGCACACGACTGGGTCGAACGGTCGGCCGACGACATCCGCGACATGGCGCTGGCCGAATTGCGAAACGTCATCCCGCAGGCTCGCGATGCCGAGTTGGTGCATGCTCGCGTGATCAAGGAAAAGCGAGCCACCTTCTCCATCACGCCCGGTATCGACTCCATTCGGCCGAAGACCGCCGGCGCGATCCCCAACTTCTACCTCGCCGGCGACTGGGTGCAGACGCACTGGCCGGCGACGATGGAAGGCGCGACGCGCAGCGGGTACGCCGCCGCCGACGCGGTGCTTGAACAGCTCGGCCTCGAAGCCGCGGGCGAGCCGATCGAGACGATGCAGCCGGGCCTGCTCTACCGATTGATGTCTGGGTGAGGTCGGCCTGTTATAAAATATGAAACCGCTGAAGCCCACGGCGTGACGCCGTGGGCTTCTTTTCAAGTCGCCCGCCGTTTGATCAACCATCGCAACTCGTCGGCCTTCAGCAGCCACGCGCCGCCGAGCATGATGCCCATGCCCATCGCCACCAGCCCGAACACCGCCAACGCCAGCGGGCCCGTCGTCATGCTCGACGTATCGAGCAACCACAACATTGGCAGCAGCACTGCCGCCATGATCGCGCTGAGCGACGCGGTTCGCCCCCAGCTTCGCCAGACGTTCGCATCAATGGGGTGATCGACGTATCGCCGAATGCACCATAGCAGCAGTACGACCTGCATCGCCGCGCTGATCGCGGTGGACCACGCCAGCCCCGCAGCGCCCAACGGCCAGATGAGCACAAGATTCAACCCAAGGTTGAATCCCACCAACGACAAGCCGATCCGCAGCGGCGTGCGCGAATCTTTCATTGCATAAAACGCGCGGGTGAGCACGTGCATCATTGAATATGCCCACACGCTCGCCGCGTAGCCGGCCAGGATGGTCGCGACATAGATCGCATCATCCGTGGCAAACGCGCCGCGCTCATAGATCAGCCGGGTGACCGGCTCGCGCAAAATCAGCAGGCCCACGCTCGCGGGCAGGCCGATGAACACCGTCAGTTGCAGGCCGTGCCTTAGAATCTTGCGGAAGTTGTCCGTCATGGCGCCGTCGGCCTTCGTCGCCGCCGCCGCCGCGAGCGCGGGAAAGATCGCCGTCGCCACCGCAATGCCGAACACGCCCAGCGGGAACTGGTACAGCCGCTGCGCCCATTGCAGCGCCGCCACCGAGCCGGTCTCGATCGGGTACCGCATGTCACGTCCGAACACGCGAAACGTCTCCGCCCCCTCGCGTGGCGAAAGGCCGATCGCAATCAGGCTGTCCAGAAACGCATTGATCTGAAACACCGCAAGCCCGATGAGCATCGGCAGCAGCATCACCAGCGTGCTGCGCAGCGCGGGCCACGTCCCCGCAAATGTCGCGGTCAGCTTCGTGCACCGCAGCAGCACCGCCACCTGCCACACCAGTTGCAACACACCCGCCAGCAGCACGCCATACGCGACGATGAACGCAACCTGCACGCTGTCGCCGCCCGCGCCCCACGCGGCCCATGCCGCGGCTGCGATCATGACGATATTCAACAACAGCGGCGCCGCGGCCGGCGGGCCGAATCGGCCGTGCACATGCAGCACGCCGCCGATCAACGCCACCAGGCAGATCAGCGGCATGTAAGGCAGCATCAGCATCGTCAGTCGAATTGCCAACGCCGACGTGTCCGTCCACTCCCGCGCCGCAAGCAGGCCCGCCAGCGCCAGTTCGCCCAGCAGCGTAATGCCCACCAGCAGTACGGTGAGCAACCCCAGGCAAAGTGACGCGAATCGCTTCGCCAGTTCCGGGTCGCGTTTGAGCAGGTCGGTGTAATGCGGGATGAACGCGGCGCTGAGCGCGCCTTCGCCGAACAGTCGGCGGAACAGGTTCGGCACGAGGAAGCCGACAAAAAACGCGTCGGCGATCGCACTGAGCCCGAAGACCGCGGCAAGCACCGCGTCGCGCACGAGGCCCGTGATGCGTGACAGCAGCGTCATCAGGCTCACCAGCATCGCCGAGCCGACGAACCCGCCATCGCCCGCATCGCTGCCCGCGTCGGCCGCGTCGGCGTCGCGCGAAGTTGTCTCAACAGTTTCCGTCAATTCGTTGACTCATCACCCGGGTCAAGCCGATCCCTCGCCGCGTCATGCTCCCGCACCAGCGTCCACCACGCCAACACCACTGCCCAGACCATGATCGCTATCAGTATCCCCCACGAGTTTGCGTACACGTCCTCGACGTTATACGACCGGCCGGTGCGCGCCTGGATCATTTCAATCATCGGCCCGGCGAGCCCCATCCCCGCAATCGTCACCAGCGCGCTCAACGCCGGCCGACGCCGCCCTGCTACCAATCCACAAGCCAGCAACCATGTGCAACCCATCGCTGTAAAAAAGTGCAGCCACCACCCCGGCCCCGGCTGCGGCTGCGGCCCCAGAACCCGCCGGCCAACCCAAACCAAAAAGTCATGCCCCGCCGGCAGCACTGCCAGCAGGAACAGCAACGGCCCGCCCACCAGCAGCAACCCCCTCGCCGTCACCACCATCCACCTCGCCCCTGTCACCGCTGCCGCCCCACTGCTGCCCCGTCGAATCGCCGCCCGCGACCACAGCGACGCAAGTACCAGGTACATGCCCGTCACACCGATGAGGTTCGCCACGATGTCCGCCATGCTCGCTCGCCGATCAACGAACACCTGCGTCACCTCGTCTATGATCGAGTACACCCCCGCGATCGCCGCCGCCACCGTCGCCTGCACCACCCAGCCCCTCGGCCCGCCCCGCCGTCGGCCGGCCGGCATTGCCAGCGTCAAAAGCAACGTCAGCCCCGCAAACGCCGACACGTGCAACGCCTTGTTCACCTGCAACACCCCCGTATCCCCCTCCACCAACGTAAGGCTCGGCCAATGCGTTCCCAACGCGAGCGCCACCCAATACCCCACCAGCATCACCCGCACCGTCACCAGCGCCCGCGACGTCGGCCGATCCAGGCCACCCGGCCCCGGCTGCGCCGCAAGCCATCCATCAATCCGTCTGCCAAGCCATGCTTCCAAATCGATCACCAGTCACCCTGCCTTCTACTAAAACAGCCAGTCGTCCATGACATAAACCAATCCTGCGCCAGAAACCGCCCCCACTCTAAGGACAGGCATATACTTGACGAACCCCCCGCCAACCTTAGAATACGCTGTTTCGTCAGCGACGCACCAACCGCCCGCGACGTCCAGGCCTCCCTAGCTCAATTGGCAGAGCAGCTGACTCTTAATCAGCGGGTTGATGGTTCGAGTCCATCGGGAGGCATTCAAAATAGCAAGCACTTACGGCGAGTCACAAGGGCTCGCCGTTTTCTTTTGGGGCAGATTTGGGGCACTTTGACCTTCGGCAACAGCCGTCGTCCCCGTATCGACCAACCGCTCAAAGCCGACTACAGTTTCCCTTATGGCTCTGCTACTCACCTGCGAAAACCTCACCAAAACCTTCGGCACACGCTCGCTGTTCGAAGGGGTCGCCCTGTCCATTCAGGAGGGCGATCGCGTCGGCCTGATCGGGCCCAACGGCTCGGGCAAGAGCACGCTGCTGAAAATCCTCGCTGGCCTGGAAACCGCCGACGTGGATCAGCCCGGCGACGGCTCGGCCAAGGCGGGCATCACCTCGCGCAAGAACCTTCGCGTGGGCTACGTTGCCCAGCAGGATGCCTTCGACGAGCACGCCACGTTGCTGGACGTTCTCGCCGACGGCCTCACTGACCAGTTTCACGATGCGCACGACCGCGAACAGTTGGCCTACGTGGCGCTGTCGAAGGTGGGGCTGGATGACCCGTCCGTCACCGTCGGCTCGCTGTCGGGTGGTTGGCGAAAGCGGGTGGCGTTGGCACGGGAGCTGGCACGCGAGCCGGACGTGCTTCTGATGGACGAGCCGACCAACCACCTTGACGTGCGTGGCATCGAGTGGCTGGAGCAGATTCTCGCCAACCAACCGTTCGCGTCGGTGGTGGTGACGCACGACCGGTATTTTCTTGAGCGAGCGGTGAGCCGTGTGGTCGAGTTGAACCGGACCTACCCCGCCGGCGTGTTTTCGGTGGACGGGCCTTACAGTACGTTCCTGCAACGGCGGGCCGACTTTCTCGAATCGCAGCAGCAACAGCAGCAGAGCCTCGCCTCGAAAGTGCGCGAAGACATCCGTTGGCTCAGCCGGGGCGCGAAGGCTCGGCGGACCAAGAGCAAATCGCGCATCGACGCATCGCACGGCCGTATGGACGAGCTGGCCGACCTGAAATCGCGCAACGCCCCCGGTCGTGCCGCGGGCGTGCAATTCGCCGCCAGCGGTCGACAGACACAAAAGCTGCTCGTGGCGACGGGGCTGGCCAAATCGCTGGGCGGGCGATTGCTGTTTCGTGACCTGGACCTCATGCTTTCGCCGGGCACGTGCATCGGCTTGCTGGGCGAAAACGGCAGTGGCAAGACGACACTCATCCGCCTGCTCACCGGCGAACTGTCGCCGGACGAAGGCACGATCAAACGAGCCGACAACCTGCGTACCGTCGTCTTCACCCAGGCCCGTGAAGAGTTGGACCCCCGCCAATCGCTGCGCGACGCCCTCGCCCACGGCGGCGACTTCGTGACCTTCCGCGACAAGCCCGTGCACGTCAACGCCTGGGCCAGCCGATTCCTCTTCGACGCGCAACA
This sequence comes from Phycisphaerales bacterium AB-hyl4, assembly GCA_041821185.1. Lineage (NCBI taxonomy): Bacteria > Pseudomonadati > Planctomycetota > Phycisphaerae > Phycisphaerales > Phycisphaeraceae > Natronomicrosphaera > Natronomicrosphaera hydrolytica. The sequence goes on along the minus strand of JBGUBD010000006.1, from coordinate 89,907 downwards.
ACTCAAAGTCAGCGTCGGCGACCTCTCCGGCGGCGAGCAGGCCCGCATCCTCATGGCCCGGCTGATGCTCAAGCCGGCCGACCTGCTGATCCTCGACGAGCCGACCAACGATCTGGACATCGCGTCACTGGAAGTGCTCGAACAAAGCCTGAGCGACTTCCCCGGTGCGATCATGCTCGTCACGCACGACCGGTTCATGCTCGACCGCCTCTCGACCGACATCCTTGCATTGGATGGCGCGGGCGGCGCGAAGTTTTACGCCGAGCTTGCCCAGTGGCAGAACGCTCAGGACGAGGCCGAGTCGCGCCAGAAAAAGCGGGGTCGATCAGGTGAGGCCGACCGTAACGATACCGGCTCGGCCACCGCTGTCGCGGCGCCCGCGACAAAGGTCAAGCTCTCGTACAAAGAGCAACGCGAGTTGGATCAGATGGAGTCGAATATCACCGCCGCCGAGGCCGAAGTCGCCCGGCTGGAAGCGTTGATGGCGGACCCGGACGTGCTGGCGGACCACGCGAGGCTTACAGCGTGTTGCCGCGACTTGGAGTCGGCACAGGCGAAGGTCACGAAGTTGTACAAACGTTGGGAAGTGCTCGAGTCGCGTCGCGCTTGAGGCTTCGTACGACTCCCCCCCCTGCTCAGCTCACACGCTAACGTTGTAGCCGCGGCATTGGCGGTCAATTAGCTGGTGAGCGCGATGTCATCTTCAGAGAGGTTGAACGGGGCGTTCTGAAGCAGCGAACGCCACTGGTCGGCGTTGCGCTGAATGCCCGCCCAGTCGCCGCGGCCGATCAATGGATCGATCGACGAAGGCACGCCGCTGGCGTTGAGGCTGTCGGCGGTGAATCGCAGCGCTGCGTTGCACAACTGAAGGATGCGCTCGTAGCTGTCTCGTACCGTATTATCAACATCGCCATCTCTCAGCCGCTGCGCCGCGAGATCCTGATAGCGCACCGCAGTGCGTGCCAGTTGGCGAAGCTCCTGCTCGTTGGGTGACCCTGTCCCGGCAAGGTGCTGGTACACGCTGCGCATGGCGGAGTGCTCGGCCTGAAGCGAACGGCCCGCCTCCTCCAGATGTTCGTCCAGCCGCTGGTTCAACAACGACAACCCACGCATACGTGCATCGCTCAGGTCCAGCCCGACCAGCGCCAGCATCGCCTGCTCGACGACAGCCACCACCGGTTCCTGGTCGATGTGTTCAACCAGCCGTTCGATCAATTGGGTTTTCTGGTCATCTGCAAAGGTGATGGACTGGATAGCCTTGACTGCCCAGTAACGGACAGCAGCGTTGTCGTCCATCATCGCCTGCTCGACCAGCGGCATCGCGTCATCGCTGCGCAGCCGGGCCACGACGATCATCGCGTTGACCCGGGTCGCAGACTGCTCGTGTTCCAGGGCGTTCGGCACGCGCTGGGCCACCTGAGCACTGTAATATTGCACGAAAGCGTCCGAGGGCGTGCCCGCACGAAGCGATTCAAGCAGTTGCCGACGCGCCTCGTTCACTCGACGAAGGTCGCCATCCATTAACTGCTCAGCCCACCCGCTGACATATTGGTCAATCTGGCGACGCTGGTCATTACTCAGGTTTTCAGCGGTGGTCACCTCGGGCCGTAGCCGATCAACGGTCTGGGCATGGGCGCGAGGGATGAGCCAACCAGCCGACCCGAGCACCACGGCGATAGCCATCGCCAGCACAACGGGTACGCCTCGGCTGCATTTCATAAGAAACGTCTCCGAACAGGAACTTCGCCCATGACAGGTACATATGCTCAGCGAGACCGCCAGCACAATGACGCAAATTAGCAGTGCGTTACGGGAGTGTCAAACAACGTTCGCAGGCAAATCACCCCAAACATTGCCATTCCAACACTTTGCGACCGCTTGTCATGCTGCTTGCGAGCCAGCGACAATCGCCGGGACTCTGCGTCTCGCGGGATGGGGGTGGGTTCATCGTGCGTTCCTTCCTACACTGTCGGGAAATCGATGACTTCTCAGGAGTAGTGAGGATGTATCGCGATATCCGACGTGCCCGCCGAGCCGGACGAAGCAAACCGGACGCCGTGGCGGTCTTTCTATATGAACGTGCCGACGTGGTGTCGGCGGCCTGCCGGGAGCTGGACCGTCGGCTCGACGGAGCGATTGCCGACGCGCTCAAACGGCGGGAGGTGAGCACCGCACGCGGCCGCGTGTCGACACTCTACCCCGCCGCCGGTGCCGACCGGCTGCTGATCTGCGGCTTGGGCAAGGCCGAGGCGTTCGACGCCAACGCGCTGCGACTCGCCGCAACGCGACTGCTGCGAGCGGCTGACGCTGCGGGCGTGCAACGGCTGGAAGTGTCCGCCGCCGCACTGGCTGACGACATCGAACCCGACGCGGCTGGCGCTGCCATCGGCGACGGCTTCGCGATTGCCCGGTTCGACTTCAACGCCTTCAAGGGCGCCGCCCACTCAGACGATAGCTCGAGCGCGAAGGCGGCCGAGCTGAATGTCATGCTCGACGACGAGCTGGCCGAGGGCTTTGATCGCGCCCTCGCTGTCGGGCAGGGCCAGCGCACCGCGCGTGAGTTGGCCGCCACACCGCCGAACGTCGCCAATCCGGCCTATGTGGTCGACCGCTGCCGCAAGCTTGCCCGCGAGGTTGGGCTGCGGTGTACGGTGATTGATGCGAAAAAGGCGGAAAAGCTGGGCATGGGCGGCATCTCGGCCGTGGGGCGGGCGGGCTCGACGCCGCCGGCGCTGATCGCCCTGGAATGGCCCGGCCGATCGCGTTCAACCAGTCGCAGCAAGAACAAGAAGAAGACGAGCCAGCGGATGCCCTCTCACCCGGTCATGCTGGTGGGCAAGGCGGTCACGTTCGACACGGGCGGCTACTCGCTGAAAGTCGGCGGCTCGATGCAGGGCATGAAGTACGACAAGTGCGGCGGCATGACCGTCATCGGCGTCATGGAAGCCGTCGCCCGCCTGAAGTTGGACCTGCCCGTCGTGGGCCTGATTCCCGCGGTCGAAAACATGATCGACGAGCAGGCCTACCGCGTCGACGACATCATCAAGCTCTACAACGGCGTCACGGTGGAAGTGACCAACACGGACGCGGAGGGTCGGCTGATCCTCGCCGACGCCCTGGCGTATGGCACGGAGCACTACCAGCCACGGGCCGTGCTCGACCTGGCGACGCTGACCGGCGGCGTGGTGGTGGCGCTGGGCTCGTACTGCGCCGGGCTGTGGTGCAATGACGACGATCTGAACCGTCGGCTCGAAACCGCCAGCACCGCCGCGGGCGAACGGCTGTGGCGGATGCCGCTGTGGAATGAGCACCGTGATCAGATGAAGAGCACGCACGCCGACCTCACCAACTCCGCCGACCGGGAGGCCCACCCGATCCAGGGAGCGGCGTTCCTCAGCTACTTCGTGGGGGACAAGGCGGCGACAGAGATGCCCACCCTGCCATGGGCCCACATCGACATTGCCGGCGTCGCCTCGGTCAAAGGCGACGCCGACAAAAGCGGGTTGTATGGCAAGGGACCGACGGGCTTCGGCGTCCGCTTGCTGACCGAGCTGCTGCGCGAGTGGTGAAACCTGGTTTGCACGCAGCAGCCACTGTTCGCGGAAGGATCGTCAGGCGCTGGAAACCTTCTCCGCGTCGCATTCGTCGAAGGTGTCCTGGACGACCTTCTTCTGATCGGAGGTCTCGTATTCAACGCCCACAAGCACCGATCCCCGTTCGAGGGCATCTTCGTAATGCTTCACCTCATGCTCGGGAATCGCCACGCCGACCAGGCCGCCGAGGATACCGCCCCCGGCCGCTCCAGCTCCCGCCCCTGCAAGCGCCGCGGCAAGCGGCCCCGCGATGAGCAGGCCCGCGCCGCCCGTGACGATCGTGCCCACGGCAGTAAAGCCAGCTACCAGCGCCCCGACGGCACCCCCGGCGCCCGCCCCGATCGCGACGCCTTCGGGAAGTTTCGAGTGGGTGTCCACGCCAAAAGCGTCCTTGTCCAGCTTGTCATTGGCAATGACGCTGATCCGGTCAGCGGGGATGCCCCGGGCCTCTACTGCGTGCACGGCACGTGCCGCATCGCCGGGCGTTTTGAACAATCCTGTGATAACGGTCGACATTTGAGATTCTCCCTGGTGATAAAAACGAAGCGTTCGATCCATCTGATTCACACCTTACCCTGACGATTGGGGGGTGAGAAGCCGGATGAACCGGCCGTGAGCATCCGGCTTCAGCCCTTTATGCACTCCGGCTGCTTCCCCGCACCACAAGCCAATTGCTGAGCGGCAACGAACACGCTTCAGCCATACCCTCACGGACGCTTGCCAGACCGACAGTGTGGTGATAAAAATAGCAGCCAATGGACCGACCTGAACAAGAATTAGACATTCTCGAAGAGATAAGCCAGATTCTCGGCGACGGCCTGGAGCTAAGCCAGGTCTTTCAGCGGGCCACGGCCGTGCTGACCGAGCGGATGGATATTCAGCGCGCCGCCCTGGTGTTGCTGGATCGCACCTCGGACCAGCTGCAGACGATCGCGTCGATCGGCCTGACGCGGGCCGAGCAGGAGCGCGGGCGGTACGCCGTGGGCGAGGGCGTGACGGGGCAGGTGCTCGCCAGCGGTCAGCCGGCCGTTGTGGCGGACATTGCACGACACCCGGAATTTCTCAACCGCACCGGCGCCCGTCAGCTCAAGGGAACTGGTGGGAACGAAAAGGCCGACGCCGAGCAAGGCGAAGCCGGGGCCGTGGCGACGAGCTTCATCTGCGTGCCCATCCGTGACAGCGAAGAGATCGTGGGCACGATCAGCGTCGACAAGCCGTTCGTCTCCGACGCCCGCCTTCAGGCCGACGCACGGCTACTTAAGATCATCGCCGGCTGCTTCGCCCAGGCCATCCGCATCCACAACCTCATCCAGGTGGAAAAGGACGAATGGCTCGCGGAGAACCGCCAGCTCAAAGACAACCTTCGCAGCAAGTATCGCTTCGACAACATCATCGGCTCCAGCCCGGTGATGCTCGACGTGCTCGCCACCGTCAGCCAGGTCGCCACCAGCCGGGCCACCGTGCTGCTGCTCGGCGAGACCGGCTGCGGCAAGGAGCTGTTCGCCAAGGCCATCCACTTCAACAGCCCGCGACGCGACAAGCCGCTGATCCGCATCAACTGCGGCGCGCTCTCGCCCCAGCTGCTTGAATCCGAACTGTTCGGCCACGTTAAAGGCGCCTTCACCGGCGCAATCAAAGACAAGATCGGCCGATTCGAGGCAGCCAGCGGCGGCACGATTTTCCTCGATGAAGTCGGCACGCTCGACGCACAGTTGCAAGTCAAGCTGCTGCGCGTGTTGCAGGAACGCGAGTTCGAACGCGTGGGCGATCACCACACCGTCAAGGTCGACGTCCGCGTCATCGCCGCGACCAACCTCGACCTCGAAGAGGAAGTCCGCAAGGGCAACTTCCGCGAAGATCTCTACTACCGACTCAATGTGGTCACGCTCAACCTGCCCGCGCTGCGCTCCCGGCGGGAAGACATCCCGAAACTCATCGACCATTTTCTCGATCGCTACAACCGCGAGAACAATCGCGATCTGCGCAAGCTGAATCGCGATGTGTTGAACACGTTGCTGCGCTATCCATGGCCGGGCAATGTGCGCGAGCTGGAAAACGCCGTCGAGCGGGCGGTGGTGTTGAGCAATGGGGAAGAGTTCACGGAAGACCTCCTGCCCTTGCAGATCCGCATGTACGCCCAGCAGACGCGAGGCGACGGCGGCGACGAGTCGATCGAAGCCTTGTGCGCCAAGTTGGCTGAGCAAGCCATCGAGCAATACCAGGTGCACGAAGGCGAAGTCTATAACCTGCTCACGCACGAAGTCGAGCGCCACCTCATTCGCGAAGCGCTTGCGTTCAATGACGGCGTGAAACTCCGCACCGCTGACTTTCTTGGCATCAATCGCAACACGCTGAACAAGAAAGTCAAAGACCTCGGCATCGACACGGCGGACTGACGAGCCGCTTGTCGAGTTCAGGTTGCCCCCCCTGACCTGCCCCTCCCCGCCCGGGCCTGCGGACGCCATCGGTGGGCTTCGGTTGTTTCATGGGCTGCCGTGCGCATGGGCGATGCAGCCCGGTGGTGCGATGTGCGCATGGGGATTCGGTTTTACCGCGAAGAGGCGAAGGCCGCGAAGCAGCGAAGAAAGCTGATGAAGCGGCCAAGGGAGTGGTGTCTGCGCAACCCCTTTTTCTGCCTTCGCGTTCTTCGCTTCTTCGCGGTGAATGCATTGCCTGTCCAGGCGACCGCCCTACGCCTTCGGTTCAATTGCAAAGCGGCTGCCACGTCTGTTTGCGGGTGCCGGTGCGCACGGTGACGTCGGGGCGGGCGTGTATGACGCCGCGACGGTGGTCAGGCGATGCGTGCCTGGTGTGGAGCGAGCCGCGCGTCGGCCGGCCGTGGGAAGGCGGAAAGGTGAGTAAGCATGATGACCAGCTCGTTCGCGTTCGTCTGTTGTGCTGCCTGCTGGGCGGTGGCGAAACATCTGTCCCCGATCCTCCAGTCGCTGGTGTGGCGCTGGTGCCACGGCCCTGCCCGGTCGCTGGAACTGGAGCGGCTGCGCCTTGAACAGGTGAAAAGCCGAACGCAAAGCACGCAGCCGTAACGACGGCGGTTCGATGTCGACGTGCCTGGAGCATTGCTGATCCAAGTGGAGCGGGTGCAACATCACTGGTGGACAAGCCACACAGTAGCGCCCGGCAGGCCCTAGGTAGTGTCACAATTTCGTTTCCACCTGATTAGAATCATGGAATAGCCCAGATTTGATTAACTCTCGCAAAATAGTGTTTGTTTTCACCGCGACGGCCGCGAAGGGGCGAAGGGCTAAGCAGGATTAAGTTTGGTTTTGCTGGCAGCCGGGAAACCACGAAGGGCACGAAGAACACGAAGAAGACGGGGAGAATGGGTTTTTGATTTTGTGGTCTTTGTGAACGTTGTGGTCTTTGTGAGTGGATCGGTCTTGCTGAAATGCCGCGACTTTCAGATGCCCCTTTGCACCCTTCACGGCTTCGCGGTGAATCAGGTGTAAGTTCCCTTTGAATGAACGATGAAAAGCACGAAGGCACGAAGCAGACAGAACAAACCCGTTCTCAACTTTGTTCTCTTCGTGCTCTTCGTGCTCTTCGTGACCTTCGTGGTTGAATCGAACCACGTCCACGGTGCGATTACGCCTGACTCCTGATCCCTGACTCCTGACCCCTGACCCCTGACCCCTGACCTATTCCGGAGCATCATCATGTCAGACATTGTGCGATACGAGCGGGCGTTGATTGCATTTGCGGGGCCGCGCGTGGCGGGTGTGCGTGTGCGGGCGGCGACGGTGGCGGATGTGCCGTTCATGGATCAGCTGCAGAAGCTGCACAACAAGCAGGTGGGTTGGATGCCGACGAAGCAGTTTGAAGGGCATGTGGAGAAGGGGAATGTGCTGATTGCAGAGCAGAGTTTGGCGTTTCAAGTTTCGCGTTCCGGGTTGGACAACTCGAAACGCGAAACGCGGAACCCGGGACCGGCGCAGCCGATCGGGTATTGCATTGGGGTGGATCGGTATTTCAAGCGGGATGATGTGGGGGTGATTTATCAGATGAACGTGCAGCCGGGAGTGCAGCGGGGGCTGGTGGGGGCGACGTTGTTGAAGGCGATGTTTGAGCGGTCGGCGTGGGGGTGCAAGCTGTTCTGTTGCTGGTGTGCGCAGGATATTGAGGCGAATTACTTCTGGGAGGCGATGGGGTTTGTGCCGTTGGCGTTTCGGACGGGGAGTGCGAAGCGGTCGCGGATTCATATTTTCTGGCAGAAGCGGATTCGGCGGGGTGATGCGGAGACGCCGTGGTGGTTTCCGAGTCAGACGGGCAGTGGTGCGATTCGGGAGGATCGGATCGTGCTGCCGATTCCGCCGGGGACGCACTGGCGGGATGCGAAGCCGATGGTGCTTCCGGGGGTGCCGGGGGTGGAGGGCGAGGAAGGGGCCGGGGGTGGAGCGGGGTTGATTGAAGGTGGAAGTGAGGGTGAGGTGACGCCGGCGGCGCGGCCGCGTCGGAAGCGGCAGGCGAAGGCGCCGGTGCGGGCGGCGCGGCCTGAGGCGGCGAATGCCGGTGGGCTGTGGTTTGGCGGGACGCCGGAAGCGGCGGCGGAGGCGGCGGGCGATGCGGAAGCGGTGAAGCCGAAGCGTGTGAAGAAAGCGGCGGTGAAGAATGACCCGCGGCTGGTGGCGGCGGCGCGGGAGTTGCGGGATCGGTGGCTGGAGGAGGTGAACGCGGGACGCTGCATGATCGAGGCGGAGGCGGGGAAGTATGAGGTGAGTAAGGCGGTGGAGGCACAGGAGCGCGCGGCGTTGGCGGGGAGGCTGGATGGCGTGGCAGCGCGGGCGTTGCCTGCGGCGTGAGGGGGAGGCGACAGCGGAAAACAGTTGAACCGGGGATGGGTCGTTTCTATGCTTCACGTCATGCTGTTTTCTTTTGGTGATGTCAGGCGAGGTGAGATGTGTGGGTGGCGAACGCTGGTGAGCGTGGGCACGGTTGTCGTGATGATGTGGATGGTGGGCTGCGAGTTCAAGGGGATGCAGGGCGGCGAGCGGGTGGCGGTGGAGGGCGAGGTGTGGCAGCCGCGGCCGGAGTCGTTGCGGGTGCATCCGACGACGCGCTTCGTCCAGCGCGGTGGGGACGAGGTGACGCTGCAGGCGCGGATCGAGTTTCACGATGCGATGGGCGACTCGGTCAAGGGCGTTGGAGCGTATCGGCTGGAGTTGTTCGCAAGTGATGAGATGGGGCGGAACGTCAGTCGTCGGCTGTACCAGTGGCAGATTGATGTGCGGACGCTGGCAGCGCAGCGTAGCTACTACGATGCGGTGACGCGGTCTTACCTGTTTCGACTGCGGCTGGACGATGCCGCGCCGCCGACGCAGCCGACGTTGTTGCGCGTGACGTTTATCCCGGCGGATCAGGGCGAGCGACTTGAAAGCGCGACGGTGCTCACGGCATCTTGATCGTGTGTCGGCAAGTCGGTTTCATCATTGACAATTTACAGGTGCTTGGTGACCAGCAGGCGGACGGCTTCGTCGGGCGTGATGTCGGTGACGTTGAACACCACGTCGGCGACGGCCCGGTAGACGGGGTCGCGGTCGTTGAGCACAGCTTTGACTTCGTCCAGGCCGCCGCCCTGCGCGGTGAGGGCGGGACGTGTGGCGGCGGTTTGCGCGTCGGCTTCGATGCGGCGGTGCAACACGGTGGGGTCGGCGTAGAGGTAGATGCGTTTGGCGTCGGCGGCTTGCTCGACGGCCTCGCGAGCGCCGGGCTGCATGAGCGTGCCGCCGCCGAGGGCGATGACCTGGTTAGTGCGGTGGATCAGTTCGCGGGTGACTTCGACTTCGACTTCGCGGTAGCGTGGCTCGCCGTGGGTTTGCCAGATGTCAGCGATGGAGCTGTTGTCGAATCGCTTGCAGATTTCATGGTCGACGTCGACGAAGTCTTTCCAGAGCTGGTTGGCCAGCTTTTTGCCGATGGTGGTTTTGCCCGAACCGCGGTAGCCGATGAGGATCACATTCATGGGCAGCATGATAACGGCTGGCGCGGCGGTCAGGCGTGGTCGTCACGATGGATGGGGCGTTGGGTGATTTGCAGCTTGATGCGGCGGAAGGCGGGGCCGGTGTGCTGGCGAATGAGATCGCGCTCGAGGCCGGCGCGGAGCAGGTTGTCGAGTTCGTAGAGGTGCGGGCTGGAGTCGACGACGATGCGGAGCACACCGCGGCTGAGCGACTCGAGGCGGGTGTGGCGGGCGAGGTCGGGCGGGACGAGTTGGGACCAGAGTTCGACGAGTTGGGCGAGCTGCTTGTGCGGGCGGGCGATGTCGCGTTGGAACTGTTTTTCGAGGAAGCGCAGGGTCAGGTCGGGGTCGGGGCGGTTGCGCGACGCGCGGAGGCGGTCGAGTCGTTGGCGGTGCGGGTCGTGAGGCATGGGGGCATTGTAAGTGATTGAGGGTGGGCCCCACGGACGGCGTCCGTGGGCTTTCGGGGGAGGATGAAGATCTGAGGGATCGGGGTGAGAAGAATTAGAAGGGCCAGATGAGGGGGGCGAGGGTGACGGTGACGAGCATGACGAGGAGGTTCAGCGGAACGCCGAAGCGGACGTAGTCGGTGAAGCGGTAGCCGCCCGGGCCGAGCACCATGAGGTTGGTCTGATAGCCGATGGGGGTGGCGAAGGCGGCGGAGGCGGCCATCATGATGGCGATGGCGAAGGGGGTGAAGTTGACGTCGAGGCTGGTGGCGGAGGCGAGGGCGATGGGGAAGACGAGCACGGCGGCGGCGTTGTTGGTGATCAACTCGGTGAAGATGGAGGTGACGATATAGACGGCGAGCAGCGTGAGCCAGGGGTTTTCGCCGACGACGTTGATGAGGAAGCCGGCGATGCCGTCGGCGGCGCCGGAGTTGGCCATGGCCTGCCCGATGCCGAAGGCGGCGCCGATGACGATGAGGACCCGCCAGTCGACGTTACGGCGGGCCTCGGTGCCGGTGCAGCAGCGTGTGACGATCATGGCGACGGCGGCGAGCAGCGCGGCCTGGAGCATGGTCAGGTAGCCGAGCGTGACGACGGCGACCATGCCGACGAGCAGGCCCATGGCGAGCCAGGCGCGTTCGTGTCGCGGCGGGGTGGAACCTTCGACCTGGCTGACGAGGAAGAAGTCGCGACTGTTGCGTTGCTGGCGGGCGAAGCTGGGGTGGGCTTCGATGAGCAATGTATCGCCGGGCCGGAGGACGATGTCGCCGATTTTCATGTTGAGGATGCGTTGGCCGTTGCGGGCCACGGCGATGACGGCGGCGTTGTAGGTGGAGCGGAACCGGCCTTCGCGGATGCTCTTGCCGACGAGCGGGCAGGAGTCGGAGACGACGGCTTCGAGCATGGTGCGCTGCGTGCGGGGGGCGTCGAGCTTGAAGACCTGGTTGGTCGCGGGGAGGAGGCCTCGGATTTTGCGCAGGTCGACGACGGACTCGACGATGCCGACGAAGACGAGGCGGTCGCTGCCGTGGAGGCTGGTGGTGGGCGCGACGGCGGGGAGGACTTCGCTGTTGCGTTCGATCTCGGCGAGGTAGAGGCCGGGCAGGTGTCGAAGGCCGGCCTGTTCGATGGTCTGGCCGACGAGGGGGCCCGCGGGGTCGACGATCATTTCGACGGTGTACTGGCGGGGGTCGTCGCCGAGGTCGAGGGCGCTGCCGCGGTCGGGCAACAGCCAACGGCTGGTGAGCAGGATGTAGCTCAGGCCGACGACAAGCGCGGGCAGCGCGACCCAGGCGATGTCGAAGAGGTTGAAGCCTTCGAGGTCGGGGGATGCGAGGAGCATGCCGTTGACGACGAGGTTGGTGCTCGTGCCGATGAGGGTGCAGGTTCCGCCGAGGATGGCGGCATAGCTGAGCGGGAGGAAGAGCTTCGCGGGGGCGATGCCGGTTTTTTTGCACCAGTCGCTGAGGACGGGGAGGAACATGGCGACGATGGGCGTGTTGTTGAGAAACGCGCTGAGGCCTGCGACGGGGAGCATCAGGCGTGCTTGCGCGACGGGGACGGTGGTGGGCCTGCCGAGCAGGGGTTGGACGATCATGGCCATCGCGCCGGTCTGCGTGAGGCCGGTGACGACCATGAACAGGGCGGCGACGGTGACGAGGCCCTCGTTGCCGAAGCCGGCGACGGCTTCACCTGAGCCGACGATGCCCATGGCGGTGAGCAGTGCGAGGCCGCCGAGGAGGATGATGTCCGGCCCGCCGACGTTGCGCGCAAGGGCAGCGATGCAGAGGACGACGACGGCGATGGTGGCCCAGGCTTCCCAGCCCATAGGGAGTATTTCCATTGGTGCGAGCGGTTGAGGGCGGCATTGTATCGAATGGGACTCGGGTGAAGCGGGCCGTGTCACTGAAGTGACACGGCCTTGGTTGGGAACGTTTGGGTTGACAGGGGGTGGGTGAGTTATGAGGATTGCCGCTGCATTTGAACTTTGGCGCGGCGGGGGGCGTCGCTTGATGAGGAGGCGGGCATGTCGATGCAGGATGTTTTCTGGGCATTCGTATTGCTGGGGATGCTGCTGATTGTCAGTCGGCTCATTCGGCAGAACGTGGGTGTGCTGCGACGAATCTTTTTGCCCAGCTCGATCATCGCGGGCGCGCTGGCGTTGGTGCTGGGGCCGCAGGTGCTCGGTGCGATCGCGGGGGAAGACAACTGGTTGGCGAACGGGTTGTGGCCGAGCGAAACGCCGGGCGTGTGGGCGGCGTTGCCGGGGCTGCTGATTAACGTGGTGTTCGCGGCGCTGTTGATGGGTCGGCCGATCCCGGGGCTGCGGACGATCTGGAACCAGGCGGGGCCGCAGGTGTGTTTCGGTCAGACGCTGGCATGGGGGCAGTATGTGGTTGGCATCTTGCTGACGATGCTGATTCTCACGCCGTTTTTTGATATTCCCGCGGTCGCAGGGGCACTGATCGAGATCGGGTTCGAAGGCGGGCATGGCACGGCGGCGGGGATGCGCGAAGCGTTCATCGCGGCGGATTGGGAAGACGGAGCCGACCTCGCACTGGGGCTTGCGACGATCGGCCTGGTTGGTGGCGTGATCATTGGCACGATCCTGGTCAACTGGGCGGCACGGAAAGGGCATATCAAGCTCGACGAAGACATCGCACCGCTGGATGAAGTCGACCTGCACACCAGCGACGTGACGACTGGCGAGATTCGCGAGTTGCAGCGGGACAAGCAGCAGGAGTCGCAGCCGACCGATCCGCTATCACTTCATCTGGGGCTGGTGGCGGTGGCGATCGGGCTGGGTTGGCTCATTCTTGAAGGCTTGAAGCTGCTGGAAGCGAACACGTGGGGCTACGCAGCGCCGGACGCGACGGAAGATCCAGTGCGGGTGTTTACGCACGTGCCGCTGTTTCCGTTGGCGATGATCGGTGGTGTGATCATCCAGATCACATTCGATCGGCTGGGCAAGAGCGATCTGATTTCGGATCGGCTGATGAGTCGAATCTCCGGCGCGGCGTTGGACTTTACGATTGTCGCGGCGTTGGGGGCGTTGTCGTTGCAGGCGATTGGTGCGAACCTCGGGCCGTTCGTGCTGCTGGCGGGCGCGGGCATTGCGTGGTCGGTGTTCGGCGTGTTCGTGCTGGCGCCGCGGATCATTCCGACGGGCTGGTTCGAACGGGGCGTGGGCGACTTCGGCCAGTCGATGGGCGTGACGGTGACGGGGCTATTGCTGATGCGTGTGGCCGACCCGCCGAACAAGAGCGGCGCGATGCAAAGTTTCGGCTATAAGCAGTTGATGTTTGAGCCGGTGGTCGGCGGCGGGCTGTTTACCGGCGCGTCGGTGGGGCTGATCGTGGCGTTCGGCTCGGGGGCGATGCTGACGGTGACGCTGGCGGTTACGATTTTCTGGATCGTGTTCGGCTTCCTCGCCTTCGGACGCGCCGCGCGGCAGAACCGTGCCGCCGAGGCACAAGCCCGCCAATAGCAGACGCATCATCCCTGCGGCCGATTGGCTGACGTGCCCCGGCTGGGCTATAACCGCCGATCGATGGAGGATGCGCTATTTCATATCGGGCCGTTGCTGGCGATCGCCCTGCTGGGGCTGGTCGCGGGCGTGCTGGGCGGCCTGCTGGGCGTCGGCGGCAGTGTGATCATGATCCCCGGGCTGGTGCTGCTGTTCGGCCACGGGCGGTTCGAGGGGTTGAACCAACATGCGTACCAGGCGGCGGCGATGATCGCGAACGTGGCGGTGGCGCTCCCGGCGGTGATGCGGCATCACAAGGCCGGGGCGGTCGCGCTGCCGGTGCTCAAGTGGATGATGCCGGCGGCGGCGGTGGCGGTGATCGTGGGCGTATGGCTGAGCAATCGGCCGATGTTCGCCGGGGCGGGCGGCGGCGTCTGGCTGGGGCGGATACTCGCGATATTTCTGCTCTATGAAGTGATATTGAACCTGCGAAAAGTGCTCGGCCCGCGCGAGGCGACGTTGCAGGCGATGGAAGGCGCACGCATCACCCGCCCCCGCGCGGCGACGGCCGGGGGGAGCATGGGACTGATCGGCGGACTGCTGGGCGTGGGCGGCGGCGTCATCGCGGTGCCGATTCAGCAACTGCTGCTCGCTTTGCCGTTACGGACGGCGATCGCCAACAGTGCCGCCGTGATGGTGCTCAGCGCCGCGATCGGAGCGACATATAAGAACGCCACGCTCAGCCAGCACGAAGTGCCCTGGTACGCGGGTCTGCTGCTGGCGGCGCTGCTGGCGCCGACGTGTGTCATAGGCGGCCGGTTGGGCGCATCGCTGACGCACAGTCTGCCAATCCGGCAGGTGCGATTCGTGTTCATCGTGATCATGAGCCTCGCGGCGTGGCGGATGGCGGCGCTGCCCTGGCCGACGCTTTAGCGGTAACTGTGACCTATAATGGCTTTGCGGCCGACAGCGGGGAATCGAACCCGAGGGCACGCCATTTGCGTACAGGATGCTGTTGAAACACCGCTCCACGCTTTCACGCGAGGGGCTGGCGATACGAGTACGATGCAACGGGCCTGAAGCAGGCCTTTGATGAGGAATCGCACGATGAACAACTTTGCCAATTGGACCAAGACCGCCTTCCTGCTGGGGCTGATGTTCGGCCTGATCCTGCTGGCGGGCTACATCATCGGTGAAGCCACCGGCATGGGAGCCGTGCAGGGCCTGACGATCGGCCTGCTCCTCGGCGGGGTGATGAACTTCATTGCCTACTTCCACAGCGACAAGATCGCCATCAAAGCCATGCGCGGGCAGGCGGTGGACGCCAAGTCCGCCCCCGACCTGGTGAATATGGTCGAACGGTTGGCCCGCAATGCGAATCTGCCGATGCCGCGGGTCTATATCTGCCCGCAGCAGGCCCCCAATGCCTTCGCCACCGGGCGGAACCCGAAAAACGCGGCCGTGGCGGTGACCAACGGGGCGCTGCGCCTGCTGAGCTATGAAGAGCTCGAAGGTGTGATGGCTCACGAACTGGCGCATGTGAAAAACCGTGACACGCTCATCAGCACTGTCGCGGCGACGATCGCCGGTGCGATCAGCTACCTCGGCTGGATCTTCCTCTTCAGCGGCGGCGGCGGGCGGAACGTGCACCCGCTGCTGATGCTCGTGCTGTTCATTCTCGCCCCGATCTCCGCGGCGCTGATTCAGATGGCGATCAGCCGTAACCGTGAATACGGCGCGGATGCCGAGGGCGCTCGCATCGCCGGCACGCCGGCGGGCCTGATTTCCGCGTTGCAGAAGCTCGAAGCGACCAACCGCCGGGTGCCGATGGAGAACGAGATGCCGGCCCAGAACCACATGTTCATCGTTCAGCCCCTGTCGGCCGGGCAGGCGTTTTCCCGCATGTTCTCGACGCACCCCCCCACCGAAGCCCGCGTCGCGGCGTTGCAGAAGCTCGAAGGCCTGATCTGATTTTAGGACAAGGTTTCTGGTTTCTCGTCTCTGGTTTCTGGTTTCTGGTTGGGAATGATCGTGCCGCCTTCCTTTTGGACGGGCGGTTAGCGGTCCGAGCGTTCCCCCAAACCCACCGCGCAAACGGGTCGCAACAGGCGTCAACCCGGAACCAGAAACCACTTAACCCGAAACCTCCCGCGCCCTTCCGCATTTGCCGCGACGGAAGCATGTCGTAAGATGGTGGTACTGTGGCGGTTCCAAGTCCGGACGCCACGCCCCGATATGCTGCTGAGCGAGAGGTGCGTACGTGAGCGAAGTTGAAAACGCCGAGGTGTCGACGCCATCGAGCCTGCCGACCACTCAAAAGACGTTGGCCGACACGCCATTGCGAAAGTTTTTTGAAGCGACGGTACGCTTCGAATCGTCCGACCTCATCTTACGTGGCGGCCAGATTCCTCGTCTGCGTCTGCGAGGCAAGCTCAAGAACCTCGACACCCCACCGATCGAGGTCAACGAGTTTGAGCAGTGGATCAACGAAGCGATTACGGACAAGCAACGGCAGGACTATCTCGTCAACGGTTCGCTCGACCTGGCAGTCGACCTCGACGGCGAGAACCGCTTCCGTGTGAACATCTTTCGCACGCGTGGCCGATCGAGCCTCGCCGCCCGCCGCGTGAGTGCCGAGATTCTCACCTTTTCGGATCTGCATCTGCCGCCGGCCTGCGCCAAAATCGCCGAACTGCACCAGGGCATGGTCATGCTCTGCGGTGTCACCGGCTCGGGTAAGAGCACGACCATCGCGTCCATGCTCCAGCACATCAACAACACGCGCGCCTGCCACATCGTTACGCTCGAAGATCCCATCGAGTACCTGTACAAAGACGACAAGGCCATGATCAACCAGCGGGAAATCGGCATCGACGTGCCGGATTTTCCCACGGCGCTCAAGGCTTTGATGCGTGAAAACCCCGACGTCGTCCTCATCGGCGAAATGCGCGACAAGGAAACCTTCGAAGCCGCGCTGCAAGCCGCCGAGACGGGCCACCTGGTGTTCTGCACGATTCACGCTTCCAGCGCCAGCCAGGCGTTCGGCCGTATTTACGACCTGTTCCCCGAAGCCGAGCGGCAGGCGATCCGCAACCTGCTCGCGCACCAGATGCAGGCGTTCATGTATCAGCGGCTGCTACCGACGATTCGCGATGACTTGCAGCGTGTGCCCGCGGTGGAGATCCTGCTCCAGAGTCCGCCGACGCGGAAGTACATCATGGAAGGCCGTGAGCACGAACTGAACGAGGTGATGAAGGACAATCGCGACACGGGGATGCAGACTTTTGTCGACAGCCTTGTGAAGCTGGTGGAGCAGAACTACATTCACCCGCGTGTGGCGCAACAGGCGGCCCCGTCGGCCGAGGAAGTCAAGATGCGGCTACGCGGCATCAGTACCGGATAAGCCTCACAAGCTACGATGCACAGCGGCCTGTTTCGCGTTTCTGCGAAGTCGTTGGCCGTTGGTCGAAAAAACTGGGAATCACCAATGATCTACGTTGTCGCTGAAGCTCAGGCGGTCATGTTGATGAGCGTGGTCAAGCCACTGCTGGCCATCGTCCTGCTGGGTGTCTGGGCCTGGACCGTCAGCAAGCTGGATAAAGACGCGGAATACTTTCACCTCAAGCGACAGATGTGGAACCTCGCCCATATTGGCGCGGCCGTCGTTGGCTTCGGCCTGCTGCTGCTGATTCCGATCTACCTCGTCGGCCTGCTGCTGTGCCTCGTGATCGTCGGCGGCGAAATCTTCGGCTACGCCTACCAACGCAACCAACTCGTCCCCGCGAACGCACGCTGGACCTTCTCCCTCGAATCATTCACCCGACGCCTGGAAAGCTACCAGGAAGCTCAGGCCCTTCGCCGAGCCAGCATCTCACTCGTCGGCAAGGACGGCAACCCGAAATCCGTGCCGCGCGGTGATGATCAGGACGCCGGCGCTCACCAGGTGCTCGAATCCGTGCTCGACTTCGCCCTGCCACGCGGCGCGCAACGCGTTGAGATCGCAGTGGACTCCAAGCAGGCTGCTTTTACCGTGAGCATCGACGGCGTGAAGTATCCTCAGCCGACCATCGAGCCGGAGATGGCGATGAAGTTCATCGACTATCTCAAGCGTGCCGCGGGCCTGGACGTGGACGACCGCCGAAAGAAGCAAATCGGCCGAGTAAAGATCGACGCTCACGAACTCGGCGGGCATCGGCTGGAAGTTGAAACTGCCGGCTCGACGCGCGGGCTCGTGATGACGCTGGACATCGACCCGCATCATCGCATGGATACGCCGATCGAGAAGCTCGGCATGCTCGAAAGTCAGCGCAAAGTACTCCAACCCGTACTCGAAGAACGAGGCGGTGTCGTGCTCGTCGCTGCGCCACCCCGCCAGGGAACGACAACGACGCTTTACAGCCTGCTTCAGGCACACGATCCCTACACCTCTAGCATCAACGCCTTTACCGAAGATCCCGACTTTGAAATCGAAGGCATCAGCCACAAGGCCCAGCCTGAGGGACAGGCCGCCAACGACTACAACGAGCAGTTGGCTATTCTTCTGCGCAGCGATCCGGACGTGGTGCTCGTTTCCCGTCTGGCCGACCGCCAGACCGCGAAGCTGTTGACGCAGAACTACGAGCACGGCCGATTCTACGTGCCGCTCGCCGCTGCCGATACGCTCGAAGCACTCAAGATCTGGATCAAACAGGTGGGCGAATACCGCGCCGCCGGCGAATCGATCTCGGCGATCATCTCGCAGCGGCTGGTGCGCAAGCTCTGCCCGACTTGTCGAATGGCCTACAAGCCCGACCCGGCGGCACTGAAGAAGCTCAACCTGCCCGTAGACAAGGTCAGCAAGCTTTATCGTGCCTCGGGCAAGGTGATGGAAAACAACAAGCCGGTGGAATGCGATACCTGTTTCGGCCTGGGCTATCGCGGCCGCGTGGGCGTGTTCGAAGTGATGGTGATCGATGCTGAGGGGCGAAAGCTGATCGCCAACAACCAACTCGATCGCCTGCGATCGCATGTGCGCAAACAGAAAATGCTCTGGCTGCAGGAAGCAGCACTGGCGAAGGTCGCCTACGAGGGTGTGACGGACATCAAGGAAATCACCCGCGTGCTGGGCGACAAGTTCGGCAGCGGCGGCAGTCGCGGCCGAAGCGGCGCGCCCGTGGCGGACAGCAGCGGCAGCGGCAGTGCAGCGCGCCAGCCGGAAGTGAAACAAGGGTAACAAAGGGCGTTTCGAATTTCGGGATTTCAGAGTTCGAATAGGGGCAGCGATCGCGGCTGACGCATTCGAAATTCGAAATCCCAAATCCGAAATTCTCCATTGGGAGGCAGTCATGATCACCAACCTGATCGTCGTTGGTTTCGTCGGCATGATGGCGTTCTACTGGTACACGCAGGGGCTTTTCTCCGCATTTCTGCACCTGGCGGCGGTGGTCGCGGCGGGCGCGCTGGCGTTTGCGCTGTGGGAGCCGGCCGCATACTGGCTGCTGGGCACGGGCACGGTGGCGAGCCATTACGCCTGGGGCATTTCGCTCGTTAGTCTGTTCATCATCTGCCTCTCGTTGATTCGCACGATGCTGGACAAGTTCGTGCCGGGCAATGCGCAGTTTCAGAACCTGGCCAACCTCATCGGCGGCGGGCTTTGCGGGCTGGCCAGCGGCTTGCTGACGGCGGGCGTGATGATCATCGGCATCGGCTTCATGCCCTTGCCCATGTCATTGGGCGGCTACCAGCCTTACAGCATCGGCCCCGATGATCGGCCACAGAAAACCGGCAGCGACCTCTGGGTGCCGGCCGACCAGCTGGCGGCGGGTTTCTTCGGCGGGCTCTCAAGCGGCGCGTTCGCCCCCTGGGGCACGCCGGCGAGCCTGGAAACACATCGGCCGAACCTGGTTGCCCAGTCCGCCTTGTTCCGCTTCCGCTATGACGAGCACGCGTCGCTTGTCGTCGATCCGGACATGGTCGAGATTCAGCAACTCATCGAATACCGCCTGCCCGGCGAAGCGCTGCCTGAAAACCTGGCCGAAGCGCTCGGCCAACGTGCTCAGCAGGCCGGCCAGCAGTTGATCGTGCTCGATACACAGTGGGAGCAGCACGCGGCCGGTTACGACCGGGGCACGATCCGCATCGGCCCGGCACAGGTGCAACTGGTCACCCGCGGCCGCGAGACGGACCAACTCCGCCTGCAACCGAACTTCCCCGTCGCCTTCAGCAAGGACGATGTAGCCGGCGATCGGCGGGAGCTTTACCCCTTCCTCGACGAACGCGTGGTCGCATACACCAGCGACCAGAGCGCGAACTTCGCCTTCGCTTTCATCGTTCCCGCTGACCATGAGCCGGTGTTCGCCCTGATCCGTCAGGTTCGCTACCCGCTGCGCGGCATTTCACCGGTCAGTGAGGCCGACACGCTGCTGGCCGCCCTCGGCCAGCCGACGCGGACCGAATCGGCCGACGCGGACGACGACACTGACACCCGCCCCGCCCCCAGCCAGGCCGAGGGGCCGCTGGAACAGACGAACCGTCTGGACCGTCAGTTCAGTAAGAACTATGCCCCACGCTTTAACTACGATGGCACGAGCATCGTTTCCGGCACGGGCGAAGTGCGACGCGGCGGCGGCCGACTCACCGACGCCACCCGCGTCGACAGCATTCACGAGCCCAGCCATCAGCGCATGGTCCGCCTCCGAGCCGACGTCCGCGCCGCCCGCTCCCTGCTGGGCCAGATCCACCAAGCCGCCGAGCGCGTGCATGGCATTCAACTCGAAGACCACCGAGGCCAGCGCATCGACCCCGTCGCCTACGTCTGGTTGAAGTCGGGCGGCGACCAGGAAATCCGCGTCGACCTGGACAGCCGTATCCGCTCTGCCACGCAACTGCCCCGGCCCGCGTCGATCGGCAGCGATGACGAGTTGTACCTCTACTTCCTCGTCAGCCCCGGCATCACGATCCAACGCTATCACCTCGGCCCCAACGACAGTCACGATGTTGAGTTCGAGGTTCAGTAACCGGGAGAGCAATCGCATCCGACTCGAAGCGTGCAAGCAACTTCACCATCCTCCGCAAGTGAGGGGGGAACCATGACGGGACGGCGAACGTCGACATCCGACCGCCTCACGCAAGTCGCCGGCCGACGGGTGGTGGTCATGGGGCTCGGACGCTTCGGCGGCGGCGTGGGGGTCACGCGGTTTCTCGTCAGGCAAGGCGCGCGCGTACTGCTGACCGATCGCGAGCCAGCCGAGCAGCTAAGCGAGAGTCTTGCGAAGCTGGACGACCTTTCGGGCGTGGACTATCGCCTGGGCGAGCATCGCGAAAGCGACTTCACCAACGCCGACCTGATTGTGGTCAACCCGGCCGTGCCGGCGCATCGCGACCCCTATGTGCAGGCCGCACGGCAGGCGGGCGTGCCCGTGACCACGGAGATTCGCCTGCTCGTCGAGCGCCTGCCCAACCGCCAGCGTGTCATCGGCGTCACCGGCTCGGCAGGCAAGAGCACCGTCACCGCCATGATCGGCCATATCCTGCGCAAAGCGGTCGCCCAACAACACGAACGCACGCCCTGCGTCTGGCTGGGCGGCAACCTCGGCGGCTCGTTGCTGCCACATGTCGACGGCCATGCCGAGGCGATCGACGTCCACGACTGGGTCGTGCTCGAACTGTCCAGCTTCATGCTCGAATCGCTTCGCGAGGCCAGTTGGTCGCCGCACATCGCCGTTGTCACCAACCTTCAGCCGAACCATCTCGACTGGCACGGCTCACTGGAAAGCTACGCCGCAGCGAAGCAGGCCATTTTCGATTATCAGCGTCCGGGCGACGGGGCCGTGCTCGGGCCCGCTGAGCAGTTTGCCGTGCCGCTGGCCACGCGCGTCCGCGAGCGGATCATCGAGCCGGTCGGCGATGACTTCCCGCCGCTGAGCGTGCCGGGGGCGCACAACCGCATCAACGCCCTGCTCGCGATCGCCGCCGCCGACTTTGCCGGCGCGCCGTTTTGCAATGCCGACCACCTGATCGAATCGCTCGCCGACTTCGCCGGCCTGCCGCACCGCCTTCAGTTTGCTGCCGAGCACGTCGGCGTGCGCTTCTTCAACGACTCGAAGTCGACCACGCCCGACGCCGCCCGCCGCGCGATCGACAGCTTCCCCGCCGGCACGGTCCACGTCATCCTCGGCGGCTACGACAAGCAAAGCGACCTGACCGACCTCGCCCATCACGCCGCACGCCACTGCAAAGCCATCTACACCATCGGCGACACCGGCGACACGCTCGCCCGCGCCGCGGCCACGCTCACCACCGACGACGACTGGGCGGACGTGCACGGCCCGTCCGCCTCATTCGAATCCTGTGGGGCCGCCGGCTGGCGCGATGACCCCGCCGAGGTCGTCCGCTGCGGCGAGCTTGATCACGCGGTCCGCGAGACCGTCCGTCGAGCCCGGCAAGGCGACGTCGTCCTGCTCTCGCCCGGCTGTGCATCGTGGGACCAGTTCACGCACTTCGAGCAGCGGGGCAAGCAATTCGTCGAAGCTGTGCTCCGCTGGACCACCGAAGCCGGCGTGCCTGCAACGCCAGACTCCAACTCGCCGTCCTGACCCTGGTTGCACCTCAACCGTTCGATAGAAAAGTGTCGCTTTTCGCCCAAGCGTGCATTGCGTCGAAAAAATGATGACGCTCGCGCGTGGTTTTCATTGGTGCCGTCGACAGAATTGCTTAGACTCGTAAGCTGAAAGGCCTGTCCAGCGGCTGAGAGTCTCGACCAATCTTTTCAGGCTGCGCGTGCCAAGGGGCGCGGGGGGTCGAGAGTATCTAAAGATTCGCCAGGGCTCTCCGCCAGCCACTTTTCTTTTTCCGCGCAGGGGGCAACCGATGTTGATGGATCGCGTGTTTGGGGTATGTGTACTCGTGGCCGCGTCGTTTGCGATGACTGCCGCCGACGCGGTGCAGGCCGACTTCATGCTCGACCACGTGCCGGATGACGCGATGCTCTACTTCGGCTGGCAGGGCACGGACGCGATGGGCGAAGCGTTCGAACAGTCGCATTTCGGGTCGGTCCGACGCGACACCAACGTCGACCAGGTTGTCGTCGGCCTGCTGCCGATCGCGGGCATGTTCCTCGGCGAACACGCCGGGCAGATCTTCCGCCTCATCACCCAACTCGAACGCGTGCTGTGGCAGCGGCCGTGGGTCATGTTCGTCGGCGACCCGGCGTCCGTCACCGAAAGGCTCGGCGCCGGCCCCGACGTCGCCGTACCGACGTTACGCATCGGCATCATCGTCAAGCCCGGCCAGCACGACCGACAGGTCCGCCAGGCGCTCCAGCAATGGGAACGCGCCATGACCGACGACAACACCCCGGCTACCTGGATTGACGACGGCGAACGGCTCGGCCTGATGGTCGGCTATGACGAACAACAGGTGCGCGATATCCACATCGTCTGGCGATCGCTTAGCCGCGATACTCATTTCAGCCATGCCCGCCGACAGGTCATGAACAGCCCCGCCCTGCTCGCCTACATCAACATCAAACGAGTCGCCCGTCGGATAGGCGACGGCGCCCCCCTGCCGGGGCTGATGGTCGACCCCTCGCATCTGGACGCATTCATTACGGAGCTGGACCTCAACGGCATGCAACGCGCCGTCTACGCCGGCGGTTTCCAACAACGCTTGTGGCAAGGCCAACTGTTCGTCGACGCGCCCGCGCCAAGGCAAGGCCTCGCCCGCCTCTTCGACGCTGAGCCGATCAACGACCGCGAACTGCGCGCCATCCCCCGCTCCGCATCGTGGCTGTCGGCCTATCGGCTTGACGCGCAAGTCATCCTCAACGCGGTCGACAATGCCCTGCACCGACTCCATCACGAGGCCGACCCGGTCAACGCTGAAATCCGCAAAGCCCTTACCGCCGGCCTCGGCGAACTATGGCTGTTCTACAGCGACCCGACCTTCATCAGCCCCGCCGGGCCCGGCGTCAGCCTCGTCCACCAGTTACGCGACGGTCGGCCGATCGAAGCAGTCATGCCCCAACTCGTCGAACAACTCAACGGCCACGACCCCGAACAGCCCGCCGTCGAGCAGACGCAACGCGATGGCATGACCATCTACCAATACACCACGCCCAGTGGCAACTACACCTTCGCATGGGCAATCGCCAGCAATCGGCTATACGTCGGCACGAGCGTGCAAACCGTCGCCGCCGCGCATGCCCACACCCTTCGGCCGGGCAACGCCCTGCCGCAAAGCAGCCAGTTCCAACGTGTCCGCGAACGCCTGGGTAACCCGCCCGCCGGGGCACGCCTCGCCTTCGCCGACCTGCAGTCCACCGCGCCGTCGATGTTCCAAGGCTACGCCCATGCCATGCAACTGAACCTCGGCGGCCTCGACATGGGGCCCAACCTGCCCAACCTTCGTCGGCTGATGCCCTACCTCATCCCCGCGGGCAAGTCCGGCTGGGCGGACGATCGCGGCTGGCACGCACGCAGCATTGAGCCGTTTCCCGGCGCAAACCTGCTGAGCCCGAGTGCGACCATCAATCTGGGCACGGGGACCCTCGCTGCGACGATCCTTTTCAGCGTCACCCCTGCCACCGCCGCCGGGCCCTAGGCCGCTCCCATGGCAGCTGAACGCCTCGGGTCGGGCATGAAAACACAAGCGACTGGCGATTGATTGCCCGGCGATCTATCCGTGGATGGTGCCCGACTGTCCAGGCAATATCATTGTCATGGCCGAGCGGTTGCGTGCTTCTCGCTCTTGTTCCTGTGTTCACGCGGAGCAAGTGAGTTATGGCCGTTGCGGGGCTATACTTTGGCTAACCTCATTGCCAACCCAGTAATGCGTTCAATACCGGTCCAGCATGAGCATCCAGCGAGTTCTACAAAGAGATGGCTGATGATTATTCGTTTTTAGCCGGGGGCGGCGAGATGGGCCAACGGCTCCGCTCGCACGATTGGACAGCCACGGCCATCGGGCCTCCGAAGCACTGGCCTCAGCCGCTGCGCACACTCGTCAGCGTGATGCTCGGATCCAACCAGGCGATGTTCGCCCTCTGGGGCCCCGACCATGCACTGCTCTACAACGACCGCTATGCGGAGATCCTTGGGCAAAAGCATCCCAAAGCTCTGGGCCAACCGTTCCTGAAGGTCTGGGAAGAAATCGTCGATGATCTGACCCCGCTGGTCGACCGTGCCTACGCCGGCGAGTCCATTTACATGGACGATATTCATCTGATCATGCACCGCCACGGCTACCCGGAAGAAACACACTTCGACTTCTCCTATACACCGATTCGTGACGAGCGCGGCGACGTCGCCGGCGTGTTTTGCCCTTGCACGGAAATCACCGACAAAATTCAGGCTGAGCGGCGTCTGCGGAAAAGCGAAAAGCGCTTTCGTCAGCTCGCCGACGCGATGCCGCAACTGGTCTGGACCGCCAACGCCGACGGCGTGGTCGAGTATTACAACTCCCGCGTCCAAGACTTCGCTGGGATTAAACAAGACGCGGATGGGAACTGGCAATGGCAACCCGCGCTGCATGCCGAAGACGAGGATCGCACCATTGCGGCGTGGCAAAACGCGATCACAACCGGCGGCATATATGCATGCGAACATCGCATTCGAATGGCAGACGGCTCGATGCGCTGGCATCTCAGCCGCGCCACGCCGATGACCGAAACCGACGGAACGATCAAATGGTTCGGAACCGCCACCGACGTGCACGACCTGAAAATCGCCCAGGAAGCACTGCGCGAGAACGAAGAACGCTTCCGACTGGTCAATCTCGCGACAAACGATCTGATCTATGATTGGGATATGGTAGCCAATCACCTTGATTGGAACGACGCGATTGTGACGCAGTTCGGCTACACAAAGGAGCAGTTCGGCTCGACGATCGAACAGTGGGAAAATGCCATCCACCCTCAGGATCAAAAGCGGGTGGTCAAAGGCATGGAGGCAGCGATCAATGGCGGCCGGGACAGCTGGTCCGCGGAATATCGCTTCCGCAAACGTGACGGCTCATATGCGATGTTTCTGGATCGCGGCTACATCGCCCGCGATGACACGGGCACCGCGTACCGCATGATCGGCTCGATGTTCGATCTCACCGAACGCCATCAGGCCGAGGAAGCGCTGCGCGAAAGCGAACAGCGGTTTCGCATGATGGCGGACACCGCGCCCGCCATGCTCTGGATCACTGACAGGGACAATCAAGCCGTGTTCCTCAGTCGAGGCTGGTTCGAGTACACCGGGCAGAGCGAAGACCATGCCCTTGGCTTGGGATGGACTCAGGCGGTGCATCCGGAGGATCGCGAGCGGGCAATTCGCACGTTTCTTGGCGCCGCCGAAAACACCGAGCCCTTCTCGTTCGACTATCGCCTCCGCCGTCACGACGGCCAGTACCGCTGGGCGATCGATGCGGGTCGGCCCCGTTTCAGCGCGAAAGGCGAATGGCTCGGCTACATCGGCTCGGTCTTCGATGTGCATGACCGCAAACTCGCGGAAGAAGACCTCCGGCGATCGCGTGATGAACTGGAACAGCGCGTCCGTGAGCGAACCATCGAACTGCAACACCGGGCCGACCAACTCGTCCGCCTGACGTCACAACTGACCTTGACTGAACATCGCGAACGACAGCGGCTGGCGAAAATTCTGCACGATCACCTTCAGCAAATCCTCGTCGGTGCCAGTTTCAGACTGGCGATTCTGGCTAAGCATCTGCCCAAGAATAATCAGGATGTCGCGCAGCTCGAATCGCTGTTGAACGAATCGATCAACGCTTCGCGATCACTCACCGTCGAACTGTCGCCACCCATCCTGCACGAGGCGGGCCTCTCCGCTGGACTGAACTGGCTCGCCCGCTCGATGAAGGACAAGCACGGCCTGGCGGTCGAACTGAATGTCGATGATTTCACGCCCATCGACCGTGACGACATCAAGCTGTTGATCTACGAAGTGGTCCGTGAACTGCTGCTTAACGTTGCCAAGCATGCCGGCGTGAAACAGGTTGTCGTGAGTCTGAGTCAGTACGACAACCAACAGCTTCGCGTCGTGGTTGAAGATCAGGGCGTGGGGTTCGATTTCAAAGCAGTCATCAGCGACACGGATCCGGAGCGTACCAGCTTCGGCCTTTTCAGCATCCGTGAGCGATTGGATCACCTCGGCGGGCGCATGGAAGTCGACAGCGCCATCGACCGCGGCACGCGTTTCACGCTGTTCGTCCCGTTGCTGACGGATCAGGCAAGCCCTGCCGTGCCCGGCTCACACTCGGCAACACTACACACTGGCGTATCCGAGCCATTCAAGACGCCCGCTGCCCATGCAACAGACGGAAGCAGCATTCGGGTTTTGATCGTCGACGATCACGCGGTCATGCGCCAAGGCCTCGGGTCATTACTGGAAGCAGAGCCTGACATCGAAGTCGTCGGCCAAGCGGCGGATGGTATCGAAGCGGTCGCCGGGGTGCGCCAACTTTGCCCGGACGTCATCCTGATGGATTTTTCAATGCCACAGATGGATGGCGTGGAAGCGACACGCATCATCCACGCCGGTCAGCCGCATATCCGTATCATTGGCCTGTCAATGTACGCTGAAGAAGACCGGGCGAAAGCCATGATCGAAGCCGGCGCAGCTGTCTATCTCACGAAGACAGGCCAGTCACACGAACTGCTGACAGCGATACGGCAATTCGATCCAGCAATCTTGCGCCGCAAGTGCGATTGATCCACAAAGGCCTGTATCGTCCCGATCAAGCGGCCGAATGTTCAACGGCTGGCCGGCGGGGAATGTCGTCGCGATGCTCCGTCGGCTTTGGCAGGAGCGTGTCGCACAGTCGCCAAAGCTCACCAAACGCCGCTTCCCACGTCCACTTTCGAGCCCCGTCGAGTGCGTTCTGACGAAGGCGATGCCGTACGTCGGTGTAGGTATACAGGCACGCTTGCCGCTTCGGCCGATCTGATCCTGAGCACAGGCGAAGCGTGCGGCCGTCGCCTGCAACAGTGGTTCGTCCTTGTGCTGTGTCTTCATCGCAGCGATGTATGGCGCAACGCCCAATGCGACCGGGCCCAGCGAAGCGACTGATTTCAGACTCTCCAACAGCTCGCCACGACGAAAATGCTCGACCAGCCGACATGCGAAACTGTAGCCGAGTTGATGACTGATCCGGCTGGCGAATTTGAATGTGCGATGGTCATCAAGCTCATCGCTAAAGTTCGTTTCGCCATAGGCCAGGTCGCGGAACTCATCGACGAGCAAACGTTCGAGATCACCGAGC
Organism: Phycisphaerales bacterium AB-hyl4; assembly: GCA_041821185.1. Taxonomy (NCBI): domain Bacteria; kingdom Pseudomonadati; phylum Planctomycetota; class Phycisphaerae; order Phycisphaerales; family Phycisphaeraceae; genus Natronomicrosphaera; species Natronomicrosphaera hydrolytica. The sequence continues at coordinate 62,184 of JBGUBD010000006.1, read as the reverse complement.
TTGCGTCGAGGATGAGGTAAAGCGCCCGCTGCTTGGCCCGGCCCGTGCTGGCGTTGTTCTTCTCGTACGTAGCGATCAGTTCCTCAATCGCGATCAGGGGCTTCGGCATGAGCAGGCGCCGGAGGTTCGCCAACTCGGGAATACCGACCATCACTGCAACGTAAGCGGGCTGCGAGATCAACTCGCGTAGCCCCCCTGAGTACCCGCTCCCCGGCGTTTCGGCGTAGCGTCACCCGGGAGAAGCCATCGGTGGTCAGGCGAAACGCTGGTTGGAAGTGCGACGGCATCTCTACCATGCCCAGCTCGACCATGGTGCGAAACCAGGCGATGGCCCGTCGCTCATCGGCTTCTGTAAACCTCGTGCCTGTCACCATGACCCGCCAGCGGCCGTCGGTGCCCGGACCAGCCTCACAATGGGTTCGCCCCAACTGGTCGTGTACGACTGCGTCGGCCTGCCGCGTCGGCCTTGTTTTGCCATTTTCCGCCTGCCTCGCTATTATGTGCTCCCTCGCATGGTCAAGCTTATGCGAGCAAGGGAAAAAGTGGCAAGAAATCTGGCAAACAATGGATTTCGGCCGAACGTAAACCCTTGATAGCAAATAACTCCCTATGCGGGTGTAGCTCAGTGGTAGAGCGTCACGTTGCCAACGTGAATGTCGAGGGTTCGAATCCCTTCACCCGCTTTCAATGAACAGCCCTGTGGAAACCCTCCACAGGGCTTCTTTTTTGTCCATTTCACCCGGCGAAAACGCTATTCTCGGCCTATTCCCACGGGCTCGGAACCTGGCGTGGCAGTCGACCACCACATCGAAAAACCACCCAAAGTCGACACTCTCACGATTTGCGGCAGGCCCCGTTTGTTAGGTATCGGGAGGGCCGCTGTGGATGCGCCGTGGATGCGCATCCACGGCAACGCTCCGGCTGGCGGACAACCGACAAGAGCCATCTGGGGAAGGTCGCCGGCGTCGAGGGTCGACAGGATCGTGGCAAAAGTATAGCCTTCTGGGTGACGATTGCGTACACTATTGTGTTGCAGTCGTGAACCCTTTGAACGGGAGTCTACGCCGTGAAGTTTGTCTCCGTCCGTGAACTGCGTGGGAAATCAGCTGAGGTCTGGCGGGAGCTGGCCCGCGAGGGGGAGCTGGTGTTGACCAGCAACGGCAAGCCCATCGCCATCGTCAGTGCCACCGACGAAGCCCACTTCGAGCAGTCACTACAGGAGTTGCGGCAGGCCCGAGCCCTTCGGGCGGTCAAGCAGTTGCAGGAACAGGCGACCCAGGCCGGTCGGGACCAGCTCTCGGCGGCGGCGATCGAGCAGGAGATCACCGCAGTCCGTAAGGACCGACGCCGATGAGGATCGTGCTGGATACCAACGTCCTGGTCGCGGGGCTGCTGTCGCCGAACGGGCCGCCGGCCCAGGTGCTGCAACTGCTGCTCTCCGAGCGGGTACGGCTCTGCTACGACGCTCGCATCCTCGGGGAGTACCGCGAGGTGCTGGCTCGACCCCGCTTCGGCTTCGATCCCGAGGCGGTCGCCGAGGTGCTCACGTTCTTGGAGCAGACGGGCGAACTCGTGGCGGCGGTGCCGCTGGGGGTGGTGCTGCCGGGGGCGGTGCTGCCGGATCCGGACGATGCGATGTTTCTGGAAGTCGCTGCGGCCGGTCGGGTGGATTCCCTCGTTACCGGCAACATCAAGCACTTCCCCGCTCGGCATCGCCACGGCGTCCGCGTGATGAACCCGGCGGCTTGGGTGCGAGCCGTCTTATCTTCATGATGGGGAAGGGGCGAATCATCCCAATGTTCGGCTATTCGCCGGAACTGCCAGAGGGGCACCACACAGTTTATTCTCAAGTAGGTCCTACAGACAGCGAAGGCTGAGGTCGTGGGGCTTGGGTGATGATCGGCCTCTGAGCAACACCATCTTGCGGCCACTTGGTTGAATCGGCCCATCGCATTGACGAGGTTTCGTTTCACTCGAATAAAAAAAGCGTCACGCCTCGGTTGGAGACGTGACGCCGCGAGATTCATGCTGATTTCGATTCGCTTATGGTGGCTTTACCACGCGAAGCTGAGCGTCGCCATGCCGTGGTGGGCGTGGTAGCGATCGTTGAACTGCACGTCGTAGCCGACGTGCAGGTTCGTCCGCTCGTTCATCTGCCAACCGATGCCCGCGCCGAGTTGGCCGCTGTGTCGGCCAAGCTCGGCCGAGTCGACGCTGAACGCATCACCGCCGCTGCCGGCGAAGCGGGCGCTGACCGTGCCACCATCATCGAGAAACTCATAGTTGTAACGAGCCCGCAGATGAAGCTGTGCATGCGTGTCGCCGTGGTCGAACAACGCACGGGCAAGGTTGACGCCCAGGCTCGACTGGAGCGAGTGCGTGTCGTCGTGGCCCAGTTCGAGGTTGGCCGCGTCCGCACCGGACTCGGTGTAGGCTTCGCGATGCACGAAGACGTACTGCACGCCGGCGAGCGGCTGAATGGTCCAGTTCGACTTCTCATACGTTCGGCCAAGCTCGACGGCCGAGCCGATCTGCCCGCCGCTGAACGTGGCGTCTGCCTGGCGGTCGATGCCGCCGAAGCGGAGGTTGCGTTCGTTGTCGTATCGCTGGTAGCCGGTGAAGACGCTTGCCAGGCCGTACCAGCGGTCGCGGTCGTAGCGGGTGTGCAGGCCGAGCAGGTAGTGGTCGATGTTCATCTTCTGTCGGCCGCCGTCGCTGCTGACGCGTGAGCGGGCGTAGCCGCCGTAGAGGCCGACGAGCCAGTTGTCATTGAGGCTGCGGTCGACGCCCGCCATCGCTCCGCCGGTCCAGTAGTCGAAGCCGGTGGTGGTATTCGAACCGTCGACGTCGCCGTACTCGCCATAGCCTTGCACCCAGGCGAGCCACTGGCGTTGGTCGCGCATGTCTGCGAGCAAACGAGCCGACTGCTGGGTGTCGGCACTGGCGAGCGAGAGCGAGCCGCCGTCGAAGCTGGTTGCCGGGCCGGGGAGGGCGAGGCTGCCGACGGCCGGGCGCATACGGTTGAACACGGTGTTGCGAGCGCCGGTGGTCGCCTGCACGACGGCGGTCGAGCTGGCCCCGGTGGTTTCGCCGGAAAGCTGCTGGATGGCGTTGCGTGCGTCGTTGTCGTCGAGGCCCGCCAGTTCGTTGAAGAGGACCGCGAGGTCGCCGGTGGCGGTGGGGAAGAGGTCGTCGAGCACCTTGCCGACGCCGCGCTGGTCGCCGCTGAGGCCCAGCGATTCATATTCGGTGTCGTTGAGCAGGAGCGTGAAGTAGGCGGTGTGGTGGGTGTAGCCCAGTTCGGCGGTGAAGAGGTGGGCGAGGTTGACGGTGATCTGGTCGTACGTGCTGACGACGGAGCCGTCGGCGTGGAGGAAGGTGTATTGGGTGCCATCTTTATAGTTGCCCGGCTCGGCGAGGACGCTGACCGTGCCGCCCTGCAGCGTGGCGTCGCCGGTGACCTCGACGAGGTCGTTGTTGACGCCGGGCTGATTGCCACCGTCGTTGATTTCGATTTCGAGCGTGGCATTGCTGGTGTGAATGTAGTCGCCGTCGACGGTGAGCGTGCCGATGGAGTTGCCGGGCCGGAGCGTGCCCTGGCTCAAAAGCAGGTTGCCGACCGTGCCCGTGCCGCCGAGCGTGCCGCTGCCGGTGACTTCGAAGTCGGAGTCGGCAATCGAGCCGTTGACCACGAGCGTGCCAGCGGAAACACGGGTATCGCCGGTGTAAGTGTGCGTGCCGAACAGCGTGGTCGTGCCGGTGTTGTGATGGTTGACGCTGGTGCTGCCAGCGATGATGACATCATCGCCGTCGGCCGTGCCGTCGCGGGTGAAGCGATAGTCGCTGTCGGTGTGGTTGAAGTTGACGGTGGCCGTGCCGTCACCGGTTGTGATGGTTTCGGTGTCGATGATGCCGGCCGCGCCACCGTCGCCGATGTTCAGCGTCGCGTAGGCATCGACGCCATTGGCCAATTCGAAACTGGTGCGACCAATCAGCTTGCCGCCGTTGGTGACGGTCAGCGTGTCATCGTGATCTGCTTCCCAGCCGATGTACCATGCATCGGCCGCGAGTCTGGAGCCTTCGCCGTCGACGGTGATCTGGCCGCCGGTCGACCAGATGTCGTTGACCACGTCAATCGTGCCACCATCTTCCACGAAGATCGTGTAGTTGCCCTCCCATCCTGGGTACATCCAGTCGGTGGTGAGGGTGGTGTTTTCGCCGGCGACGATCAGCGTGCTGTCGGCGTCGGCGGCAGCGCCGAGTTCCGTCGAACTGACAGTGACGTGGCTGCCATTGATCAGTTCCATCGTGGTGATATCGCCAACGTCCACGTTGGCGCGCAGCGCTTCGGTGGATTCAAAGGTGGCGTTGTCAAAACGCAGTGTGCCACGATTAACGTCAATGCGCCCGGTGTACTGATCCGTCACCTGCCCGGTGAGGGTGGTGGTTCCCGTCTGGTTGTGCTCGATCATGACGCGGCCGGCCAACTGGATGGTCTCGCCGTCGCCGGTCCCGTCGTTGGTGAACCAGTAGTCGCTGTCGGTGTGGTGGAACCGGAGGGTTGCGATGCCACTGCCTTGCTCGATGCGATCGGCGTTGAGAATGCCCGCGGCCCCATCATCGCCGATGGTCAGCGTCCCCCAACTGGTGGAGTTGTCAGCGAGGATGAAGTCGCCCGCGACGTTGACGACGCCACCGTTGGCGATCATCATTTGGCCGTCCGCATTCGATCCGTAGCTGCCGACGTAGAGGTCTTCGTTGACCGTCCAGGTGGAGTCTTCGCCGTGGATCACCGCTTGGCCGGTTGAATGGTTACCCCCGCTGACGAAGGCGTATCCTGATTCCACGGTCGCGCCGCCGGTGACGTAGAGCGTACCCATGCCATTTTCGCCGACGAACAAGTCGGCGGGGCTGATCCAGCTTGTGTCGGCCCCATCGACGATGACGGTTCCGACGCTGTCGGCGTAAACGCCGATGACGCTGTAGTCGGCCGCAATGTTGCCCTGGCCGGAGACGACGGTCGAGCCATCTTCGATCCGCAGGACAGCGTTGTCACCGTCGTCGACGCCAACGAAGAATCGACGGGTGGTCAGGTCGGCGTCGTGGATGCGCAGTGTGCTGTCGTCGTAGAGTTGCGTGCCGCCGGCGTAGTCGTGCGTGCCGGTGAGTGTGGTCCAGCCGGAGCCGAGGGTGTTGACCTCGGTGCTGCCGGTGATGCTGATGGCATCGCCGTCGGCGGTGCCGTCGCTGGTGAACCAGTAGTCGCTGTCAGTGTGATTGAAGTTGAGGATGGCTGGGCCACCGCTGCCAAAACTGCTGCCGCCGTGAACGCTGGCGGTGTCGAGGATGCCGGCCGCGCCGCCGTCGCCGATGTTGAGTATGCCGGTCGAGCCAGGGTATTGCCCCAGCAGGAAGTTGTTCCCGGTGATGACCAGCCCACCATCGCTGATGGTCAGTGTGCCGCTACCATTACTACCAACGTGTGTGTTGCCGAGGTTGTTCCAGACGGAACCATCGCCGTCAACAGTGATCTCGCCGGTGCTGTTTGAAAAACGGCCGAGGACACTGGTCCAGTTCGACCCGTCATCGGAGGTGGTCAACTCGCCACCGCCAGTGATTCGGATAAAGCCCGAGTTGCCATCGGTATCGCCTACGTAGATGTACTGCGCCGTTGCGCCGCCAGACTGGATATTGGCTGTGCCGTCGTTGTCGATGGTCACGGAGCTGCTTGCCGTGGGTTCGTTGTTGCTCCAGTTGGCGTCATCAAACCAGTCGCCGGTGCCGGCGTCCCACTGGGTGTCCTGTGCCACCGCCGGCGGAACCATCACGCCGAGCGATAAGACCGCCGCCCCAAGGGACCAACGGCGGAACGATGTGGCCCGTTGGCCAACGGAACTGAAAAGAATGTGATAATAACCAGGCATAACCAAACCCTTTTTCGTGTGGTAAAAAAACCGGAAAACTTCACACACTGCGGTGGCCATGTGGAGGTGCAAGTTCTCAAAACTGATGAACCGACACGTTGTTCTTCGGTGATCGGCCTGGGGATCCTGAGCAGGTTGTAGGGTTTTTGCTGATTTCCCGGTTATCGGGCTCCGGCATGCGAGACATGACAGATTGACCACACGATCGTCGGCAACATCAAGCACTTCCCCGCTCGGCATCGCCGAGGCGTCCGCGTGATGAACCCGGCGGATTGGGTGCGAACCGTCCAGTCCCCGTGATGGGGGAAGGGGCTAATCACCCCGCCGCTTTGACGATCCGGCTTTCCGCAATTTTCAATGCCGCGAGATATTCGTTGCGTTCCTGATCTTCCAGCACGGTCTTTTCGAATTTGTCCAGATAATACTTGCGACTCACTTCCGGGCTGTGGCCGATGGCCCGCGTGTAGAGCCGTTCACTGAGGCCGAGCTGTAGGAAATCCACTTCAGCACACGCCCGCAGAACCTGGAACGCGGGCGTCCATCGCGACACCTTGGCTCGCTTGAGGATGCGTTGCACCGTTTTGTATTCACTAAGGGCGGCTGGGCAGCAACCCCTTCACTCGCCTGCATTTCTTGGAGCAGTTCCGCCAACTTAAATTGAATGCTAATCGTACTCATCGCTTTCTCAGACGTTGACCTCAAAGTCGATGTCGAAGTCGAAGTCGAAGTCGAAGTCGAAGTCGAAGTCGAAGTCGAAGTCGAAGTCGGTCAACGATACGGCGAAATGCAAGACTACGTCGCACCGACGCAAGTATCACCGAGTTGCATTGCCGCCGTGCTGATGATGTGGCCACCGATGTAACCCGCCCTTTTACTATGTTTCAACAACCGCTGATATGTCGCCGAGGAATCAATGGGATTACAAACCGTGGATATCTTCTCACGCGTACGCGTACGCATTACCAATACTGTATAGGCAGACGTTTCTGGGGACATAGCATTTGCAAAAGACGTCCTGGGTAATGTGGATTTTGGTAATCGCTATTGCGTCGATGGTGGTCATCTGTCTTTCTTTCACCGATGGCCTTGTCATCGATAAGCATTTAGTGCAGTGATTGTCGGTATTGCAGTCAAAATTCTTACATTCTTGCCCAGTCACCCTCGTCGAATATCGGTGGATGTAGCAGGGAGCTCCTCTTGAGGCGGGTTCTTGCATCCCGTGACGCAGACCAATTACATAGACCGTCGCCTGCTCTTTGTTGATGGTGAACAGGATCAGGTGGCTGCCGTGGTTGAGCTTGCGGATTTCGAAGGGGCGATATGCGTTTTCCGGAGCCAGGCTGCAACGCGTGGGCCATGTCTCCAACGTGTCCACGGCATCCCATAACCCCTCAAGCCAACGCTGAGCGTTGAGCGGGGCTTTCTCTTCAATGGCGATTACCGAACGGCGGATCGAATCGCATCCAGCGTCGTCTCGGTGACGACCACCTTGTAGGGATGATCACCGCTCAAGCTTCACACCCTGTTCGTCGGCGATCTGGCGGAGGGCGTCTCGCATCGGCTGGGTGCGACCGGCCTGAATGTCCTGCATGCTCTTGTCGATCATTTCCAGGCTTTGCAGGCGTTCTTCCGCTTCAGCGAGTTGATCGTAGCGTTCGGGGCTGATCACGACGGCAGCGGGCTTGCCATTGGTGGTCACGATCAGGGGGTGGTTGCTGCGTTTCACCTGCTCGAAGTGTTCGCGTAGGTGTTGGCGGTGCTCGGTGAAGGGCATGATGTTGGCGGTTCGCATGGCGGACTCCAATGTACGCAATTCTGTACATATTGTCGGCCGTCCCGGCCCGCCAGTCAAGTGTCTTCTGGGGCAAGGTGTCTGGATGGTCGTTATCCAGAGGCCCTTCCACGGGAAGTGCAACGTTCGCCGAGAACCACATCGGCGGAGGATCGGCCATATCTCCCCCGTCTCCGCCATACTTCCCTTACCCCTCTCCCTACCCCCCCCCCAGGCAGGGCCCCGGTCTGCCTCTGCTGGCGATGCCCAGCAGCAACAACCACATTATCGCTGCCCCCGCGTCGTGCCATGGATGGGTAAGCAGGCACCGGAGACCTGCGAATCTTCCCAACGACGGAGGGCCCCATGGCCGAGACGCACCCCGAATCCGATCCGATCATCTATCGCTACACCCGCCAGCAGGCCCTGGCCGATGGCGTGCTCGTTGATCTCACCGAATGGGCGAAAGAGACCGGCTTCCACTGCCCGGTGGCCTGCACGGCGGCGGTGTGGCACGGCTACGTCGTCCCTCGCGAGGGGTTGCGGTCGCTGGGTCAATCCGAACGCGGGCGTGGGCATGACCTGTTGTGGATGCTCTACCACGCGATCCGTCGCTCCCGCCGCAAGGATCAGCTTCTGTTTCAGGTGATTTTCCTGATGGAGCCGGAACGCCAGGAGACCGTCACGCTCAAGGTCATCTGCGGACCTGGCGACGAAGGCGAGCCGGTACTCACCATCCTGCTGCCTAACGAGGATTGATGCCATGCTCGAACCACGCGATTATCAACAGCGGATCATCGAGCAGGCCCTGGCGGCGGTGGACGAGGGGCACCGCAGCATCCTGATCGAGAGTCCCACCGGCAGCGGCAAGACGATCATGGCCCACTTGATCGCCCAGGCCCTGCACCGCCGCTACGGGTGGCGGTCGGGGTGGACGGCGATGCGGCGTCATCTGCTGCATCAGGCCGAGGCAGACAACCAGCGATTGATTGGTTTCAAACCCATCCGATATTTCAGCCTGTTTGAGCAGAACCCGCCCACCGATTTTGAGGTGCTCATCGAAGACGAGGGACACCATGCCGCCAGCGACAGTTCCGCCTCGGTCTATGCCAAGGTCAAGCCGAAGCTGCACCTGGCCACGACCGCCACGCCGTTTCGCACGAATCAGCTGGCGTTGTGTTTCAGCAAGGTCATCCGCGACGCGGGCTTGTCACAGCTGATTGAAGCGGGCTATCTCTCGCCGTATCACCAGTACATCTTTGACGGGCCGTGGACGCCGGAGCAGTTGGCCCGGCTCTACCTCGAACAGCGGCGGCGGTGGGGCCAGAGCGTAGGCTATTTCCTCTCGCTCGATGAATGCTTCCGCTGTGCCCGGCTGCTTCGCGAAGGCGGCGTCCGCTGCGAGGTGGTGCACGGCCACAGCGAACAGGACCGCCAGATCGACGCGTTCAACCGGGGCGAGGTCGATGTGCTGCTCAACGTGCAGGTGCTTACCGAAGGGTTTAACAACCCGGCCCTGACAACCGTCTTCGCCCGACCGGCTTCCAAAGGACCCACCATTCAGATGGTGGGTCGGGCGTTGCGGCGTCACCGCGACAAGCCGCATGCCCAGGTGGTGCAGAACACCGCCAGCGTCTGGCCGTGCACACGAATCGCCGATCCGGCGGCGAAGTTCCGCTACACCGAAGGTCGCTGGCCAATCCTGCAGGACCGCACGCCCCGGCTGCACGCCGCCCACGGCAACACGCTCTCGGCGATGGCGCGCTGGATGTGGCGTTGCCGCGTTATCTCAAGCGGAAGCATCGACGACGGTAGCCCCCGCATACCCCTCGCTGTGCAATTGTGCCGCCGATTCGCCTGGCATCCAATGGCCGTCATGATTCAACCCCTGCATCCACCATCCGATGATTCGAACCCGGTGCGTCGACTGTCGATCGTTCGCCTGACGCTGCACGGTATGCGGGGAGCGGTGACGGTCGAACGCGTGCATCGCGGCGTGATCCGTCTGATCGATCATCAGGGCGACCGTGAACAAAAGCACGCCGTGGACCATCACCATGGTCATCCGCCGCAACACCGCCGCCGGCCTGGCTTCCGCCAGGGCGGCGGTGGCATTGCAGGGCCAAACGTATCGGGATCACGTCCACGCGGACGGGATCGGGAACGTCACGAGGGAGGAAGGAAGGCAAACATAGGGAAAGGAAGCACCACCATGGTTCGCAATTCTCGCCTGAACGATCTGCCTAGTCACCTGAACAACTACCGTCTTGGCTCGTGGTTTCGACAACAGAAGGTCAAAGCCAACCGCCATGGCGTCCTCGTGGACTGCACGTGGGAGCAGTTCCTTGACCTGATCATCGACCATCAAGGTCATTGTGCCTACTGCAACCGCCTGGCCGTGACCGCGTGCCGTCTGTTTCCCACAACCGAGATGGCACCGCTGGTGCCAGCCAACATCGTCCCTGTCTGCCGGGCCTGCTCCATGCAGCACAACCCGGCCTACCAGCCCCGCTCGATTCTCGATCTCTACTGCGACGGCCAGGTGGAGAAAGCCGTCGTCTTCCGAATCCTCAGCGGGGCGTTGAAGCGACCCGGAGCGGATTTCCTGCTGCGTCGCATCCGCCTCAGTGCCAACCGCCGAATGCCTTGACCGGCTATTCCCGAACGTTCCCCGGCGATCCTCATTCTCGACCTCATCAAATGGCCTTCGGCGTCGCCGTCGCCGGTATTCTCAGACGGTCGTTTGAGAATATGCATGCATGTCGTGCTGGATTATCATCGTTGACAATAGATGAACGTCACTCTTCATAATTTGAAGCAAAGCCGTGAATACGCACACGCCATAACACAGCAAGGATACCATCCTCATGCACCTTGGACCGCAAAGGTTCATATACAATTTGGCAGTAACGTGGTGAACTGGCTTGAGCGGGAGGGAGACCTGCATGCTCCGTAAGCACTGCTGAACTGATTGCGACAGAACATACCTGGAGCCAAGATTCGATTATGCGATTTATAACATGGTCATCGGGATAACGCTTTCGCAATTGAATAGGCAATAGCTGCTTTTGTCAATGCTGCGGGGCGATTAGGGTGATATGTGATATTGCCTTCAGGGTCGATCTGACGCCATTCACCATCCCAGTTTTGAAAGTAGACGGATAAATCGTCTTGCTCGGCACTGCTATAAAGTGTTGGATCGCACATCTTTCATAAACTCTCGAAACGTGTTGACGATTTGAACCGGACGCACCCTCGGATCCGTTAGCCTCATCCAGTTGCCAGCATCAACTCCGTTTGATCGCCTTGGCGGCAAAATCCACGCTCATACTTCCCCTATCGGCAAGATCGAATCTACGCTGAATGAACCATAACCTAGCCGAAATCGTCATCCTGATGTGGGTGATGCCCCGCGTTGTGAATCGTGCTTGCCTAGAATCAGCATGCACATTCACATGGTACATCCCAACGCATCGAAATTTGCTTCTGGAGCTGCTGGCCGTACATGATTTCAAGTGATCATGGATACGTGTCATGGAGGATGGAAACGGCTGTTCATCTTGCGGCCATCATGCACCATCTGTGATTGGAAGCCGTTCCGCAACATCCTTTCCCACGTAATCTGAGCAGAAAATAAAGGAAGAGGTTTCCATTCACCTAGACGGGGCACCTGCTGCCCCGTTGCGTGGGGCTTCACCGCTCGGTGAGCCTGAACAATCTGCTTGAGGGTTTGCACGATCCAGTCTGCGGTCCTGTAGATCGTGGCCACGCCTTGGCGAGGTGCCTGTGCGACGGTCTGCAACTTGTAGCGGCGAGCCAGTTGGCGGACGCGACGCTCAGTCGCTGCTCGCGACGCTGATCGACCAACAACAACCAGGCGAGGCTGACTCAGCTAAGTTCGTCCTGCCGACTGCCAAGCCAACGACCGACTGCCGCCCAAAGAACACCCGTCGCCATTCTCTGGCAGCCGTCGCCCAGCCGGTGGGCGTTGGCCAGTGTCTGAATTCGGTCCTCTGCTTAGCGTACAGCCGTCTCCTGGAGACGCTACGGCCTTGCTTGCGATGGAGGATAACCGTGATATCGTCTGAACGCCCGACTGAAATAGAGTGGGTCATCATATCCTACTTGGGCCGCAATATCCTGGATCGCTGTGTCGGTGTGCTGACATAACTCCAACGCCTGCTGCATGCGTCGTGCGATGAGATACGAGCGGATACCTTGGCCGGTCCACTGAGCGAATAATGTGTTCAGGTAATGGGGACTGTAACAGGTCAGTTCTGCAATGTGATCAACATTGATTGGTTGAGCGTAGTGTTGGTCTAAATAATGGCGGACCCAGTGCAGCACACGCTTGTGTCCCGCAGTGATGATCCCTTGAGGCGTCTGATTCTGCATGTGATTCTGATATGTCATGTCGCCCAGAACCGCCAGAAGCGTCGCTCGCATTGCGTCGAATGCCGAAGCATCAACAAGGCCGGTCGCCCATTTCGCCAAGCGATTCTGATGTTGTGTGGAGAGTGTGGTGGTCCACGGACAAGACCATCCTTCGCCAGGCTCGTAAGCATTCACCAGAAGTCGGACTCCCTCATTTCTCCAAGAAAACCAGATCGTTTCATAACGGTGCCTGTGATGGTCGAATCCCTCGCTGTGCAGCAAGCCAGGATTCAGGACGGCGATCGCCGGTTCGATCATGCGATACTTTCGATCTTCGATCTCCATGATGCCCTGGCCTTGGACAGTTACACACAGTTCCAGATAGTCATGGCAATGCAGACCGCTGAGATAGCGTCTTTGCTGCTGCACATGGCTGTGCGTCGGCTTGAGGTTCCACCCGCACAGGCGTGACGACGCCTTGATCGTCAGCTCAGCCTGGGCCAGCACCGCGAGGACCCGACGCAGCCAGTTGCTGACGCAATCTGCGGGTTCTTGTCGTCCCATTGCTTGCATTTCTCCGTCGTGACGGTGGGCAGAAATCCGGCCTACCACATTCATCGTACAAAAGTCCATGCCATAAGCCACTTTTCCATGGCTGGAACGGGACGAGGTGCTTAGGCTGATGCTCGTGTAAATACAAGGCATCCATGTGATGACCGTGTTTGAGAATCTTACAAAGGAATGCGCGATGTCCTCCAATTTCGAAACCTTGGCCATGCTTGGAGGTAGCCCGGTATCACCTGCACCTTTAGTGCCGCCCAACTGGCCGCCGGTCGACGAAACGACAGCCGATCGGTTGCGGGATCTGTACTTGTCCCGGCAGTGGTCGTTTCATAGCCCCGCCGAGCGGGCGTTCGCTGACGCTTACGCCGCACACCATGACGCCAGCCATGGGATATTCATGGCCAACGGCACGGTCACGCTTGAGTCGGCCCTGGCGGCCATGAAGGTGGGGCCGGGCGATGAGGTAATCGTACCGGCTTTGACATGGATGGCGACCGCCATGGCTGTTCACTATGTCGGTGCGACGCCGGTGTTCGTGGATGTGGAGCCAACCACGCTCTGCCTTGACCCCGCTGCCGCGGAGGCCGCCGTGACCCCGCGAACCAGTGCCATCATTGCGGTACATCTTTATGGCGGGATGACCGATCTTGAAGCGATTGCACGCGTGGCAAAACGGCATGGCCTGGCGCTGATCGAGGATTGTGCTCACATGCAGGGCGGCAAGTGGGCGGGGCGAGGCGTAGGCAGTTGGGGGGACGTGGGGTCGTTCAGTTTCCAGCAGTCCAAAACTTTGTCCAGTGGCGAGGGGGGGATATGCCTGACGAATGATGATCGACTGGCCGAACGGATCTTCCGTATCAAACACATCGGCTATGCTGCCGACGAACAGCAAGGCGTCCCGGGTGTCGGTCCCGGCGTCGGTCTGGTCTGCCACAACTATCGTGCGACCGCTTTTCAGGCAGTGATTCTCCATGAGCAACTTCACGGTATCGACAACCGCCTAAAGCGATACAACGCGACGCGCGACATCATCGAAGCGGAGTTGAGCAACGTGCCTGGATTCCGAGTTCAGTCGCGGGGACGGCAGGCGACCCTCCAAGGCTATTACAATCTGCTCATGCTGGCGGACCAGGAACCGCTGTTGGATGTGCCGCGACCTATTCTGCTGGAAGCTCTGGCGGCCGAGGGGCTTCGCGTGGGAGGGACGTACGGCCCCGTCTACCGGCATGCACTTTATAACCTGCCCATAAACGCCTACCGCGTAGCAGAGGGTCGATGCCCCGTTTCGGAGGAAACGGCAGTTGATCGCGTGTTCGGACTCAGTCATCCCTGGCTTGACGTCGATGCCGAGACCGCGCGAACAATCGGTCGCATTTTTGCGAAAGTCGCCTTGAATGCCGAGTTGCTTGCATCTCACGCAGTGCAGAAAGCATGAAATCTATGATCCCTTTTCTCTGGACGAACGACGACATCAGTTGCGGCCAGTACGACGACATGGCGCGCCAACTTGATTTTCTCACGAAGTACGACCTGAAGGGCACCTTCTTCGTTGTACCGATCCGTGGTGGTGATCGTCATCTGACCAATGACCCCAAGCTTGTTGAATTGCTCAAGCAGGCAATGGCGGACGGGCATGAGGTGCATCAGCACAGCGTCACGCACAAATGCATTGAAAATGGGACGGCGGATCTGCGCATGTTCGACCTTATGGGGGAGGCGGTAAAGATTGACTACAGCCAAAACCGCTTCGTCTATGAACGAATGTGGCAGGTCGATGCGCTTGAAGCGCACATCGGTTGGGGACGTGCGGAATGGATTGACGCGTTTGGCGTGCCGTCGGCAGGCTATCGACCAGGCTGTGGTTCATTCTGTGCCAACATGTATACCGCGGTAGCGAACCTCGGGTTCAAGTGGACCAGCAGCCGCCTGGTGAGCATGACGGGCTGGCGCTGGAGCGCGGGACAGTATGACTATCCCTTGCGATTGGAGGGCCCGAAATGTCCATACCGAGAGGGGGCGCTGGTCGAGATTCCGATTCTTGACGACGTGGCATTTAAAGTACCACGCGAGAAAGTTGAAGACTTTGCCGATCTGGGCTGGCGTTTATGGGAAGCCTGTGTCGAAGCAAAAGTCCCGTACAACCTGGTCTGTCATCCTCAGTATCTCGCGTTCAACAAGGGCACGGGATACGCCGTGCATGAAAAGCTGCTGCCTCGCGTCCTTGCGAGTGGTCGTGCTCAAGCGATGACAATGCACGTTTACTATCAGCAGCTTCAGGCGAACATGTGGCCCATGGCGCGCGATGAGGATCGCTACCCCGGGCCGAACGATCTACCCGAATGGCACGCTCTCGCGCGGCGCAACATGGTTACAGAGGCTTGAACACCTCTGAGTCTGGGAGATGCATAAGCATGGCAACTGACGGTATGGGATATCGATTTTCATTCGGCCCCTGGAACATCCACGAAGGCGCGGATCCATTCGGCCCGGCAGTTCGCGGCGATACGACTGTCGTCGATAAACTCACTCAGTACAAAGCACTGGGTTTCGACGGCGTTCAACTGCACGATGACGACGTTGTCCCCGAACTCGATTCACGGTCGTCATCGCAGATTGCCAACACTGCCAAGGAAATGCGGGATGTGCTGGACAGCGAGGGGCTGGTCGCAGAGTTCGTAGCCCCACGCCTTTGGGAAGCGCCAGAGGGGATCGATGGTGCCTTCACCGCCAATGATCCGCAAGTGCGGACATGGGCATTGAGCCGTAGCCGCCAGGCGGTGGATATCGCCGAAATACTTGGCACTGATTTGATCGTTCTTTGGTTCGCGCGAGAGGGTACATACATCCGCGAATCCAAACAGGCGATCGAAGCACACCATCTGCTTGTTCAGGCGATCAATGCCATTCTTGAGTACAACCCATCCATTCGGGTCGCCATTGAGCCGAAGCCGAATGAACCAATGGATCACACCTACATCCCCACGATTGGACACGCATTGGCGCTGGGATCCCGTACATGCGACCCGAGTCGAGTCGGTGGTTTGATTGAAACTGCCCATGCGATTCTTGCTGGCCTCGATCCTTCCGACGAAATGGCTTTCGCTTTGGCGGCGGACCGACTCTGGGGTGTCCACCTGAACGACCAGAACGGGCTGAAGTTTGATCAGGACAAGTCGTTCGGTTCCGTGAACCTTCGCGCAGCGTTCAACCAGGTCCGCGTGCTGGAGCAAGGGGGCTATGCTCAAACTGATCGATTCATTGGGGTCGATGTTAAGGCGATGCGAACGCAACGAACAGACACCGCCATACAGCACTTGGTCAACAGTCGTCGCATTTTTCTGATGTTGGTCGAGAAAGTGCGGTCACTTGATGAAGATGCCCTTAAACAGCATGTGGCCCAGCGTGATTATGAACAGCTGGAAATGCACATACTTGACCATCTAATGGGATCACCGGCTTAGCTGGCGGGCGCATCGAGCTGCGCACTCGGGCACAAATCATATGTCAATTGTTACAAACACTAAGTCCAGTGATGGACTGGAAAGGGCCAATTATGATTCGAACACTTCATTTGCATCGCATCGGCCACGGTTTCACATTGATCGAACTACTCGTAGTGATCAGTATTATATCGCTCTTAATCGCCATCCTGTTGCCCGCTCTGAGTAAGGCTCGAGAAACAGCACAAGCAGTCCAGTGCCTAAGTCAATTACGTCAGGTGGGATTGGCTGGTCGGAACTACGCATTCGACTCAAATGGCAAGTTTCCTTATAGCGTCTGGTGGCAGACGAGCAATCATCCCACTCAGCCGGGCATGAAAGAATACATTCCGCTGGACGACGCCTTCACGGGAGATACGATCCTTACCTGCCCAACGCTTGGCCCGGGAGCGTATTCGTGGCACAGAACATACACCATGAACAGATGGATGAGCTTCGATTTTGTCAGAACCAATCAACCGTGGGTCCCAAACCTGGCTTCGGATATTGACCAAATCAGGCAGCCGTCTCGGATGTCATTCTTTTTCGACGGCGACCAAGCGTCGTTCGAGGCGAGCGAAAACGCGTGGTACTACACCTCCTCTGTACACGCGAACATGCTCCCCAATTTCGTATATCCGCACAACGACGGTAACAACATCGCGTATGTGGACGGCCACGCCGGGCCGGTGCGACAAGACTTTATGCAAACACAATGGAACGCAGACCCATTCTGGACCGGCGGGAACTGGTAAGCCTCCCCTGCAGTAGGGCGTGGTGAAGTACGGCGGTAGCTACATCTGATATGACTTCAGGCCATCACACGTGGCATGCCTCGGCGTCAAGCGCCGATAAACAAGGGATTCTCGATATGAATAATCTATATTTAACACTTAAACTTTCGATTGGACTGACCATGGCAACAGGGATGTGGCTCGATGTAACACCTTCAAATGCGGAGGTCCCGGACTCAAGCCAATACGGACCAGTCTATCGATACCATGCGGAGGGCAAGAAGATCATCGCGAATGGATGGGATACGCCGGACACAGCGTTTGTGCGGAAACAATTGCACCAGATGGAGCATAATCCGCTTGATGGTACGGCGATTGTCATTCGTGGCCAGACTGGTACGGAATCGCTTGATGAAACATGCAATACACGCAAAATATGGCAGAAATGGACCTGGGAGCGGGATTGGTTCGATCAGGCAAGAGAGGATCTGCATGCCGTTGAGTTCGATCGCTTCAGTGACAATTTTATTCGTATCAACGTTACACCTGGCAATGTGGAGTGGTTCGATGACGAGGGATGGCACGCTGTCGCCAATAATCTCGCGTTGATGGCCGAACTCGCGAAGGATACCGGGCTCACCGGATTTGCGTTCGACCCCGAATCTTATCGACAGCATCAATTCAGGTATTCGATTGACGCAGCTCATTCATTTGCTGAGTATCAGGAGATGGCTCGAATGCGCGGGCGTGAGACCATGTCCGCCATTGCTGAACATTTCCCTGGCATCACTATCTTGGGATTTCGCTTTCTCAGCTACAACATGGCGGCTTTGACCGCCACAGATCCGAATGTGATTCTGGAGCATGACGACTACGGGTTATATCCCGCCTTTTTCAACGGGATGCTCGATGCACTTCCTCCAGACGCCACGCTTGTCGAAGGCGTAGAAGATACGTACCTGACGAACAGCACTCAAGAATTTCTGCGTGTATATCATGACATGCGTTTCGAGGCGATGCGTCTGGTTGCCCCTGAGAATCGCAAAAAATACCAGAACCAGGTGCAGGTCGGAGCAGCGATTTACCTGGACGCTTACATCAATCCGACAGGTGAACGGTGGCGCGTCAACGATTTTGGCCAGCCTCCAGTGGAACGACTTCGCCAGAACCTTACCAACGCCTTGGCCATTGCGGAAGAATACGTCTGGCTCTGGGGTGAAAGATCGCACTGGTTTGAGACATCATCCACGCAGTGGCATGCTGAACGTCAGAGCGGCGTAAGCTGGCAGGACGCGCTGCCGGGTATTGAGCATGCCTTTGCCTGGGCGCGCCATCCCATGCGTACGGCGGCGGACGCGGTCGGCGGACTGAAGGAGAAAGGGAAGCTTTCCAATCTGGCTCGTAATTCTGATTTCACCCAAACAGGTGAAGACCAGCCAGACGTAATGGCCTCCGACTGGGATAGCGAGGGCCTGCCCGCTCACTGGAGCAGTTGGCAAAGAGACTACTCTCACGGAACATTTAAGTGGGATCAAAGCAAAGGGCGAACCCGAGCTGGCTCAGCCAAAGCAGTGGGCGTGCAGCACGGCGCATTTATTCAGGTTCTTGATGTGAAGCCTGGCCAGCAGCTTATTGTCGAAGCTCATGCCCAGTTGCAGGGCGAGGTCACGCCCTTTGTACGGATTCAATGGCGTCAGCACACAGGCCACAGGATCCTGGCGTATTACGACATCACAGCGCAGTTCGATGCGGTTACACAGACCGATGATGATTGGCAGCGTGCGGTCACTGTCTTGACGGTCCCTGACCGAGCTCACGAAATGGCTATCATCCTTTTTGCGACAGGTCGTGCTGGCGAAGAGAATGTGACGTGGTTCGACGACGTTCATGTGTATGAACTTACACCTACCACGCTTTGGGAATAGCAGCGGCATGCGATGCTCGTCGTCCGCAACGCAGGGCACGCTGCTTGCGGCTGACGGCGGTTTGGACACGCTCAAGTGAATTGGCCTAACCCGTGACTGGATCCACTTGGGAGCTCTCCCTTGCCATGAATGTTTGGGGTGCCCAGCTTGAAGCCGTAGCGGGTTTCGACCTGTGGTCCCAAGGTCGCCTGTGTCCAAAACTAGAAGCTGACCCAGACCAGGAGACCGAGGAAAACAATGAAGGGTAGTGCGACGCACATCAGCACCAGCCCCACGAGAGCAAGCAGACCGCCTGGAAACGCTTCCGTCGCCTGAATGGTCACGAACTGATCGGCGACGTGATCGCCGGCATCCGCTTCACCGATGGAGAGAAACAAGCCGCCGCCTGATCATGGCTTCATCCACAGGATTTAACCGTTCCCCCAGCCTCACACCGGTGAATTTACAGAGGACATGTTGCACTAACTCGCCCATCGGAAACGCCGCTCATTTTTGACTCGGATTTCTACAGTTCCTCGGATACTTATGGGCCGCCAGGTTGATGGCTACGCATCATTCGTCTGGACTTCAACGACCAGCCCGGACATTGGACAATCGAATAAACGTCTGCCAACGAAATCACGCAGGGCGTTGAGCGTGCATGGACGCACGGCCCCGGTACTCGATCAGGTATCGCTGGCCCGTCGTCGGTGTCCGATGCCCTTCGCGGGGTCGGCGTCCGCTTCGATATGCTGCTGTCGGTACTGATTGGGTGACTGGCCGACCACGCCTTTGAAAGCGTGACTGAAAGCGTAGATGGAGCTGTAGCCGCAATGGATAGCAATCTGGCCGATGCTCAGGTTCGTGCGGCGCAACTGGTGCTTGGCCATCCCCATGCGGTGGTTGCGAATATATTGGCCAAGGCTGACGCCCATCTCGCTTCGAAAAACCCGCCTCAGATTGCTCGGAGACATTTCCAGTTTCTGAGCAATCGTTTTGATGCCCATCCCGTAGGTGGAAGGGTCATTGATCCAGCGTAGGGTGTCGGCCACCGCGAGCGAAAGCTTCTTCAGGGGAACATCGATCGGCCGGTTGGCGATATCCGTGAGTATCTGCGCCAAGGTGATCGAGCATGTCACCACATCCTGCGCCAGAAAAGCGTCGATCATCTGCCCGACCAGCGGAACCGCCCGCTCGCTCAACTGGTTCAAAGGCGAGTCAGGCAGGTAAGGCTGCGGGGCGGGAACTTCAAACGTGATGAGCAGTCGCTCACAGGATGACGTCTGATGCGGTACGGCGCGATTCTGATACGGCCGAAGAAATATCGCCTGCCCGGGGCTGACATCGATCTGCTGGTGATCCACATAGTACGTCAGCCGTTCAAAGGGAATGACGAGCACATGGCGAGGGTGGACCTGGGCGTGAGCGGTCGGCCAACTGTGGCAAAAAATCAGAATGTTGTTCGGCAGCGCGACCTGTTCAGGCAAAAGCTGGCCGGAAAAAAAACGCTGCGGCAGCGGCAGTTGACCAGCCTTTTTTTTCAACGTCAGAATCGAATGCATTCACTTGCCCTCTTGCCCGGCAACCTGCCCGGGAAGACGAACCTGCCCGGCTGGGCGACAGCCGAACGTGGTGTGCATTCATAGCGAACGCAATCACCCCGCTTGTGCCCGAGCCCTTCGCCTGACCATCCTATCCGCATCGTCGGCGATTGCGAGGATGGGGCGATGGCCGGGTCACGGCTCGGACGTTGGGGCATAGGTTAACGTCCAACTCGCTTCCCAGGTGCTGATCTGGTGCGGGTCGGTCGTGGGGTAAGCGTCAGGGTAAACATGCTCAAGCGTGGCGGTGTTCTCATATCGCCAGCCGAACACCTGATCTACGCCGTCCGCTTCCAGCGTGATGCTCGCGTCGGCCACGCGGTCGCGGGCGATGAACCGCCGACCAGTCAGTTCGTGATGCTCGTCAACATACTCTGACAGAAACGGCTCATCATTCGGCCACTTGGCATCGTCACGGACAAAGCTGACGTGACTGCTGCTGGTGTCGATCATGTCGCCCACCTGATATTCCATGCGCTCCGGCACGGTGCGGTGGTCGTCCACATCATCGCCGATGGTAAGTAACGTCACCGCCCGCAGCCGGAACATGCGGAAGCCGCCTTCCGGAATCACCTCGTAGCGCACGTGTACAGTCGGCTGATCGCGCATAACGGTGAACGTCTTCTGAATCACCAGTCCGTCGTAAGGGCTCTCGCGCACGGTGTACTGGAACGTCGCCTCCACGCGATCCGCAAGAATCTCGCTCGACACCACGTCGGCCTGTCGGCCGGTCAGCCGAAACGCGCCGCGATTCTCTTCCATGAAAACGCCACGCCCAAGCGCCTTGCCAGCCGGCTTGCCCTCAACCTGCCAGAGGCCTTCGGCACTGTTGTCCAGGTCAAAGAGAATTTCCTGAGTCGGCGTGGTCACTCGGTAGCCGGCTTCTTCCATGGCCACGCGCATCTGGTTCTCTTCCTGCGCGTAAAGCGATTCTTCCCACTGACGCGAACGACGACGTTCTTCCTGCGCCGCCTCCGCTGTCGAAACGCTCGGCCAATCCGCATGAACGCTGCCAGGCGAAAGCTGGATCAAGCGGTATTCCAGTGGGGCAATCCGAAGCGTCCAGCCCCCGTCGTACGCCTCCAACACCTCTTCCGCCAACAGATCCGCCGCCTCAGAAATACCGCTCATCGCGGGCAATTGCACATAGATGTCGTCCGAACGATGGTTGTTGAACACCCAGACCCAACGCTCGCCGTCAGGCGAGGTACGCGACAGATGATAAAACTGCCCCTCCGCCCGAAAGCGAGGCGACACGGGCACTTTGTTCTCGCCCTCATCCAGCGTCCCCTGCGTCCACAACTCTTCCGTGGCTGCCACATCCGCCATCATGTCCTTGATCGCCACGACCGTATGGCCCTGTGAAACGAACAACCCCTGACCGATCAACGGATGAGCGTTGTCGCAGAAAAAAGCGGCAAAGAGGTGTGCGGCCCGACGTGGCGGATTGATGTTGGAGGTGTCGTACCAGCCGACGGAAACAATCGTCGCACGCGGACGGCTCAGCAGATGCGCTTCACGCTCCAGGCTGGCGAAGAAACTCAGCGTCGACGTGTAGTTCATCGGCGTGTGAAGATCGGTGAACTCGTCGTATTGCCTCAGATCAATGCCAT
Source organism: Phycisphaerales bacterium AB-hyl4 (assembly GCA_041821185.1). Lineage (NCBI taxonomy): Bacteria > Pseudomonadati > Planctomycetota > Phycisphaerae > Phycisphaerales > Phycisphaeraceae > Natronomicrosphaera > Natronomicrosphaera hydrolytica. The sequence goes on along the minus strand of JBGUBD010000006.1, from coordinate 40,220 downwards.
AGGTTTTTAAGTACTCCGCTTCCTCGTCCGGGTTCGGCGGCAGCGGCATGGAACAGAAGTGAAACGCGATGTCCGGATTGATCTGCTTAATGCCCTCCACCATCGCACGCACCGATTCAACGCGCTGTGCGACGCGGAACGCAACCCATTCGTTTTCGTGATGGCGAAGAATATCCATCCCGGTGACCGTGTCAGGCAGGTCATTCTGCTCCCGAAAAGAGGTGACGCACGTTTCACAAAAACAACTCATCGTGACCGGGCCTTCGACGTAAGGCTCGTAGTCAATTTCGAAATACTGATTCTGCTTGACCCGCTCCTCGGCGTTCTGTCGGCGGATGAGGTCGGCGAAATAGTCCGGCCCCGCGTCGGCCAGCGCGGAATCGCAATACAGGTTGGTCGGTGCGCCCGACACGCTCACACCAACACGAATATCAATGTCAGGCCCCCGCCACTGTCGAACCCGGTGCGGCACCATGTAGGTGGCGGGCAAAACATGTCGTTGCTGCCAGCCGCTGCGACGCCAGTTGTCGTCCAGCCTGCGGGCAAGCTCGTGTTCCGACTTGTCCAGATTGATTCGCGTGACCGGAAACGCCTGCCAGGCGCTGTACGCAAAACGATCGGGCACTGCACCGGCACGGCTGGCCTGAACCTGCTCCACCGGCACCTCATACGTTCGACTTTGCGATCGGTCCGGCGCGGTGATGGTCACGCGCAGGTTGAAGTTGTCGGGCACACGATCGTCGGCAGCGAAGAGCAGTGCATTGCTCCATGTCGTCCAGTTATAGGCTCGGTCGATCTCAAACACATGCCGATTGCCCTCCCGCGACACGGCCGGCACGAGTTCCACCTGCCCGGAAGACCCGTGCATGTAGGGCTCGATCGTGACGCCCGCCGGCGCCTCGACCTCCAGTTGAATGTTGCGACGCATCGCCGGGTTGGCTGTGTCCAGACGCAGGAAGCCAACCTCTCCTCGTTCGAGGTAATATGTTCGGCCGGCCGGGGTGCTGGTCAGGTTGTGAGGAAATATGGTTTGAGGAAGGTCGGGCACTTCGTTGGACGCAGACGAGGCGGCTGGCGTGCGCGTTTGCTCGCTTTGCCCGGCTTCTCTTTTGTCCTGGCCGGTGTACGGCTCCAACACCGGGTTGCGGAAATAGATGGCGTTGTCCGGATGATCGCCCTTCGCATACTTCACAAACACCACCTTGATCGCCCGCGTGTTGATCGGGTCGGGTGAAGTGAGCACGCGAGACAGCGTCGTCCATGAACCCTGGGCCAGGTTGCGGTGAAGCAGAAACTCTTCCGGCGCGAGGCGTTTGCCATCCTCATCCAGGTACGAGACAAACACGCCGCCCCGGTACTCCATCGGGTCCATGCGGTACTCAACCTGCAAGTAATACGACTGTCCCCCATCGATCGGGATGGTCTGCGAGACAGCGTTGTAATAGTTCACGCTCTCGCCCGCTTCGGTCATGCGCAGCACGCCGTTGCGGGTCTGGAAGACGCGGTCGTTCGGCCGATTCTGCTCACGCTCCCAACCGTCGGGAATGATCTGGTTACTGCTTTCAAAGCCGGCGTTGGTCAGCAGATTGTCGCTCCCCATCACCGCCGTGGTGAGCAGCAGGCCGGGCAGCATCGACAGGCAGATCAATTTATGGAACATAGCTTCTTCTATTTCCGCAAGCAGAGAAACAAGGTCATCAACGCACAATGAATTCACATACCGAGAAAAGTATGGAGGGATTACCAGGAATGGGGCCATTCCGATTGACTCACACGGCTGAACAGAATCCACCGCTGCATACGAACCGATTCGATGCTTTTGCTGTGACCATCCGCGAAGAGTGCATTCATGCGATCGTGATGCCGCAGATGAAACATTCGCCACTGGTCGGCGTATATGCTTGTCAAGTGATTCCAACTGCCATCAGCCAGGACCAGTGTCGCCGACGGACTGTGCAACGAGTCGGTCTGTTGGCCATACGCCAACGTGCCGTTGTTCGTACCATCGTTTCCACGCCCCACACCAAAGTGCTTCGAGCCTGCCGTCGCATCCGACGCGTTATGATTGGCGTTGTAAATATACGACGCATATTGCGGCGACATGGCGGCCGGCTCTATCGGGTCGTCCGATCGACCGATGCCATTCGGCTCCAGCGAAGGGCATTTCAACGCGCCCAGCACCGCATATTGGTTATTGCTGACCGCGAGGCCGGGGATGTTTTCCCCCACCGCGCCGGTGATGTAGTCGCCCATGTGCAGCAGTTGCGCCCAGTTGGGATAGCCGGCCTTGTACGTCACCCCGTTGACGGTTGTCGTACTGCTGCCCGAGCCCGTACGCGCACCGGGAAAGTACTGCTGCATGTCCGATGCGTAGATGTGGATGGCGATGCCCAACTGCCGGGTCTGACTCAGACAGGCCGACCCGCGTGCCGATTCCCGCGCCGCCCCCAACGCAGGCAGCAGGATGGCAATCAGAATAGCGATAATGGAAATTACAACCAGAAGTTCGATCAGTGTAAAAGCCGTACGGTAATTGGACATGCATACATCCTTTCAACAACAGAATCATCGCCGAGCGGCTGTTTTGACTCAGGTCGGCAGTCCGATTAGGCCGAAGCCGACCCCGGACAATCCATGTCATCTCACAGGGGGCAGCCACTCATTCCAGACGCCCGACATAAATGACCCGAATTGATCATAGTGATCGCGATTACGGCCAACAATGATTTAAACGCCAAACTATTTGCGATTTTCGACTATTCGAAGGATGTCATCGCCAGTTTCAATCGCGATTGCCTTCCCCGACCGCGCCGGCGCTTTCCAGTCGAACCGGTTGGCGAGCCTGTATGCTGTCATAGCACGCGTTCATCGTCTCGATCGTCGGCCGATGCCATTCGAGATTGATCAAGGGTTGCCGCTGGTGACGGATGCAATCAACGAACTCGTCAATCATGCCGATCCACTCGTCGAAATAGGTGTACTGCACGGTGTAGCGATCGTTCGGGCCGCCGTTGTGATAGACGTTGGGGCCGAAGCAATCGCAGGCGATCGTTCCCTTTTCGCCCACCACGGTCACATTCACTTCCATCCGCTTGGGGAACACCTCCCACCCCGGCCCGGGCACGGTCAGTCGCTCTTCCATGCGCGACCAGGAAGGGTCGATCAGAAACACACTGCCGTCGGTCATTCGACCGTTGGCCAGCATCATGTCTTCGACTTCCAGGTCCTGCCGAAGGTTCGGACCCACCTCGGCATGAATCAACTCAAACTCCGCCCCGGTGAGGTGCCGGATCAGGTCGAACGCATGCGGATGATCGCATAGGGCGCCGCCTCGGAAGCGGGCATCGCCGTCGCGCAGCGGCATCCGAGATCCGTAGCTGACTTCAGGCACGCCTTGCCACGGGAATGCCCAGACGGGCGAGAGGGTGATGTTCGTCGCCTGAATTGAAAGAACGCGCCCCAGTTCGCCGCTGGCGACCAGTTCCTTGAGCCTGCGAACCACCGGGTTGTAGTGCAGTTCGAGTTCCACCTGGCAGACGATGCCAGCGTCGCGCACCTGGGCGATCATCTGGTCATACTCAGCCAGGTCGAAGCTGGGGATCTTCATCATCAGGATATGAATACCCCGTCGGGCGCAGTCGCTGAGTTGATCGAGGTGACGATCGTTGCTCGAAGCGATCACCACCGCTTCGATTTCGGGATGCTTTTCGAACATCTCCTCGGCGCTCAGATAACACGGCACATCCTTTTCATACAGCCGAAAGACGTTCAATGCCTGGTCATCTTCAGCGCAGGCTGCCACCCAGTCCAGCTTCTTGTTTTCACGCAAAGTCTGGTAGTACTTGCGTGAATGCCCGTGCGTCAGTGACATCATCGCGATTCGCAACGGTTTCATACAGCCACCTCCTTCAGTTCCACCCGCCGCCCGGTGTCGGCCGACTCAACCACACCGCTTACCGCCCGCTCCAGCGCAACATGTATTTGATTCCACTGATCCACATACTTCGGCTGCTGAAGCAGATGGAAGGCCGCACGAACCAGTCGCCTCTCGTCGGCGGGCAAATCGTAAAGCTCCATGTCATCATCCTGAAAACGCCGCTCGCCCTCCCCGGCAAACACGTAAATAGAAGACTGCGGCACTTGCGTATCGACCACGCGGTCACAGGCAATGCCGCGTCGGGCGATCAGCTCGTGACGATCCAGATCGCCACTGCCAGCAGGCAGGCGGTTGGAACATTCGAGGCTGGCGATCTTGCCATCCGCCAGCCGAACAATCACATTCACCACCGACGAGCCAGCCATCACCGAAAAGACCTCAACCGGCGGCGAGCCCCCGAGAAAGGTGCACAAATCCAGCTCACGATAAAGCAAACGCTGCAACGGGGTATCGGCACGCATCCACGCGAACCGCAGGGTTGAAAGCGATTCGAGCGTGCCCCCCTCGACGATGTTGCGCAGTTCAACGAACCGCCGTTCCACCCGCCACGGCAGCAGCGAAGCAATCTGACCATCAGCCTGCCGCAGCGCGACCGGCACCCCCGCCTCCTGGTCCGGCTGGGCAATCAGTTCGCCTGCCTCGCCCACAGGGTACTTCGCGACCAGCGCACCGAGGCCGGCGTTCATGCGTGAAAGATCCATGATGCAATTCCTTACAGCGATTTGACGCGGGGCTTATATTTTTCAACGTATCGTCGGTTCTTTTCATCACCGCCTGGCGCATTGGCGCTGTTCCAGACCGGCGGCTCAATCCCGCGCTCGACACACTGACGAACGCACTCGATCTCCAGCAGATGGGCGATCGCAAAGTCCACCAGGTTCGACACCGGACCGATAGGCGCTTCGCAGCCGGGAACTTCCACAACCGCGTCGCCCACCGGGTTGTAGTCGTCGATGCAGACGTCCGCCAGATCGAACAGATTCTTCCCCGACGGATGTCGAATGAAATGGTCCGAAGGCATTTCATTCTGCCAATAAGAGCTGGAGACAGCGATGATCTTTACACCGCTTTCTTTCGCTTCCATGGCAGCGTCGATCGTGGCGGCATTAATGCCGATATTGTGAAAGAGGATCATCAGATCCCCCTGCTGCAGATCGTAATACTTCAGAATCGATCGGCCGTAGTTCACGCAGCGCTCCAACTCCAGATACTTGAGCGCCTGATTAAACACCGATAGCCCGGTTTCCATCAGTGGGTTGATGTTGCTCAGCCCGCCGGCACGAAAGAACATTTCGCCCATGACCAGTGTCGTATGCCCGCCGCCGCCATAGACGTGGATCAGACGGTCCTGCTCGATGGCGTCCGCCATGAGTGCCGCCGCGCTCTTGATGTTGTCGCCTTGCTCGTCGGTTACCTTTTTAAGGTTTTTAAAAACCGCTTGCACGTATCCGAAATCATTCAATGTTGCCATGAGTCACCTCCTTCACGCGGTTTGCGATATCGATAATCGCCTCAGTTCCATCCGCCATTGCATTCAGACACTTTGAAAGGCCTTCAACCGCCTTCTGCTGATCGGGGGCCATATCTTTCAGGGGGCGCTCATAAAACGAATCCGCGACGCGCTTCTGCCATTCGATGATTTCCGCTTCGGAATACGTCGGCCATGGACGATGGCCCGCGTCGAGATGCTCCTGAATCTTCTGCGTTGCCACGTCATGCTCCGGCAGATAGACCGCCTTGAACAACTCGGTGACATAAGTCCGGCAATAGTTGTTCTCGACGTTCCCCTTCAGCGTCTTTTCAAATTTTGGGTTGCACGGATACTTCTCGCCAAGATCCTGCAATGAAGCGTAAAGCGAGTATGTGTTGTCCGCAGCCAGCAGGTCGCCCAGCAGCGAGACCATGGTTCGGTTGGCTGCCATCATCGCGAGAATGTGATCGCGGTTGCCCTCGCCATCGGACCATCCGTGAAGCTCGCGCACCACACGGAAGTAGCCGAAGCTCAACACCCGCGTCGCCGCCGTTCTTGCCATGTCGATCATGTCACGCTGAACAAACGCATGCGCGTCTTCGAAAGGCATCGCCGCCAGCGCCCGGAAAATCTCCGGAACAGCCCGAATCGGCTCTCGATGCGATTCAATGAACGCATCCGCATGATCGACGAGGGTTTCGCCGCGTTTGAACAGTTGATCCAGCGGTGCGAAAAACACCTCGGAGAACTGATGACTCCAGTAGCGGATACTGATGATCGGAAGCATGGCCCGCCAAAGGCTCGCCATCTCTGCGCCCTGCGTTGGATATCGGCTGCTGCAGAACGATTCGAGGAAAGAGCGGATCGTGATGTTGTCCGCACTCGGATCCCACGCGTTCGCAGCCAGATACTCCAGCATCAGCGTGTCGCTGTGCGAACACTCCGGCCATAGAACCATCCCCTTGCACATCGGATCGTCAGCAGCAATCGGCAGCCGACGCTCAAGGGCGTCATAGTTCCCTCGCAATTCCGTATTGGGCGCGTAGGCATGGAATATCCCGAATATCCACGGAAACTTTCCGACCACGCCCCAATCCTGAAACGTGTTCTCCTCATCGCCGCTGTCAGAGGTGTAATCAAACAACAGCGTGTTCAGCGGATTCAGCTCTGCCAGCAATTCACGCACTTCAGGCGACGTCCACCGCATCGGGAAATCCCAACTCGCAACGAGCAATGGCGCATTGGGATACTTGCTTCGCAGATTGCTGATGATCCTTCGGTAGGCGTATCGCTTGAGCTGCTGGTTTGACTTGCGGTCAGCGTAACAAAGACGTTCAGCCAGCCCGATGGTATGAAACATCTCCGGCGATCCGTATTCACGGATATGCGCTTCCGTCAATTGAAAGTACGCATCGAGATGTCTGTCCTGCCGAATGTCCCAGACCAGGCCGGTGTCTTCACTATAGCTGGACGTGGTCTGCGGCAGGAAGTCCGGCTTTACCTTCTCCAGGTAATCCTTCGGTGTTCGGCTGTACCAATGCGTCATCGTCCCGGTGTCTTCCGGATGAATCAGATCGCGCTCACGCGCATAAGCAAGAATCTTTCGACGCAACTCGCTGCGTATTTCCATGCTCCAGAAAAGATCGCGATCGTTATAAGAACGCTCGATGGACTCGGGCACTTCATATCCCGGATCGCTGACAATATCTGGAAACGCCTTCTGGAACAGGTCGTCGAACCCAATGCGCAACATGAAAAGGTTCATGCGCTTTTTGATAATCCAGTCAATTTCCTGCTTCCACTCGTCGAAACTCCAGTGCTCTGCCTGGAAACGGTTCAAGCCCCGGTGAGCGAAGTATCGCAACCCGCGATATTCGAACCGTGGTTTTTCGTGGATATGCAAATCGGATATGTCGATATGCTCCCGCTTGGGAACAATATCGCCATCCCAGAAGTATCGACAATCCGCCCGAAGCTCAAAGAAGCGGTAAACCGCATACAGCAGTGCACGCGGACGTCCGCCAGCGAGGAACAGGAGCTTTCTCCCGTTATCCGTCGCGGACACGATTTCGTAATCATCGGCATCCGTCGTGATCGAGAAGTCACGAATGGTGTTGTCAATGATTTTTTCGAATGCATATGCATTCACGGCGTCCGAACCCAGGACAATCAGATCACCCTGCGAGTCGGGTTCGGTGGTCACGGCAAGGCGCTGCCCTGTCACCTGAAACCAGAGCGACGAAAACGCATCTGCGGCGATACGGCAGATTCCGGTTTCGGACGGGATGAAGATCTTCAGCATGCCGCTCATCCTTTCTTGCGAAGAACCCGCTGGTAATTGTCACCGATGCGTCGCCATAGCTTCAGGGCATCCGGCGCAGCGAGCACCGTGCCGTGGCCGCCGCGGTAGGTCCAGGCGGACAGGCGGTCCACGCCGAGCGATTCGTACAAGTCAACCACGCGATCGATCTGGTCAAAGTCGGCAGGCTGCTTGTAATACCCCATCAGCCAGCGTTCGGAAGCCTTGCCGTACTTCTGAGCGATTTCCACCGTGCGTCGCGTGATGTGCTCGAAGAAATGGTCGGGCAGTTCCCAACTGATGATCGTGGTGGAGAACACGTCGAAATAGGGGCTGGCGGCGACCATATCCCAGTTGTCATAGCCGCGCTGTTCCGTGACGTAATAGGAATTGAGTGTTGCATGGACGCAGCAGGTGATTTCCATTTCAGGCTTGAGTTCCTTGATCTTCCGGGAAGTGTCTTCCAGAATGAAAAGGGCCTCGCGCCAACGGAATTGCTTGACGTCATCGGTCATCAATCGCGGCATTTCATAGCCGTAGTAGGCGTGGAACTTCTGCTGGCAGACCGAGCATCGGCAAGCCCAATCTTCGCCGGTTCCGCCGGTGATCGACGCAAACGATTTCGGCAAAGCGTAGTGCGGTTCATCCCAGAAGAAGCCGTCCGCATTGGTCTCACCTGCCAGTGTCAGGCAGAATCGCTGGAAGTAATCACGGAACGAAGGCGTATTAAAGCAGGCCGCAATGAGTTTCTCACCGGTCAACGCCGAGACCTGTCGGTTCTCAATGTTGTTCTGCAGAAACAGGCTGACCTGCTCGCCGCCGAAGTATTTTCCGATCCCCCATGGGTCGATCAAAACGCGCAGCCCCATTTCATGGGCTTTATCAACGATGCGAGAGATATTGGGTCGCCAGAAATCAAAGTCGAATTCTGTCACCGCCAGGATGACGGTGGTGCAGCCGTGCTCAAGCATTTCAGTGAAATCCTGCTCGGCATGTTCTACATAATTCAGGCCATAGTAGCTGATCGATGTCTGTGTCACCGGCATTTCAAACGACTCCGTGCGAGGGTACGAGGTTCACTCAGTCGCGGGTTAAAACTGAAACTCAGTCACACACCGCTCTGCTTCAGGGTTTGGACTTCAGCGCGATCATTTTTTCTCGGCAAGTTCGGCCGCCAGACGCTCGGCCACTGCGTTCCAGTCATCATTGGATGCTTCGAATCCGCTCAGTCGAACGCGATAACTGAAGCTCACGCCTTCTCCCTGCGGCGGCATCACGCGCAAATAAAGTTTGCTGTGATGCGGACGATTCCAAAAGAAATTGCGGTCCGGCGGATCCCCGGCGTACGCTTCGGGGTAGGCATAGACCACACCCATTTTCAGCTCCGGCGCATACATCGCCGCCCAGCGGATATCTCGACGCAGTGAGAAGCTGTTGTCGGAAAGAAACGTACCATGCTGCCGCTGGCCGTCCGCTCGTTCGACGTACCACTGTTCGAGTTGCTTGCCGAAGCAGTGCATGAAGACGTACATGAAGTTGATTGACATCTCCGGGCCTTGGAATTCAAAGTGCATGTCTTCACTTAGCCCGTTCTCATTCAATTCGACGCGTGCAGTATGGCGGTATGGGCCCAGGTCTGATTCCTTGACTAACGTGAAGCTGCGACCACTGCGTTCCCATGGGCCTGTCTCATGTTCGCTCAGAGCATACGGCTCCCCATCTACTTCGAGCGACAGAGAAACAACGACCTCCTTCCCGTGTCCCGTGCCGATCCAAGGGTCAGGCCGCTCGTCGCCGGTTTTCTCCACCTCGACATTGAGCACACTCTGATACGCGCCGGTTTCGTTGAGCAGCTCCTCGCCGCGATAGCTCACAGCGGCCAACGTCCACGCTGACGCCTTCGCGAAACGGGCCTCGTACTCACCGATCGCCACATGAAGGTACGACTCGGTAAGCCATGCTCGGCCCGTCGACGACGGCGCGGCCGCGGCTTCCGAGGCGACAAGAACTTGAGCGTGAACTATTGAGCACAACATCGCGATCAAGAGCGCAACGGCCGTCATGTTGGCGGACAGGAAGCAGGGGCGTTTTACATACATGATGTTCATCCATGCCTTCGCAAGGACCGCGAGGCTAGTTCCTTGCAACGTGAAACGGAGCTTCCAGAAACGAGTGCGGGCCCCCCGCATCTCCGGCCTCTTGAGGCTCAAGGCCAGCAGCAGTGCTACCGCGGACGATCAGTTCCGCTTCCAGATATCGAAGAATTTTTGATGTCTGACCAGGAAACTGGATTTTTGCGTGCAGGGCTTCCACCGCCATCTGCGCCATCGCCCGAATGGGATAGCGAACCGTCGTCAGCGACGGGAACGTTTCCCGTGCGATCGGCAGATTGTCGAAGCCAGCGATCAACACCTGATCGGGCACGGAGATCTTGCGTTGATGGCAGAGATTCAACACCCGCGTCGCCAACAGATCGTGATAGCAAAATACGCCAAGGCGACCGCGTTTACGGCGGGACAGCAACTCACCAACCATTTCTTCACAAGCTTCATGATCGGTGTGATCCACCTGGATCATGTCCTGAGGCTCGAGAAGCAGATCGTCAGCCAGAAGTCCAGCCCGGAAGCCGAGCAGACGTTCATCCGACTCAATACCCTGCTGACCGATGTAGGCGAAGCGCGTGGCCCCCTGCTCGATCAGATGGCCAGCCACCGCCTGGGCCGCCGGCTGATTGTTAACCATGATCGTGTCCACCTCCCATTGCTGGAGTCGACGGCCGATCATGACACAAGGCACTTTCAGTGCCTGATACCAGGCTTCATCCACTGCCTGCGCGCGAGGACAAATCAATAGCCCGTTCACGCCATGCTGAACCAGACTGGTGAGACGCTGCTGCTCCCGCGCAAAGTCGTAATGGCTGGTAGCCACCAGCAGGTTGGCCCCGAATCGGCTGGCCGCTTCCTCCAGATGATCCACCAGCCGTGCAAAGTAGGCGTTGTCCAGCGACGGGACGACACAACCAAGCAACAACGGCTTTTTTGTATTACTTTTTAGGGGAACAATCCGTTGGATCACAAAGCCGCGGCCCTCGCGGGCAATCCAGCCTTCCGCCTTGAGCGTCTCGTAAAGCAGAAACGACGTCTTTAAAGACACGTCCTTCTGACGGGCCATTTCTCGGATACTGACGAACGGATCGCCCACCTGCCCATAACGCCCCCGGGTCAGGTCACGACGGATTTCAATTTCGAGGGCGGATCGCTTAGCCATTTAATGTAATACTTTTGTTATACATACAGGTTTCGAATAAATACTACAATTATCACAGATCGCTGTCAATGAAATCAAGCGAATTATCCGTCCCTGCATGAACCGAACGCAACGACGCCACGCACCGCCGACCTTGATCAGCGGCTTGCCGCTGCGTCTGATGCAGCGGCAAGCCGCCATGCGTTCTCTTAAAAGCACGCTGAGATATGAGCGATCGTTTCGATAATCGGAATAAGCAAATAGATTGGCGATTAAAGCATTGGAACCCAATGCTGTGATCAGTATGCTTAACTTCGCTCCATTTAATAAGACGGGGCACAAGGCTCAAAGTGAATCATTTCAAGAAGATTGCATAAGCACAAAGGAGGATTCGATATGGGTACACCAATGAAAATGGGTCGAAAGAATATGAAGATCGCTCGTGCTGCACACAGCGTGTTGGCGGCGTGCCTGGCGTCCGGTCTGGCGGTGGAGACTGCAACCGCGGCAAACATCACTTGGGACGGACCGACCTCCGGGACGGTGAACTGGGATGACCCCAACAACTGGAGCGGCTCCTCGACGCCCGGAACCAGCGATCACGCGTTTGTTACGGATGAGCTTACCGGCGACCGCACGATCATCACGCCCGAAGGTAATTACACCATCGATCGTTTAGATTGGATTCACCAGGACGTGGATTTCATCAACACGCTACAACTTGGTGGCAATCTGACGGTTGCGGGCTCGGATACTGGAACATTTAACAATCGCGCGTACTTCCAGAATCAGACGGGAGACGCCAGCAAGTTCGTTGTCGATCTCAATGGGCACACCCTCGCGTTCCCAGACTGGGTGAATATCAATACGGGGAACAACCCCGATGGCAGCCCGCGCACCAGCATTTTCGCCACCCCTGTTTCATTCACCACAAGCAATGGGCCTGCGACGATTGAACTGCGTGATCATCGCCAATTTGCTGTCCAAACCAACATTGGTGCGGATGTCACCGTGCGAACGTCCGGCGATCAAAGCGGTAAGACATTCGTTGCCGGCAACTGGGACATCAACTCCACCTATCACTATGCAAACACGCCGGGCACCGGTAATCCCACAGCAGCGCTTTTCCCCTGGAACGGCTTGGGCCATTTCATTCTCGGCGACGACACGAATTCCAGTCGTTCGGTCATGAGTGTTCGCTACGGCCACTCGCAAAGCAGCGATGAAGTCTTTCGGATTCGTAATTCGTTCACCATCCACCCTTCCACCAATCCGAACAGTCCATCAACCCTGCGGTTTACGACAAATGCGAACCATGCAGATCCGCACATCTGGGTCGGCGGCGATTACCACGACTATGTGTCGGGCAATCACGATTACGAGTATCAGGACGGGACCCGCTATCTCGTCAACCTGCTCGATGGTGGGCACATCACTTTCCAGGGCAACCCCAATACCGCACGCGTGGTACATATCGAGCGCACGGGCATTACCGCCACGAATTTCAATGTCGGTGTGGATTCGGACAACGTCGGCAACATCGTGCTCACGCACAACCTCAGCACCGAAGCAACCTTCGCTGTGCGTGAAGGCTCAACGCTCGATATCAATGACAAAACGATTGTCGCAGGTGAGTTTGTCGGCGAAAGTGGCATCAACCTCAGCTACACGATCGGCTCAGGCGCGAGCGGTTTGATCGAACTGATCGCGACTGACTTCACCAACAACACGCTTGGCGAGGAAACGATTATCACCAATGGCACGCGCCATGGTGACGTGACCTTGAATGATTTTGTCCTCAACATTACACACGATGGCACGTGGAATGATGGCGACACGCTCGTCCTCATGACGTATGAAGGCACACTCAGCGGTACGCCGAACCTCTTGCTGGGTGATTTGCCTGCGGAAGGTTTCAGCTACGATCAGTTTCTTACAGACAACGGCGAAGTTCGCTTGACGAATGTGGTGATTCCCGAGCCGGCGTCGCTGGGCTTGCTGGTTGTAGGAGGGTTGCTGACGTTGAGCGGCCGCAGGCGTCCAATGCGATCTTAAGCAGGTCAACAAGCGCCAGCCCGTAGCGACGGGCGTCGTCGAAGACTGCTATCCCCTCGCCGGCATGATGTATATCGCCCGACCAAAAGCCCTTCGGCACGCCGCCGAGGGGCTTTTTTTGTGCACCGTCAGCCGGCAGCTGACGATGGTGAACATCGGCAGACGTTCAGCCCACCAGGGCGTCGGTGCATTGCGTCACACGGCCTTGCTCAAGCAGCCCACTTCGCGGTCGTCGAGGTAGCAGTTCGGGTCCATGCCCAGCCAGTCGCCCGTGGCGGCCTCGGCTCGCGTGCGGAGGTTGCCGTTGCACAGTTCGAGAAACCGGCATCCCCGGCAGCGGGCCGGCAGGTGCGGTCGGCGGTCGCGCAGCGCAGCCAGGCGGGCATCGTCCGCGTCGGTCCAGATGCGGCTGAACGGTTTATCACGCACGTTGCCGCAGTTGTAATGCCAACTGAACTGGTCATAGTGAACCTGCCCCACCGGATCGATCGAGGCGATGTTGCAACCCGAGCGGTTGCCGCCCGTGCCTTCCAGCCGACGGCGGACTCGCTCGGCCATGATCGGGTTCTCATGTTCGAGTTGCATGACCAGATAGGCCGCGTCTGCATGGTTGCTCACGGTGAGCACTTCCAGCGGGCAGCCTTCGTGGTGGAAACGTCGCGTGAGCGCGAAGATGCGATCGACGACCTTGCGTGTCTGCCGGCGCGTCAGATCCACCTTCTGCATTTTGCCGCCCCGGCCGGCGTAGGCAAGGTGATAGATGCACAACCGCTGCACATCGTGCGCTCGGCAGAGTTTGAATAACGGCTCGAGCTGGTCGGCGTTGAGTGCGTGCACCGTAAACCGCACACCAACACGAAGGCCGCGCGCCCGGCAACGGTCGATGGCCGCGAGGCTGGCGTCGAACGCGCCGCGCATGCCGCGCAGCTTGTCGTGGGTCACGCGCATGCCGTCGAGGCTGATGCCCACGTAGCGCAGGCCGAGGTCGGCCAACCGGTCGGCCATCGCGTCGTCGATGAGCACGCCGTTGGTCGACAGCGTGCAGTTGAGCCCGAGTGACTGTCCATACGCCATCAACTCCAACACGTCAGGCCGAGCCAACGGCTCGCCACCGCTGAACAACACAGCCGGCACGTCGAATTGCCGCAGATCTTCCAGCAGCGTCCGACCTTCCTCATGCGTCAACTCACCCGGCGCGGCGTTCGCATCCGCCGAGGCATAACAGTGCACGCACCGCAGGTTGCACGCCTTCGTCACCGCCCACACCACGACCGGCCGAGGCACGCCGTCGGCCGACTCAGCCGACCGCACGCCGGTGTGCCCGTAACGTAAAGTCTCATTACCCGCCTGATGATCGCATAGAAGATTGCTGACGCTGAGCATGTCGGTCCGTATCACTTTCGAGTTGCGCACCGTGCTGTAAATCGTTCGCCTATCGGCTTGCGGCGGCAACGGCCTCCGGTACGAAGCTGCAATCCGGCTCGGAAGCGAGCGGGTCGCCTGAGACGGCGTAGGCCCGCGCTCGACTCCCGCCACAGACATGCCGGAACTCGCACACGCCACACTTGCCACGGAAACCGTCAGGATTGCGCAGCTGCTTGAACAGTTCGCCATGCTGATAGACATCAACCACGGAGTCTTGTGGAAATCGGCCGCAGGTGATGGGCATGAACCCGCTGGGGAAAACCTGGCCCACATGGCTGACGAACATGACGCCGTTGCCGTCGCGTACGCCGGTCATCGGCGGCCCGGTCGGGCCTCCAACTCCGCCGGCCGCGGCGGTGACGCGCGGCAAGGTGTCGGCATGCTGGAGCACAAATCGTCGATAGTGCGGCGCTTCGGTGGTCTTGATCGCGTAGGGCTGCGTTTGCGACTGCCGCCAGAGTATCTCGAACGCCTGCTCGTACTGCTCGGCGGACAACCGCGGTTCGACGCGCCCTCGGCCGACGGGGACGAGGAAAAACAGCGACCAGAGCGCGATGTCGAACAGCGCAAGCTGGTGAGCCATGCGGTCAAGCTGATCAAGGTTACGCTGCGTGACGGTGGTGTTCACCTGCGTCGACAGGCCGAGGTCGCGGGCGTCGCAAAGGATGGACAAGGTCTGGAGGAAACTGCCCGAGACGCCGCGCATGGCATCATGCGTGGACGTGTCGACGCCGTCGAGGCTCACCGCCAGTCGGTTGAGGCCTTCGGCTTTGAGCCGGGCCAGGACGTCAAGCGTGACCAGCGGCGTGGCGGACGGCGTCAAGGCGACGCTGAGCCCGAGTTGCCGTCCGTGCCGGATGATCTCGAACAGGTCCGCGCGTTTGAGCGGATCGCCGCCGGTGAGGACGAGCAGCGGCGGGCGCGGAAACGTGGCGAGTTGGTCGAGCAAGGCGAACGCCTGCTGCGTGCTCAACTCGTTAGGATGTCGGCGCGGCTGTGCACACGCCCGACAGTGTCGGCAGACGAGGTCGCACGCACGCGTCAACTCATAGAACACCAGCAGCGGACTGGTGTCGAAGTCGAAACTCGGCGGCAGTTGATAAAGCGGCATGACCCGACCTGCCTGAACACGCCTTCGCACCGACGGCCGACGGAGCGTCTCGGGGCGAAAGCGGTTGCAATTGATATCGGCATGCTACGTCGATACGGACAGAATATCAAGACTAAGTAGTCTTTTTATAGTCCGTTTTCGCAATCCTCCCTCAGCCCTGCCATAGCGGAGCCGCCAGCTTCACAGCGGCCACGAGCAGAACCACCGCAAGCAACCGACGAATGGCGGGGGTTGCCAGGCGCTGGCTGCCGAGTCGTGCGCCGATGACGCCGCCGATCACCGCGGCGGGGGCGGTCCATGCGATCAACGGCCACGGCATTTCACCGCCGACGAGCAGATGGCCGGTCAGCCCTGTGATGGAGTTGACGAAGACGA
The DNA here is from genome assembly GCA_041821185.1 of Phycisphaerales bacterium AB-hyl4. Taxonomy (NCBI): domain Bacteria; kingdom Pseudomonadati; phylum Planctomycetota; class Phycisphaerae; order Phycisphaerales; family Phycisphaeraceae; genus Natronomicrosphaera; species Natronomicrosphaera hydrolytica. Next base: position 24,301 of record JBGUBD010000006.1, on the reverse strand, counting down.
ACGCGGCAGCGACGGCGGCGGTCTGCCGCGCCGTCGCCCACCCGGCCAGCAGCAGCAACGGACTGAGATAGATACCGCCCCCCACACCGGTGAGGCCGGAGATCAAACCGATCAACGCCCCCGCTGTCAACGCCAGTGCAATCGGCACGCGCCGAGACGGATCCATCGTCACAGTGGATGTCGACGCCAGCCGCCACGCTGCCCAGATCAGCGCCGCCGCCACCAGTGGCTGATAGGCCCACGTCGGCAAAGCGATCATGCCGCCGACGAAAGCCAGTGGCATTGACGCGATGGCGAACGGGAGGAATCGGCTCCAGACGAAGTGCCCTGCCCGGGCGAACTGCACCGTCGCGAGCCCGGCCACAAGGATGTTCAGCATCAGGGCGGTGGGCTTCATGGACGCCGGTGCGACGCTGAGCATCGCCATCGCAGCCAGATAGCCCGACGCGCCGCCGTGGCCGACCGATGCGTACAGCGCTGCCAGCCCGGCCACGAGTACCGCCAGGATCACCAGTTCGATTCCGGTCATCCCGATCGCCTCATGCGTCACGCCTCTGGCAACGGTTACTCATGGCGTTCAATGTCGGACGGTACAGCCTACTTCGCGTCGACAGCGCGTTCAATTGCTACCCGCCGCTGATCATGCCGATCAGCGCCAGCTCATCGTCGCGGCGGATGCGATGGCCCTCGGCCACATATTCGTGGTTCACCGCGAATCGACTGCTCGGCAGGCTCGCCGCCAAGGTCGGCTCGGCCTCGGCCAACGCCTCACGCAACGCGAGGCAAGTCGGCTCAACACCATCAAGCGTCAGCGTGACCGCCTCTCGCCCGACCAGCTTCGCCTGCGGGCCAAACAGCTTAACCGTCACTTGCATCGGCATCGCATTGGACGCGTTGGACACGTCGGTCTCGTCGGTCTCGTCGGCCACGGCTCAACCTCCTATGTGGGTCATCACGACAAAACCATCGTGGGGGTGCTCTTGTCGTTTCTGCTGCAGGCCCATGGCGATCAGCTCGTCGAGTTGTTCGCTGTCAAACCGCGGCCGGAGCGCCGGCAGCAACGTGTGCGCTGGCTTATCCATCAGACACGGGTACAACATGCCATCGGCCGCGACGCGGATGCGGTTGCACGCAGCGCAGAAGTTGCAGCTCATCGGCGTGATGAAGCCGACCGTTGCTTCGCTGCCATCATCCAGTACCACACGATACCGTCGCGCCGCGTCGTGCCCCTGCTCCAGTGGTTGCCAATGACAGACGACTTCATCCATCTGCTCGCGCATCTGTGCCTCGGGCACGTAGCGGTCCGCCCACTGGTCGGCCAACGGTCCCATCGGCATCAACTCGATAAACCGCACTTCAAACCCGCGATCGGCGGCAAATCGGACAAGGCTCGGCAAGTCCTTCTCATTTTGCCCGCGCACCACGACACAGTTAATCCGGATGGGCACCAACCCCGCCGCCTCCGCCGCGTCGAGCCCGGCCAGGACGCGCTCCAGACCGTCCACGCCGGTCAGCTTCGCGAAACGCTCGGCGTTCAGCGTGTCCAGCGAAACGTTGATGCGATGCAAGCCCGCCTCGGCGTACTCACGTGCCCGGTGTGGCAGCGTCAGCGCATTGGTCGTCATCGCCAGATCGTCGATGCCCGGCACGCCACTGATTCGGCCGATGATCTCGGTCAGCTCCGGCCGACTCGTCGGATCGCCGCCGGTCAGCCGAACCTTGTGCAGGCCGTGATGCATCGCGAGGTGACGAACCAGGTTTTCAATCTCGTCGACGGAGAGGGTCGGCTCGTTACGCGGATGGCTGAGCTTGGCCGGCCGACAGTATGTGCAGCGCATCGCACACGCTTTGGTCAGCGAGAGGCGCAGGTGGCCGATGCGTCGTCCGTAAACGTCTTGAAACATAGTGGTGCAGCAACTTCCCGATTGTATTTATGACCTGGCGCGTCGGCTTTGTGACGGTAGAAGACAGTAACACATTCCGCGTCGAAGTCACGCATCGTTTCTGGCTGTGATCGTCGGCCCGCTCGCGGTCGGCAGGTCGAACTCATGCCGCACGTGGGACGCCTCTTCGCGCAACAGTCGCAGCACTGTCACGTGCAGCCACAACAGACTCAGGGCCGTCACCACGAACAAGGCGAAGAACGTTGCCTGCGGCACGCCGCTGAACGACTCAAAATAGGCAAACACCGGCGGCAGCAGGAACCCGCCCAGCGCCCCAAGCATGCCCACCAGTCCGCCGACGGCGCCGACGTCTTTCGGGAAGTAGTCGGGGATGTACTTGTACACTGCCGCCTTGCCGATGCCCATGCCCACCGCGACCACGAACAGTAGCGCTGTGAACAGCCAGACATTCAAACCAAGCGACAGTTGATAAACCTGCCCGCCGGCGGCAGGGACGGTGATGTGCATCTCCGGCAACGCCAGCAACAGCGTCGCCGCGGTCATCCCGCCGAACACCCAGTACATCACCCGTCGTGCGCCGAAGCAGTCTGAGAAGTAACCGCCCAGCGGCCGCAACAGGCTCGCGGGGAAGATGAAAAGCGCCGTGAGCAGCGCCGCCGGCCCCAGCGCGAGGCCGTACACATCCTGGTAATAGCGCGGCAGCCACACCGCCAGCGCGACATACGCGCCGAAGACGACGACGTAGTAGAGGCTGAACCGCCAGACGCGCATGCAGCGTAATGGCTGAAGCATGGCCGACAGCGCTCGCCCCTGGCCCGGCATCCGGTCGCGCGCCGGGCTCATCCACCACAACGCAGCCGCCATGCCCAGCAACAGGATGCCATAGAGGAACGGCACGAACCGCCATCCGCCGGGCACGACGCCGCCCAACCAGCCAACTGTCGGCACGATCGCGATCACCACCGGCGCGATGAACTTGGTCACCGACGCGCCGACATTGCCCGCGCCGAACACGCCGAGCGCGAAGCCCTGCCGTTTCGTGGGGAACCACGCCGCGTTCCACGCGATGCCGACCGAGAACGAGTTGCCCGCCAGCCCCAGGAGAAACGCGCAGAGCATCAGGTGGGTGTAGGTCTGGGCATAGCTGACCAGAAACGTCGGCACAGCCGTCAGCAGCACCAGTACGGTGAACACACGTCGGCCGCCATAGCGATCGGTGAGGATGCCGAACACCAGTCGCCAGAGTGAACCGTTGAGAATCGCGATCGCGGCGAGCCACGAGAACTGCACCGCAGACAATCCCAGCTCATCGCGCAACGGGATAGCCAGGATGCCGAACATCAACCACACGGCGAACATCAGCGTAAACGCCGTCGTCGACAACCAGAGCACGCGGTTGGCGGCGCTGGCCTCCGACAGGCTCCCCGGTGAGATGGATGTGGGCGTGGCGGTGGTCATGGCGACCCGTCTCCTGGTTGTCGGAAGGCATCATTGGCAATCGGACGTTGACCCTCGCTGCGCTAGCACGGCGCTTCCGCGCCGCGACGGGCGTAGTACCACCAGGTGATTCCCACGCAGGTCGCATAGAACACAACGAAGCCGTAGAGCGCCGCGGCGGGGCCGCCCGTGCCGGCGATGGCCCATCCGTAGCTGTACGGGATGACAAACCCGCCATACGCCCCCACCGCCGACGACAGGCCGAGCACCGCCGCGGCCTCTTTCGCGCCGCGCTGGGTGGCCCGGGCCTGGGCTTCGGGCGTGGGGTCGGCGTTGTGCTGCTGCTGGTTGAGGAAGATCACGGGGATCATCCGGAACGTGCTGCCGTTGCCGACGCCGGTGGTGGCGAACAGCACGAGAAACAGTGTGAGAAACAATGGGAAGTTGCCCGCATAGTCACCGCGCGGCAGCGTGAGCACGACGGCGAGGGCGGCGATGGCCATGGCGATGAAGTTCCAGAGCGTCACCCGTGCCCCGCCGAAGCGGTCGCTCATCCAGCCGCCGAGCGGGCGGATCAGCGCGCCGATCAACGGGCCGAGGAAGATGAACTGCGCCGCGTTGATGTCGGGAAATTGGCCACGAATCAACAGCGGCAGGCCGGCCGAGTAGCCGATGAACGAGCCGAACGTCCCGATGTATAGCCAGCACATCAGCCAGTTGTGCTTGCGCTTGAAGATGACCGCCTGCTCGCGGACCGACGCGCGGGCGCTGGCGAGGTCGTTCATGCCGAACCACGCCGCGATCGCCGCGATGAGGATGAACGGCACCCAGATGAAGCCGGCGTTTTGCAGCCAGAGCGTGCTCTCACCCGTGGCCTGTTGCGGTGAGCCTGCGAGGAAGCCGAACACGCCGATTGTGATCACCAGCGGCACGATGAACTGCGTCGCGCTGACGCCGAGGTTGCCCAGCCCGGCGTTGAGGCCCAGCGCCGTGCCCTTTTCTTTCTTGGGAAAGAAGAAGCTGATGTTGGCCATGCTCGATGCGAAGTTGCCCCCGCCCAGCCCGCACAGCAGCGCGAGCGTCGCCATGACCCAGAACGGCGTAGCCGGGTTCTGCACAGCCAGTCCGATGCCGATCGCGGGAATAAGCAATGAGCCGGTGCTGATCGCAGTCCACCGTCGCCCACCAACCAGGGGCACCATAAACGAGTAGAAGATGCGCAGCGTCGCGCCGGACAGCGCCGGTAGCGCCGCGAGCCAGAACAGTTGCGGCTGGCTGTACGTGAACCCGACGAGCGGCAGGTAGACCACCAGCACGCTCCAGATCATCCACACCGCGAACGCCAGCAGCAGCGCGGGGATGGAGATCCACAAGTTGCGTCGGGCAATGCGTCGGCCGGTCGACTGCCAGAACGCTTCGTCTTCCGGGTTCCAGTGTTCGATGACACGGCCGGTCGCGGCAGGTGGTGTTGCCCGCTTCGCACTCTCACGCAAGGTTGCAGCTTGATGTGTCATGGTCGCTCCAACGCGTAGAGGTAGCGAAGCAAGCCGAGATTCAGCGCGAGGCAGATGACGCTGGCCAGGCCGGCGGGGATGATCAACGACATGTCGCCGCCGAGGTACGCGTGCATCGTGGCGGTGAGCAGCCAGAGTTGCACGACCACCAGCGTGAGCACGAAACAGAGAATGCCGTACAGCACGGTCATTCGCTGCTCACGCGAAAGCGGCTGGCGGCGCTGCGCGCTCGGCGGTGATGTCGTTTGGCGATGGTTCATACCGGTTGCACCTCCACGCCGGTGGCGTAAATCACGTGGTCACGAATATCGAGAGTGATGCGATGCAGCGGGCGACGCGGCGGGCCGGCGAGCGGTCGACCGGTGTACAGGTCGAAGTAGCCGTTGTGGCAGGGGCAGTTCAGCCGACCCGTTTCCAGCTGCGGCCGTACGGGGCAATGCAGGTGTGTGCACTTGGAGTTGAACGCGACCAGCGTATCTTCGTCGGGCCTGATGAGAATGCAGTGCTCGTAGCGCGGGTAGCGGAAGCTCATGGCTGTGCCCACCGGCACGTCGTCGATCGAGGCGATCGGCTGCTCTGGCGGCTTGCCGCGAAAGCGTCGCATCAGGTTGTGCAGGCCGATCCACGACTGGCCGACCACGAACGCGCCGCTGGTGAGCACCATGAACTTGGTGAAATCGCGACGGGAAACGTAGTTGTCCTGCGGCACGTCAATGGGAAAGTCCTGCCGCCACTTGGGCTGCTGGTCCATCGGCTTGCCATCGGGCGCTTTGGAAAGTTCGTCAGGTTGTCGTGGCGGCATCATCAGGCTCCTCAACTGCGTCAGACTCGAACTGGAACAGGCTGTCCTCAAGCACATTCAGCCGTACGCGCTTACCGCTTCCTCCCGCGGCCGATTCGTCATGCATCGCACTGGTGACATCGACATACTCGGCCGAGCTGCTTCCAGGGGTGCCGCCAGGGCCGGCAGGCACCATCATGTTCACCTTCGTTGTGATGGTCTGGTGACCGAACTGAAACGTGTTGATCGGTCGCGACCGCGGCCGCAACTGCTCAACCTGCTCACGCGTACCGTAAAACAGTGCCCCGCTGGGGCAGACGGTCGCGCACATCGGCCGCTTGCCCACGCTCGTGCGGTCGTAGCACATGTCGCATTTCATCATCAACTCGAAATCGCTTTGCATCTTCGGCACACCAAAGGGGCAGGCGATGACGCAATTGTTACACGCGATGCAGCGCGGCTTACGCGCACTCTGCACCACGCCGTCGCCGGTCTTCTTGATCGCGTCGGCGGGGCAGACCTCGGCACACGTCGGCGAGTCACAGTGCATGCAGATCACCGGCACGGTCTGCGTCGATGTGCTGCGTTCGACATACTCAAGGTGAATCATCGGCCGCCCCTTGTGCGTGTCGCACTCGGCGCACGCCTGGACGCACGCCTGGCAGCCGATGCAGCGGTTCGGGTCGACAAAGAAATCAAAGTGTTCAGGTACAGGCATGGTTCGGCCTCGGCTATTCAAACATCAGACACATTCGCTACTGCTGCGCTTCCAACTCGGCGTCATACGCCGGCGGACCGTCCGCCTTCTTCACACGCACCGCGCAGACCTTGTATTCGGGAATCTTGGAAATCGGGTCCTGCGCCGAAATCGTGAGTTGATTCGCGCTCTTACGGCCGGCCCAGTGGTAAGGAATGAAGATCGTGTCCGGCCGAATCGTCTGCACCACCTGCGCCTTGAGCGTACACGTCCCCCGACGACTTTCGGCGGTGGCCCACTCACCGTCGGCGATGCCGAGCTTGCTCGCCAGACGCGGGTGCATCTCCATGCGCGGCTCGGGGTATTGATCGACCAACGGCCCGATCCGCCGCGTCTGCGTGCCGGAGAGAAACTGGCTTACCACTCGGCCGGTCGTGAGGATGATCGGATATTCATCATCCACATCCTCCGTCGGCGGCGAGTATGCAGCCACATTGAACCGCGCCTTGCCATCCGGGAAGTAGAACGGGCCCGCTCCCTTGGCGATCGGATTCCACGTGCCCGGCTCGAACAACCGTAGCGTGCCCGGATGGTCGATCGGCTTGCCTTCGGGATCTTCACTCGGGCAGGGCCAGAACACGCCGTAGTTCTGCTCGACCTTCTCCCACGTGATGCCGGAGTAGTCCGCGACGCCGCCTTTGCTGGCAGCGCGGAGTTCTTCGAAGATAGCGCGCGGGCCGGAAAAGGTCATGCCATGCGTTCGGCCGAGCGCCTTGGCGATGTCCTGAATGATCCGCCAATCCTGCTTCGCATCGCCCGGACACTCGACCGCCTTGTTGATCTTGATCACTCGGCCTTCGATCTGCGTGACCACACCCTCGTCTTCTTCCTGCAGCGAACCGGGCAGCACCACGTCGGCATGCCGGGCCGTCTCATTCAGGAAAAAGTCGATGGCGACATAAAAGTCCAGCTTCTCCAGACAGCGCTGCACGAACGCGTTGTCCGGCAGCGAAACCTTGGGATTGAAGCAAAGCGAGATGAGGCCCTTGATTTCGCCGCGGTCGATCTTGCGGAAGATTTCGTACGCGTCGACACCCGGGCCGGGGATGCTGTCAGGGTCGACGTCCCACACCTTGGCAACGTGGGCGCGGTGCTCGGGGTTGGCAATGTCGCGGGCGCCGGGGAGCTGGTCGCATTTCTGGCCGTGCTCGCGACCGCCCTGTCCGTTGGCCTGCCCGGTGATGGTGGCGTAGCCGCAGCCTTCGCGGCCGATGCGGCCGGAGGCGAGTACGATGTTGATCGCACCGAGCACGTTCTGCACACCGTGGCTGTGATGCTCAATCCCGCGGGCGTGCATGAGGAAGCTGGTCTTCGCCTGGCCCCACCACTCGGCCGCCTGGCGGATGTTCTTCTCCGCAATGCCAGTCACCTCGGCGGTGCGCTTCGGCGTCCACTGCTGCACGTGCTCAGCCAGCGCGTCGAAGCCGACGGTGTGGTTCTCGATGAAGTCGTGGTCGAGCCAGTCGTGCTCGATCATCAGGTTCAATATGCCGTTGAACAGCGCAATGTCACGCCCCGGCTTCACCGGCAAAAACAGATCGCAGGTGCGGGCGATCGGCGTGATGCGCGGATCGACGACGATGATCTTCGCCCCGTTCTCGCGTGCCTGCCAGACATAACTGGTCGTGATCGGCGAACATTCGGCCACATTCGAGCCGGCAATCCAGAGGACCTCCGCCTTGGGAATATCGCTCCACGGGTTGGCAGCGCGATCGATGCCGAAAGCCTTCTTGTTACCCGCCGCAGCACTGACCATGCACAGTCGGCCGTTGTAGTCGATGTTGCTGGTCTTCAGACACACACGAGCAAACTTGCCCATGAGATATGTCTTCTCGGTGGTCAGGCTCGCGCCGCTGAGCATGCCGAACGCATCCGGCCCATACTCGCGCTGAATACGTTCGATTGCGCCTGCGACTTGCTTGATCGCCTGGTCGTACCCGACGTTGCGGAAGCCGCCCGCCGCCTTGCCGTCGCGGACCATGGCGCTGAGCAGGCGGTCGGGGTGCGACCCTTGCAGGTAGCGCTTCACGCCCTTGGGACAGAGCATGCCCTTGTTGAACGGGAAGTCTTCCCAGGGTTCAAAGCCAATGACTTCGTTGTCCTTGACCTTTAATTGAATGCCACACTGCTGACCGCAGAAACAGCAGTGCGTCTTGACCAGTTTGTCCGGCTCCGCGCCGGTGTCCAGCCGAACGCCGGCCATTCGGGACAGGTGCGGGCCGAAGCGATCGATGATAGGCAGTTCGGTGGTGGGTTCAGTGGCCATGGTGACTTTCGCCGTGTCGTAAGGCAGGGCTTGCCCTGCCATGGTGTTCGTATGTCTGATGCACAATCCTGGCAGGGCAAGCCCTGCCCTACACCGATTCCGATCGCGCCGTCTGCCACAACCGGCCCTGGGCCAGGGCCAGCATCGCCCGCCGGCACTTGGGGCAGATGCGTTGGTAGTGATCAACTCCGGATTCCGCATCCATTTCGTAGCGATAGCCGAGTTGTCGCTCGACGGTGATCAGGTCGTCCACGTGAAGCTGCGAGGCGTAAGGCTCGTTGCATCGGGCACAGCGGGCCTGCTCGCCGCGCTCGCCGGCGTCTTTGTAGAAAGACACGCCAAGCTGCGCGGGTCGTTGGAAGATGTGGAAGAACTTGCCGAACGGCAGCCAGAGCAGCGTGAAGATGACGGTGACGGCGTGGATGATGGCGAGGAACTCGTAGGCGTAGCCGTGCATCCACTTGTAGCTGGCCCAGATCGCCAGGCCGGTGATGCTGATGGCGAACAGCAGGATCAACGGCAAAATGTCTTCGCCGAACTGCTGGACACTGATTGCGCCGTGGTCGCGCATACGTCGGCGAAAGGCGAGCATGACGCCGGCGATGACCAGGAATGCGGCCCAGACGAGGCCCTGGAAGATGAACTTGGCAAACAGCGAGTCGACGTGGAACGTCACCGTCGGGAAGCCGAAGAGGTAGGCAATGTAGTAGTCGAACTGGTCTGGCGGGCTTTCAAAGTGCACCCAGCCGAACACGAGCGGGAAGGTGATGCTCGCGGCCATGAGGCAGCCGACCATGATCAGCCAGTGTGCGCCCCATCGCATCTTGCCGCGTCGCCAGATGAACTGGTTCAGTGCGAAGGCGGAGGTGACGCGCTGGCCCCACACGAGCAGGTTGCGTGCGAGAAAGCGTGGCAGGAGGAACATCTGCCAGCCGCGTTTGAAGTAGAGGGCCGTCGGCGGCCGTTGCAGCCACATCGCGTAGCGGTACGTGATGCCGAAGATGGCGAACAGCGTGGCGAAGGTATAGCCGACCAGCGCGGCGTCGAAGTTCTGCAATCGTCGCGAGCCGACGACGCACATCACCGCCACGATGCCGGCCGTGAGCACGCCCCAACCGATGGATTTAATCACTTCCGGCTTCATACGTGGGCTCCGACAACTGGACTCTTGGAGGCAGGGGCGGTGTGCTCAGTAGAGCAACTGCACTGGTGACAAAGACCGGAACACGCGGCCGCGGGAGCGGCGTCGCTCTCCGGCGGCGCGTCAATGGCGTCGTTGAGCACTTCAAGCAGCGTCGCCAACGGCACACGCCCAATCATGGCTGCCTGGGCGAGCGTGATGCGCCGCGCGAGCGTGGCTCGCAACAGCGCGCTGCGAATGGGCGTAAAACCAACGCGTGCGAGCACCTCGATCGTCTGCGGATACCAGCGCACCACGTCGGCGACAAAGTGATACGACGCCAACCGGGCGGGCACGGCTTCGCCTTCATCGCTCAGCCCATCGGGGCGTTGCTTCGCTGCACGCCAGCCGCGCCACGAGATGGCCCCCAGGAAGTACCGGCGATAGACGGTGCCGGCGAGGCTTGATCGTGACGATGGCGCGTCATGGTGGCCGTTTGTGTTCACAGTGGCGTGCGGTTGGCTCATCGTTGCAGTTCCTTCATGACTCGGGTCACCCACTCACGATTCGCCACGGATCGGCGGTCGGACGACTTGCCGAACGTGCAGGCGCTGTTTGTTCGCGGTTGTGTCGGCTTCGCACAATGGTGGACTGTCCGTCGGCTCGTTCAGCAGGTCCGCAAGGGTCGAACCCGCGAAGGCCTGCTCGATGCTGGCCAGGGCATCATCCAACTGGCGATGCAGCGGACACAGGTTCGTGCCGTGTGACTTGAGGCCCAGCGGACAGCCGCGGATGCGCGGCACGGGGTCGACCGCGTTCAGTACGTCCAGAATCGTCATCTCCGCCGGTGGCCGAGCCAGCGAAAAGCCGCCGTGCAAGCCGCGCTGGGCCTGCACCAGACCGCCGCGGCCCAGTTGCTGGAGCACCTTCGAGAGGTAGCCCGCTGGGACACGGGTCAGCTCCGCCAACTGGCTGGTCACGATGGGCTCGCCGTGATGGCTGGCCAGGCAGACCACCGCTCGGAGGGCGTACTCGGAGGTTTTGGAGAGGAGAAGCATGGCCGGCCCAACAAGGTGGATATCAAGACATTTAACTCTTGACAGGCAGATTAACGAGTGCTAGGCTGCTAGTCAAGGGATATGTGTATGTATTTGTCCTGTTTTAATCCGGGCACCACGAAACGAGCAACATCATGGCTGTGACACTGGGGCAGGGGGCGTTAGCCGGGTTTGACGAGCCGATCCGCGTGTTGATGGACTGTCATCGCCGGATTGAGAAGTTCCTCTCCTTGCTGCTGCGTGTCGCCGACGAATGCCGCGGCGAGGCGATGGGCAGTGAGTATCGCGAGGCGGCCGAGTCTGCCTTGCGTTACTTCGCCAACGCCGCGCCGCATCACACTGCCGACGAGGAGCAGTCGCTTTTTCCGGCGCTTCGACGTCACGCGGACGATCCGCGGGTCGCGGAGGCGTTGCGTCGGATTGCCCTGCTTGAGGCCGACCACGACAAGGCAGACGCCGCGCACGCCCGCGTCGCCGAGTTGATGCAGCGCTGGCTGGACGAGGGCACGCTGCCTGCCGCCCCGCTGGCCGAGCTGCGCGAGACACTTGCCACGCTGCACGCGACCTATGTTCGCCACATAGCCGAGGAGGACGAGGTGATTTTTCCCCTCGCCGCCGAGGTGCTCGCCCGCGAGGTGCTCATCGACGTCGGCCGATCGATGGCGAATCGGCGCGGCATCGAACCGAACACCACCGGCCCGCGCTGCAAGCACGCCCAACCGAATCATCACGCAAAACAGGACCATTCGTAAGCCGACCCCTGTTTGCGCCCCCACCCCCGCGTTTTATTTGCAAACACGCTCTTGAGCACCTTTACCCCCCGGAGACTTGCCATGACCGCCATCGACATCAACACCACCATCGGCCAACTCGTTGCCGACCGCCCCAGCCGATCGCGGCTGTTCGAGAGTCTGGGCATCGACTACTGCTGCGGCGGCAAGCAACCCTTGGCCGACGCGTGCCAGAAGCATGGCCTCGACGCCAACACGGTGGCCAAACTGCTAAGCGCCACCGAACAACAGGTCGGCCGTGAAACCTCGCGCGACTGGACGCAGGCCCCGCTCACCGAGCTGGCGGACCACATTGAACAGACCCACCACGCCTACCTCCGCCGCGAGCTGCCTCGGCTCACCGCCATGGTCGACAAGGTCGCCAACGTGCACGGCCAGTCGTACGGATGGCTGATCAGCCTCCGCAACGTCTTCAACGGTTTCGTGCCGGAACTGAACGCCCACATGCTCAAGGAAGAGCGCGTGCTGTTCCCGATGATCCGCCAGCTCGAAGCCGGCGAGGCCGATGCGGCCAACCATTGCGGCGGGCTGAGCAATCCCATCCGGATGATGGAACACGAACACGATCAGGCCGGCGACGCGCTGGCGAAGATGCGCGAGCTCACCGCCGACTTCACCCCGCCCGAAGGCGCGTGCAACACCTTCCGCGCCATGCTGGACGGCCTGGCCGAACTGGAGCACGACATGCACCTGCACGTGCACAAGGAAAACAGCATCCTCTTCCCACGCGCCAGCGAACTGGAAGTCCGTCAGCAGGGCACGGCTGCCTGACGCCGACTCAAGGCTCAGTCGGTGGAAGCGGATCGAGCGTAATCCATGGCTTGATCCGCTCCACCGTCCGTGGACCAATGCGGTGGACCCGCTCCAGCGCCTCCCGGCGATCGAATCGCCCCCCCTGCTGCCGATCAACCAGAATGTGATCGGCCAGCCGCGGGCCGATGCCCGGCAGCAGTTGCAGCTGGATCGCATCGTCATCATTCAGATGAACACGGTAGTCCGACGGCGTCGGCGTAAGATCGCCAGCGGTCGCGGGCTGGCGGTGATAGGCCAACCCCAGGCTCAGCCAGGCCGACACGAGCAGGCCGACCACGATCGGCGGCAAGTACCGCCAGCGGGGTCCGTCGGCAGCAGGCTCGGCAGGGCTGTTGGGCATGACGAGGGCCTGGTCATGTGGGGCATGAGCCAAACGGTCAGATGTGCTCGCCCCGGTCGTCCGGAGCGTCCGCCGATTTGCTGGCCGCAGCCTCGGCCTCGGTATCCGGCGTGGCAGCCCCGACCGGGTCCGGCTGCACAGCGGCCGCGGCGGCGTGCTGCTGGCTTAGGTTCTGCCGAAACGCAACCAGCCGTTTGAACGACCCCTTCGGCTGAAGCGACTCGCTCACCAGACCCGACAGCGGCAGGTCGATCCGCGGGTGGTCGATGATGTCCTGCCACGCCACCGCTTCCACGAACGGCTTGCTCACCGCGATCTGCAACACCGCCTCCAGCCAGTGACTCTGCACCAGCGGCGACCACGGCCGACGCCAATGACCAGCATTATCATCCGCCGGCTCGCTCGCCTCCGGCTGGGCGATCATCATCGACGTCACCGGCTCGCTCGGCGCCGCCAGCGTCAGATGCACCGGCTTGCCAAACCCCGCATACTGATCGAACAGGTCGCTGATCTGCATCAGGTCCCGCGTATATTGCCCCGACACCGCCTGCCCCATCGCCAGTCGAACGCCAAGCCCGTCGAAGTTGATCCCCGACTGCACCAGCAAGTCCGAATACATCTGCGGCGGAATCGAGCGAGGATTGCCCGAATAATACTCGCCAAACGGCTGACGCAACTCAATGATGCTCTTGCCACTGGGCGCGAGCTTCTTCACCTGCAACGTCGTCATCCGCGTCAGGTCCATGAGCTGGTCAAAGTTGAAGCTCATGTGCGTATTCACGTGCAGGCCCGACACGACGATCCAAGCGCTCACGTGGTCCTTGTACCGCTTGACTACACGCTCCACATGTTCGTACACCAGGTCGCGAACCGTGTCGTAGTCGTGCTCCCAGATGTATAGCCAATCCGGAAGGTTCGCCGGGTCAAAGCTGATCAACGGCCCGGCCACCACGGGCAACCGCGCCCGGCTGGCCCACTGCATCCAGTTGTCCATCACCTGCCAGCGGTAGTTGTCCTCCTCCGGCGCCAGCGCTCGCCAGGGCATGGGCATCTGCACGAAGTCGAAATTCGCAAGCAACCCCGCGCGAAGCAGGTCCTGCGTCTGCGCCAGGTCCACCCCACAACCCAGCGGGCAGCGTGGCCCGTTGGCGCTGTTCTTCCGACGATTCAGCAGCAACTCCGAATGCGCCAGTGCCAACTCTTCGCTGCCGTCCAGCGACGCGGCGAGGCATTCGTGGGCCATCCGGTCCGCCTCGGCAGGGTCTTCGCCCTGCTGGCTGAGCGCTTCAACGAACAGCTGTCGGCTCTTCTCCGTCCGCTTCGTGACCACGTGCTCGCTGTCCAGCTCGAACATGCCCCAGTCTTCGAGCTTCGTGTAAAGCGTCATCAGCCGATGCCGGGCAAGCTCCAGCGTCAGCAGGTACGGCTCGACCCGCTCGGGCAGCAGGCAGGTCTGGATGGTCATCTCACCCAGACCCTTGACCGGGTATTGCAGCGCAAGGGCACACGAGCCGGCCTCACGCTTTTCGCAGATGACATGCCCGTCTTCGTAGCGAACCTCGCCACGCATCGCGCTGCCGTCGGCGCCGATGAGGTAGGCGTTGCGCAAACGCCAGCGTTCCGCGGGCTTGCCATTGTCGTAAACAAGAAATTTCAGCATCTTCGGCAGCCTCGGCCGCAACGGGTGGGTTTATGCTCTCGTACGGCCCGATCCCTGCATTATCGCCCCGTGAGCGGGGATTGCAACGCGAGCATACACGAAAGATGCCCTAAAGACCGGAACGATCCCCACTAACCGATAAAGCCCACGGATATAGCGCAGCGAATCCGTGGGTTCCCCCAACCAGAAACCAAAAACCAAAAACCAGTAACCAGAAACTAGAAACTAGAAACCTCCCCCTCACACCGGCACGTCCGCCGTCTCCAGGTTCAGCCAGGCCAACTCATCCGGCGAAAGCTCCACATCCAGCGCCGGCAGACTCGTCCGCATCTCCTCCAACGCGCGCGGCCCGAACAGCGCAAAGCTCGGGAACGGCTGACACAGCACATACGCCGCGGCGATGTTGATCGGCAACACCCCGTACTTCTTCGCCAGTTCGATCGCCCGCTCGCGACGCTGCATATTGTCATCGCTGTACCAGCAGCGCACGAGATCCTTGTCCGACTGCTCCTCCGCAGGCACGTCCGCCCGCCCCGTAAAAAAGCCGCGGGCCTGGCTGGACCAGGCAAGGTTGGGCGTCTGCGTATTTTCATGCCACGCACGCGACTCGGGGTCGCTCGCGGCAATGCAGCCGACCCAGACCGGGTCGACCATGCGGGCGAGGCTGAAGTTGTTACTCAACACCGTCATCGGCTGCTTGCCCTGCTCGCGGGCGTACGCGTTCGCCTGCTCGAAACGTTCGATCGACCAGTTCGAGCCGCCGAACACGCCGATGCGGCCGGCCTTGTGATGCTCGTTGAGCACGTCGATGAATTCACCCACCGGCACCTCAAGGTTGTCGCGGTGCATCATGTAGATGTCCAGATGGTCGACGCCCAGGCGGTCGAGCGTTTCGTTCAACTGGTCCGTAATGCCCTGCGGTGTGCAGTAAGGCGTATGCGCGCCTTTGCCGATGACCACAGCCTGATCGCGCACGCCGCGTGCCTTCAGCCACCAGCCCAGCAGCCGTTCCTGCTTGCCGCCGCCGTAGAGGTACGCCGTGTCAAACGTATTGCCCCCGCGTTCGAAGTACGCGTCGAACATCGCCGCCGCGTGCGTGTGCGTCATCTGATTGTCGCAACCCATGATCAACCGTGACACGGGCTGTTTGACGCCGTCGATGCTGGCGTGCTTCATCGGCGCGTTGCTTGATCGCTTGAGCGGTCGGCCGTGTGCCGGCGTGGTGAGGCGTTCGGGCTTTTCCTGCTCGTAGACCAGGCCCACCGCGCGACGCCAGCGGTCGAGCGTTTGAATGTTGCCCAGCGAGTCGGCCCAGTCCATCGCCGGGGCCTCGGCCTGCAACTCGCCTGCCGCGAGCGCCCGCGCGACCACTTCGATCTCATACGCATACGCCGTGCGATCGGTCGTCACCATGACCGTCTCCGGCTCAGCGCCTTTGCGACGCACGTGCAGCTCGAACGCGCCGCCACTTGTGCGGTCATGCGTCCACGGGTTGGGCACTTCGATATGCCCCTTGTCGCCGAAGATGCGGACCTTGTTTTCGAGATTGGTCGTGACGCTCGTCGCCACTTCCGCCAGCACGCCGTTGGCAAAGCGGAGCGTGCCCACCGCCCGCGCGTCGACGCCGGTCGGCGCGAACACCGCCGAGCCCGTGCCGTCGACCGGGTCGGCAAAACGCTTGCCATCCACCGCGCCCGCCACCAGCCGAGCGAACGAAACGGGATAGCAGCCCACGTCGAGAATGCCCCCGCCCGCCAGGTCGTTGTTGAACACTCGGCTATCAGGGTTGAAGCCCGCCTGAAAGCCGAAGCTCGCCTGCACCAGATGCACCTCGCCGATCGCGTCGCTTCGGATCAGCTCCACCAGCTTGATCGTCTGCGGATGGCAGCGGTACATGAACGCTTCCATGAAAAACACTCGCCGCTCAGCCGCCTCGTTGATCATCGCCATCGCGTGCGCGTGGTGCACCGCCAACGGCTTCTCGCAGAGCACCGCCTTACCCGCTTCGATCGCGCGGATCGCCCACGCCGCATGGAACGGGTGTGGCGTGGAGATGTAGACCGCCTGCACGTTGCCGTCGGCGAGCAGGTCTTCATAGCTGCCGTGGGCCGTGCCTCGCCCGGCGTTGTTCTCATCGAGAAACTTTTTCGCCGACGCCTTCGCCCGACTACCCACAGCGACCAGCTCGCCCGCATCCGTCTGCGTCAACGCGGTGGTGAACGCCTTGGCGATGGCTCCGCTGCCGATGATGCCCCATTGGACAGGCTGGCTCATGGTTGGCTCGACTTTCTCGTATCAGGTTTGCTGTGAACGTCGACCGCGGACCGCGCGTCGGCAGGGTCGATCATTAAAAGTGAATCATCCGTCCGTCCGTGCCCAACGCCGCTTCGTGCACCGCTTCGCTGAGCGTGGGGTGAGCGTGAATCGTTGCGATCACCTCGTCGGCGGTGGCTTCGAGTTTCTTCGCCAGGCCGAGCTCCGCGATGAGCTCGGTGACGTTTTCGCCGATCATGTGCACGCCGAGGATTTCGCCATGCTTCTTGTCGGTAATGAGCTTCACAAAGCCCTCAGCGTTACCCAGCGCCTGCGCCTTGCCCGACGCGGTGAACGGAAACTTGCCAACGTTGTAGTCGAGCTTCTGCTCCTTGCACGCCTGTTCGGTGAGGCCCAGCGAGGCGACCTGCGGGTTGCAGTAAGTGCAACCCGGGATCGAGCTGTAATCAATGTCGTCCGCGTCATGGCCGGCGATCTTCTCAACGCAGACGATCGCCTCTTCGCTGGCAACGTGGGCCAGCCACGGCGGGCCGATGACGTCGCCGATCGCATAGATGCCGTCGACGCTGGTCTTGTACGTTTTCTTATCCACCTTGATGTGGTCTTTGAAAATCTCAATGCCGAGCTTGTCATCAAACAGGCCGTCGTACTTGCCTTTCACGCCGATGGCGACAATGACCTTGTCCGCCTCAAGCGTGAACGGCTTGGCTTTGCCCTTGTCATCGATCGGCGAGATGTGGGCTTTGATGCCCTTGTCGGTGCGCTCGATCTTTTCAGTCTTATGGCCGGTGTAGGACTTGATGCCCTGCTTCTTGAACGCGCGGGCGATGGCCTTGGACACTTCCTCGTCTTCGATCGGCAGCAGGCGGTCGACCATTTCAACGACCGTCACTTCCGTGCCGAAGGCATTGTAGAAGTAGGCGAACTCCATCCCGATCGCGCCGGCCCCGATGATCAACAGCTTCTCGGGCTGCTTCTTGAGTGCCATGGCTTCCTTGGAAGAGATGACGGTCTCGCCATCGAAGTCCGCGCCAGGCAATGGGCGCGGGCCTGCGCCGGTAGCGATGAGGATGTGCTTGGCTTTGAGGGTTTCCTTGGCCTTGCCTTTGCGGCTGGTGTCTTCCGGGCCGAAGACTTCGATAACGCCTTGCTTGGGGATGTGGGCGTGGCCTTCGAAGTGGGTGATTTTGTGTTTCTTGAAGAGGAAATGGATGCCTTTGTTCATCTGGCCGGCGACGTTGCGCGATCGGCCGATGACTTTTTCCCAGTTGTGGCGAACGTTGTCGGCTTCGATGCCCCAGGCGTCGGCCTCATGCTTGAGGTGATGGTAGAACTCCGCGCCGGCGAGCAGCGCCTTCGTCGGGATGCAGCCCCAGTTGAGGCAGACGCCGCCGAGCTTGTCGCGCTCGACGCAGGCGGTTTTCATGCCAAGCTGGGCGGCGCGGATCGCGGCGACATACCCGCCGGGGCCGCCGCCGATGACGACGAGATCGAAACTTTGTTCTGCCATGGTCTGGTGTCTCAAGGTTGGGTGTTGCGAATAGAAGCCCGATTTTAGCGGATCGGACGCCGACGTTCAGGAAGCCGACGATGACAGTACAATCACCGGCGATCCGAGGCTTGGCGTGGCTCAGCCCTCGGCTTGTGTCAAGACAGGAGCAGATGTGGCATGGCAACACCCGTCAAAGCAGTGGTCAGTGTGATCGGCCGGGACCAGAAAGGCGTCGTCGCACGCTTCGCGACGTACCTGGCGGAACATGGCGTGAACATTCTCGACCTGGAACAGCAGGTCGCGCATGGCCAGTTTCTCATGGACATGCTCGTCGACCTGGTCGAGCTGGACCTGTCGCTGGACGAGTTGATCACCGGCCTGCTGAAGCTGGGCGTGGATGTGGGCATGGACGTTCGCGTGTCGCTGCACGATCAACGTCGACGCAAGCGCGTCGCGGTGCTCGTCAGCAAAGAGCCCCACTGCCTGAAACAGCTCATCGACGACTGGCAGGCGGGCCACTACCGCGGCGAACTGGTCGGCGTGCTGGGCAACCACCCGGACCTCGAACCGGTGGCGAAGGCGGCGGGCCTGCCGTTCGCGTACAAAACTGCGACGGATAAGGGCGCACACTTCGAATGGATGCTGGAGCAGCTCAAGGCGATGGACGCCGACCTGGTCGTGCTGGCCCGATATATGCAGATCGTGCCCCCGCAGATGGTCGAAGCGTTTCGATACAAGATCATCAACATTCACCCGTCGTTGCTGCCTTACTTCCCCGGCGCTCGGCCGTACCACCAGGCGTGGGAGCAGGGCGTGCGCGTGACGGGGTGCACCGCGCACTTCGTAACTGAAGCGCTCGATGAAGGGCCCATCATCCTGCAGGACGTTTTCCACATCGACGTGGGCAAAGACTCGGCGTCGGACGTGCGGAAAAAGGGCGTCGAACTGGAAAGCCGAGTGCTCTCGCAGGCGGTGCAGATGTTCCTGGATGAAAAGCTTGTCGTGGTGGAGGACAAGGTCGTGTTTCGGCCGGGGTTAACGCGGTTTCTGGAACACGCGGAGTGATCGCGCCCCCACGGATTGCCCCACGGATTCGCTGCGCTACATCCGTGGGCTTTGCCTGAAAAAGCATTTTCCTTGACTTGACATTGCTTGGAAAGATTCTAATCTATGGCTCGTGCCGTCTTGCGGCGGCATCCCGCATTGTTGGTGTTTCCGAACAAAATTTTTGTGGTTTTTTGTGAACCCGCCTGAGAAGGCGAGAGAGGTATGAACTCATGCTGACCGTTGGCGAAAAGTTCCCGGAATTCAATTGCAAAGCGTGCGTCGGCCTTGAGAAGGAAGACCTTGTCGATATCAACAGCGGCACGCACGAAGGCAAGTGGAAAGTGTTCGTGTTCTATCCCAAGGACTTCACGTTCGTCTGCCCGACGGAACTGGTGGAGTTTTCCAAGAAGGTGAAGGACTTCGCCGACCGCGACGCCGTGGTGTACGGCGCGAGCACGGACAACGAGTTTTCGCACCAGGCGTGGCGGAAGAGCCACGACGACCTGCGCGACTTGCAGTATCCGCTGCTGGCGGCGCAGAAGCTGGCGGGCGAACTGGGCGTGCTCTGCCCGAACGAGACAGTCTGCCTGCGAGCGACGTACGTCGTCGATCCGCAAGGCGTGATCCAGTGGGTGACTGTGAACAACCTCAGCGTCGGCCGAAGCGTCGAAGAAACGCTCCGCGTGCTCGACGGCATCCAGTCGGACGAGTTGTGCCCCTGCAACTGGCAGTCGGGCGACCCGTACCTGGAAGTGTGATTTTTATTTGGTGATTTGGTGATCTGGCGATTTGGCGATGTGAAGTCGCCGAACGCCGAAGACGACATACGTGTTGTCTTTCTGATCACCAAATCGCCAGATCACTAAATTTGGATTTCCCATGAGTGACACCATCACCACCCCTGCCATCGACGCGCTGCGAGACAAGCTGCCGGACCTCGCGAAGGATCTACGGCTGAATCTCCAATCCGTGCTTCGGCCGGAGAAGCTCACCCAATCGCAGGTCTGGGGCACGGCGCTGGCGTCGGCATACTTCGTGCGATGCGAGGAACTCAGCGACGCGCTGCTCGCGGACGCGAAGGCGGCGGACGTCGGCGAAGATGTCATCGAAGACGCCAAAGCCGCCGCGGCCCTGATGGCGATGAATACAACCTATTACCGCTTTCGGCATCTGATCGAGTCGGAAGCGTACAAGATGCCGGCCCGCCTGCGCATGTCGCGGATGGCGCAGCCAGCGACCAGCAAGGTCGATTTCGAACTGTTCGCGATGGCATGTGCCGCCCTGTCCGGCTGCCAGATGTGCGTCAACGCCCACGAAGCGAGCATCAAGAAGCACGGCCTGAGTGAAGAGCATGTGCACGACTCGGTGCGCATCGCTTCGGTGATCAATGGCGTCGCGACAGCTTTGTCGCTATGATGATGATTTAATCGACTACAACCCAGCCCCACCCCGCACGCCCAGCTGTTGATGACCTTGTCGTCCGGCTGGGCGTCTTTTTGCGCGCATCGCGTGGTATGACATGACATGGCATGACGTCGCGTGACATCACCGTCACGGCACGGGCGGCCGGGGCAGCTCCGGCTCATACTCGTGATCGGGCGGGTAGGGCTCGGGCATCGGCGCACGCTGCGGCGGCGGGGGCACGGCGCCGCGACGGTAACGGCGCAGATATTGAAACTCCGGGTCGGCCCGCAGGCGGGTGGTGCGGTTGCGGATCTGTCGAAGCGGAGCGCGCGGGTCCCACACCGCTCGGCCGGACACGTCGACATACGCAAAGCTGTTGTCAATCGAAACGCGTGCGAGGTTGCGGAAAAACGGTTGGGCGTGATTGAACTGGAGTGCGATGCGGTGATCGCCCATGCGGTTGACGTAGCCGTGCTCGTCGCCGAGTCCGACCATCGCCAGGCCGTCGGCGAAGTCGCTGGCGTCGTCGTATCGCGTGTCGACAACCAGTCGGCCAGCCTTGTCGATATAGCCCCATCGCCCGTCGCGCATCACGCGGGCGAGGCCGTCGTGGAAGTCGCCTGCCTGCTCGTAGCTGGGCTCGATGCGCAAGCGGAAGCTGCGATCGAAGTAGCCCCACTTGCCATGCACGCGGACGCGAGCGAGGCCGTCGTGAAAATCGCCCAGGTGTGAGAAGTCGCCCTGCGTGTCAGCGAAGATCAGCTCACCGCGTTTGTCGATATAGCCGAGCATGCCGGGGTTGGGGCCATCTTCGGGCAACTGCACGACCGCCCTGCCCTGGTGGAACGAGCGGGCGCGGGCGAAGGCGAGCGGGATCGCCAGTTCGCCCCGGCGGTCGATGTAGCCGACGCGATCGCCCTGCTGCACCGCCGCCATGCCTTCCTGAAACCGCAGCGCCCCATCGAGCTCAATCGGCAGGAACACGCGTCCCGCCTTGTCGAGATAGCCGAACCGTTCGCCGTCGCCGATGACGGCATACCCATCGGCGTAACGGTCGGCGTAGGGGTAGATCGGGTCGGTCAGCCAGCCGCCTGCGCCGTTGATGAAGCCGGTGCGTTCGTCGCGGACGACGCGGATACGGCCGTCCCATGTGTAGTCGGCCCAGTCGAATTGGGGATAGACGACCAGGTCGCCCTGGCGATTCATCAGGCCCCACCAGTTGTTGATGTTGACGGGGTAGAGCGCTTCGTCGAGGCGGGGGTCGACCCACTGAACGCCGGAGAAAACCGGCCGACCTTGCAGTAGCTCGCTGGCGTCAGGCTGGCTGGCGTTTGCCGGGCTCGTCAGCAGCAGGCCGACGAGCAGGATGACCTGTAATTGCCGTAACCGTTGGCCGAGCGTTTGGAACATGCTGCACCCCGCCTAGAATAAAAACCCCGGGCCCCTGGTTGAGTGTATCACGCCCCACTGGTGCGGCGGCGAAAAACCGGCAGCAAAAGGTTCCGCCATGATTAACTTCCGTCGGCGTCGCTTCGGGCTGAACGCGTATGTGCTGTTGATCATTGCCGTCGGGGTGCTGCCGGCCTGCGAGGCCGACACCCGCTCGACTGCCGCGCCTGTCGAGGCGACGGGACACAGCCAGGCCTCGACGACGGCGGCGACGGCGACAACGTCGGCCGCGTCACAGGCGATCACCAAACTCGACTTCGGCCTGACTCGCATTACGATCACGGAGACCCCGCCCATGCAACGCGATATCGAAAAACATGAAGACCAGTGGCGCGAGCAGCTCACGCCCGAGCAGTATCGCGTCGTCCGCGAAAAGGGCACGGAACGGCCGTTCACCGGCCAATACAACGAACACGACGAAACAGGCACGTATGTCTGCATCGCCTGCGGCGCGGAGCTGTTCGCCTCGGGCACGAAGTTCGAGTCCGGCTGCGGCTGGCCGAGCTTTTACG
This sequence comes from Phycisphaerales bacterium AB-hyl4, assembly GCA_041821185.1. Taxonomy (NCBI): domain Bacteria; kingdom Pseudomonadati; phylum Planctomycetota; class Phycisphaerae; order Phycisphaerales; family Phycisphaeraceae; genus Natronomicrosphaera; species Natronomicrosphaera hydrolytica. The sequence goes on along the minus strand of JBGUBD010000006.1, from coordinate 1,682 downwards.
ATGTGGCGAACAACGACAATATCGAGTTGCAACGCGACACCAGCCACGGCATGAACCGCGTGGAAGTGCTCTGCAAACGCTGCGGCGGACACCTGGGCCATGTCTTTGAAGATGGGCCGCAGCCGACGGGGTTGCGATATTGCATCAATTCGGTGTCGTTGAATTTCAAGCCGGACGAGTAAGGCCGCCGACGTTGGCGGGCTTGCCGCGCGGGGCGGAATCTGCGACAACTTGACCGCATGGACGCATTCGTAATTCATGGCGGTAAACGGCTACGCGGAACGTTTCGTGTGCATGGCTCGAAAAACGCGAGCCTGCCACTGATGGCGGCCGCGTTGCTCAGCGACAAGCCGATCACACTGCAGGACGTGCCCGACCTGGCGGACATCCGGTCAATGGGTCGGCTACTGACCTCGCTGGGCTGTGAAGTCACACGCACCGGCGAAGGCAACCGCTCGCTGAAGCTGCACACCTCGGCTGACACCAACTCGCAGGCCACCTACGAAATCATGCGGACCATGCGCGCGGGCATCTGCGTGCTCGGGCCGCTGCTCGCTCGGCGGGGCGAGGCCCGCGTGTCGATGCCCGGCGGCTGTGCGATCGGCGATCGCCCGGTCGACCTGCACCTGCGCGGCCTGCGCGCCCTGGGCGCTCGCATCAGCCTCGACGAAGGCTACATCGTCGCCGAGACCCCCAGCGAAGGACTCGTCGGCTGCCACCTGTTCCTCGGCGGGCCCAACGGCTCGACGGTGCTCGGCACAGCCAACGTCATGTGCGCCGCCACGCTCGCCAAGGGCACGACCGTCATCGAGTCCGCCGCCTGCGAGCCGGAGGTGGAAGACCTGGCCAACCTGCTCAACGCGATGGGCGCAAAGATCACCGGCGCAGGCTCGCCGCGCATCACCATCGAAGGCGTGAAGTCACTTAAAGGCGCCGACCACGCCGTGCTGCCCGACCGCATCGAAGCGGGCACGTACGTCATCGCCTCGGCGATCACCAACGGCGACGTGGTGTTGGAAAACTTCCCGACGCTGGCGCTGACCGCGCTGCTCGATCGATTGAAGTTCGTGGGCATCGAAGTCGAGCCGGACGACGGCAACGGCGCGGTGAGCAAAGACCGCCTGCATGATCGTGTGCGTATCGCCACGCAGCGCCGCCTGCAGCCCGTACATGTGGTGACGCAGCCGCACCCCGGTTTTCCGACGGACCTTCAGGCGCAGATGATGGCGCTGCTCTGCCTGGCGGACGGCAATTCGATCATCACGGAAAAGATCTTCCCCGACCGTTTTCTCCACGTCGCGGAGCTGGCGCGGATGGGCGCGGACATGGTGCGCAGCGGGCCAACCGTGCTCGTGTCAGGCGTGCGTGAGCTGATCGCCGCGCCGGTGATGGCCAGCGATCTGCGTGCCTCGGCGGGGCTGGTGCTCGCCGGCCTCGCGGCACGAGGGACCACGACGATCAACCGTGTTTATCACCTCGACCGCGGCTATGAACGCATGGAGCTGAGCCTGCAACAACTCGGCGCGGACATCGAACGCGTCGACCGCGATGCGGTGTAATTGCGGATCAGACATGACTCTCAGGCACCCTCGAAGCCCACGGCGTCACGCCGTGGGCTTCAGCCTCCTATACAGAGCCCGAGTCTGATGGCTCATCCCTATTGTTTTCATTACTGCCGTAAC